>CAYTMV010000062.1:0-12008 GCA_964439015.1 uncultured Gemmobacter sp.
GGCCAACCGCAGGCAAAACCTGCCCGCGCGCCCGGAGGTCAGGCCGCCCCCAAGCGCGCTGGCGCCAAGCCGCCCGCCCGGCCCTCAGCCCCGCGCAAACCGCGCTGAGGGCTGCGGCCGGGGTCAATGCTCGGCTTCTTCCTCAAGGTTCAGCTTCATTTCCAGCAGCACCTGCTGGATCGCCAGCGTCTCGCGCAGAAGGCGCTTGGCCTCGTTGACCGAAATCCGGCCATCGCCAATGGCCTGATTGTATTCTGCCATCAGCGCGCCGAAGCGTTGCGCCAGCGCCACCACATCCTGATTGATGCCGCGGCTTTGCGCGTTGCGGCGCTCGCCATCATAGCTCATCGTCAGGCCGCGCAGGTCGGCCAGCGCCACCGTCACATGCGGAAAGCGCGCCGCGGACTCCAGTTGCGCCACAACGTCGATGGGCATGAAACGATCATCATGCTCGTCCGCCTCTGAATAATAGCGCCCTATCGTCGCCTTGGACTTGCCGGTCAGCCGACAGGCTGCTTCGATTCCGACATCCTTGACCAACGCCTCGGTGTGTTTCTTCAGATAACTTGCTACCGACATGAGACAACCCTTCAAACCCAGCCTGCAAGCAGGGGAAATCACTTCAAGTTTTCCCATTAAGGCTCGCTTGGGAATTTGTCATCAATCTAAGCACTCCGGTTGATCCGGAGTGTGTGCGAGTGTGCGGCGGGCATCCCCAGTGTCAGCCGCGCTTGGGGTCCGTCGCTTCCTGTTGCAGGACGGTCGGCACATGTGGTGCCGGCCCTGCGGCGGACCCGTCAAAGGGGTGTAATCAGTTGACGGTTCTGATGCTTGACCAGTTGGCCGCGCCCGTCAAACGGGCGCGGCGCGTTGGTTGCGCGGCCGGGCCGACGCGGCTAAACGCAGACCATGGCCAAGTTGTATTTCCACTATTCCACGATGAATGCCGGCAAATCGACGGCGCTGCTGCAAGCCTCGCACAATTACCGCGAGATGGGGATGCAGACGTTGTTGTTGACCGCGCGGCTGGATGACCGGGCGGGCGCGGGGCGGATTGCCAGCCGCATCGGCATTGGCGAGCCGGCCGAGACCTTCGGCCCGGATGACGACCTGTTCCAGCAAATCTCCGCGACCCTCGCCACAAGGCCCATCGCCTGCATCTTCATTGACGAGGCGCAGTTTCTGACCCGCGATCAGGTCTGGCAACTGGCGCGGATCGTCGATGACCAGCGGGTGCCGGTGATGTGCTACGGGCTGCGGGTGGATTTTCAGGGCAACCTGTTCCCCGGCTCGGCGGCGCTGCTGGCCTGGGCCGACGAGATGCGCGAGGTGCGCACCATTTGCCATTGCGGCAAGAAAGCCACCATGGTGATCCGCCGCGGCCCGGACGGGCGGGCCCTGCGCGAGGGCGATCAGGTCCAGATCGGCGGCAATGAGACCTATGTCTCCATGTGCCGCCGCCATTGGCGCGAGGCGATGGGCGACCTGCCGGGTCAGGATGCCCCGGCCGACAGTGGCGATGCCTTCGGCTGAGGACCCAGCGCGATCAGCACCCCTGCCATCGCGATCAGCACCATGCCGGCAATGGCCGACAGGCCCAGCACCTCGCCCTTCAGGACCCATGCCCAAAGGGCCGAGGCCGGCAGGATCACATATTCAAAGACCGAAACCTTGGCCGCCTCGGCCAGTTGATAGCCGCGGATCATCAGCCCCACGCCCAACAGCGACCCCGCCGCCTGCACGAAAGTCCAGAACCAGACCTGCGCTGTAGGCCAGACCGGACCGCGCAGCAGCCAGCCATCGCCGCCCGCTGGCACCGGCTGCGGAAACAGCGTCAGCGCCGTCATCCCGATCACGCCCAAAACGCCCAGCGCAAGGAAGAAACCGCCCAGCAG
Source organism: uncultured Gemmobacter sp. (assembly GCA_964439015.1). GTDB lineage: Bacteria > Pseudomonadota > Alphaproteobacteria > Rhodobacterales > Rhodobacteraceae > Gemmobacter. The sequence continues at coordinate 1,896 of CAYTMV010000062.1, forward strand.
CGTCGCCGCGCTTTCTCCTGCGCACCAGGTGCGGGTGGCGACATTGCCTAGCGCATAAAGCGCGCCCGCCACCACCGGCAGCAGCGCGGCAAGGCTCGCGCCCTCCATCGCGGCGGGGCCCAGCACCAGCACCACGCCGCAAAAGCCCATCGCAACCGCCATGGCCTGAACCGGCGTGATCCGCAGGCCAAAGGCATAGCGGTTGATCAGCAGCACGAAGATCGGGGCCGAAAACAGCCCCGCCGCCACCTGCGCCACCGGCAGGAAGCCCAGCGCCCCGAAATAGATCATCAGTGCCGCGCCATGGATGGCCGAGCGCGCCGCCACCGCGCGCAGGTTCTGCGGCCTGAGGCGCATCCCCCAGACCGCCGCCGCCACCAGCAGGATCGCCCATGCCAGAACGGATCGCAGCGCATGGAACTGCCACAACCCCGCCTCGGACGAGACGCGGTAAACCTGGTTGTCGGTATATCCCACCACCACCGCCTGCCCCAAAAGGAACAGGGCAGCAGCCATCGTGCGGTCCTGATGCGTCATGCGTCTTCCTCCCTCGCTCCAGAAACCGTGTCGGGTGGCTGGTTTCGCGTCTGAAAGCGGCATTTGCTGGCGCTTTCTCCACCGCTGCGCTAGGCTGGACGAAAGCCGGCGTCAAGGCCGGTGAGGGGACAGGACAAGGGACGGCAAGCCGGGCAGATGACGGCGCTGACGAAATACCTCAAGCTCGAGGCGATCGGGCTGTGGCGACCGGGTGCGGAGGCGCAACGGCGCGAGGTTCTGGTTCTGTTCGGCGATGCCACGCTGATGCTGAAAGACCCGCGGACCGAACGCCCGCTGAGCCACTGGTCCCTGCCCGCCGTCGAGCGGCTCAACCCCCTGCAATCCCCCGCGCTCTACGCCCCCGGCTTCGAGGATTCCGGTGAGACGCTGGAGATCGAGGACGCCGACATGATCGCTGCGCTGGAGACCGTGCGCAACGCCATCCGGCGCGAGGCTCCCCGCCGCGGGGCGTTGCGCGGTGGACTGATTGCCGGCGGCTTTGGTCTGCTGGCACTGGCCTTTCTGGTCTGGTTACCGGGCGCCACCTACCGCCATGCGGCATCGGTCGTGCCAGACGCCACGCGTCAGGCCATCGGCAAGATGGTGCTGGCCGATCTGGCGCGCGTCACCGGCGCGCCCTGCGCCGACCCGGCCGCCCGCGACGCGCTCAAAGCGCTGGGGTTCCGGTTGTTCGGGTCCGAAGGCGAGGATCGGCTGGTGGTGCTGCGCGACGGCCCGGCCCGTGCCTTGCATCTGCCCGGCGACCTGATCGCGCTGAACGCCGACCTGATCGAGATGCAGGACAGCCCCGAAATCGCCGCGGGCTTTGCGCTGGCCGAGGCGCAGCGGGCCCAGATTGAAGACCCGCTGTTGCCGGTGCTGCACCATGCCGGACTGTTTGCCACGCTAGGACTATTGACCTCGGGCCGGTTGGACCCGGCTACGGTCGAGGGCTACGCGGAAACGCTGGTGACTGCCGATCCGCTGCCGCTGGACCCGCAGCTTCTGGCCCAGCGATTTGCCAGTGCCGGCATTGCCACGCGGCCCTATGCCACGGCACTGGATCCGACGGGGGCGACGGTGCAGGGCCTGTTGGCCGCAGACCCCTTTGCCGACAAGCCACCGCCGCTGATCCTGACCGACAGCGACTGGATTACCCTGCAGGGCATCTGCATCCAATGAGAAACCCGGCCTTTTGGGCCGGGCTTTCCAAATCACTGCATGAGGCGGATCAGCGGATGAACGCGTCTCCAAAGCCTGCAGCCCGGGCCATGCCCAGGGCGGCCTGCGCCGAACCCGCATCCGCGAAGGGGCCAGCCAGCACCATCTGCAAGGCCCGCCCCCCTTTCGAGACCTTGGCCGTGCCGACCGGCAGGCCCGCCGCGCGCAGCCGGGCCTTGGCGCCATCGGCATTGCTGGCCTCGCCAAAGGTGCCGACCTGCACATAGAGCTTGCCGCCCGTCGCCGGTTTGACCCGCGGAGCAGGTTGGCCGGCTTCGGCCTTGGTCGAGATGACAACCTGGGCCGGCTGCGTAGCCACAACGCGGGCCTGCGGCGCAGCCGCGCTGACCAGACGCGCCGGCACCTCGCGGGTCCAGACCTGATCCTGCTGCGCCTGCCCAAGGGCCGTGCCCCGGCCGCGCATCGGGTTCAGCCGGTCATCATCCCAGGCCGATTTCCAGCCCTTTGGCATGGCCGGCGCAGGGTTGTATCCATTGCCGCCCACCAGAACCGGATCGCCGGGCTGGCGGGCCGGAACGACCGTTACCACCCGCACCTGCCGGACCGTGACAGTTGCGGGCGCGGTTGCCGCGGCGCGCGGGGTCTTTCCACCTTTGGGCGGATAGAGTCCCGCACCAACGCGGTCCCCCTCGCCCATCGCCACAACCGCGTATTCCGGCGCGCGCGCGCCGTTCAGCGTGCCGTCGCCACGGGTACAAAGAACGGCCGTGCCGCCGTTTGACAGCGTCAGCACCTGTGCCACCGGGGCCAAGGCATCGCAGCGATACTGGCCGGGCGCGGGCCGCGTCACCACGGCCAGACGGGTCGGTGCGGCGGCCGCGCTGGGCGGTGGAACCACGGCGGCGGACAGGATGGTGGGCGCGGGCCCCGCGCTGGGCCGCGCAACCACCCTTGCCGGCGCAGGGACAGTGGCAGCCGGCGCGGCTGCCGTAGCCGGGCGCGCCGCCACATAGGCGCTTTCGGGCATCAGGGAGGGCTGGCGCGACGCCTTGATCGCGGGCGGCGCCGAGGTCAGCGCGACGGTGGGCATGGGCTGGGCATTATCGGGCGCCCGCAGGATCGTGGGCGCGGGCTCGGGCGCACGGGGCACGGGGCCGGTGGGCTCAGGCGCGACAAGCCGCGCGGGGGCTGGCGCGGCTGCGGGGGCGGCCGCGGCCTCAGCCACCTCGATCGGCTTGGCCATCGCCTGCAAGGTGGGCGGAAAGCCACAGAGCGGCTTGCGATTGGCACCGACCCGCGGCACCCAGCTCACCGTGCCGCCATAGCCCGCGCGCAGAAACACGCAGCCCTTGCTGTCGACATACATCTGCCCCTTGAAGCCTGCCGGCGGCAGCTCGGCAGGGTCTTTGATGGTGGCCAACGCCTGCTGGGCAAACGCAGCATTGGAACCCAGAACCGCCGCCAGAAGCGCGGCAGAGACAACCGTAAATCGCATGACTACCCTCAGCGTGGCGTCAGGAGAGAATGCGGCGGAATTGTGTCCAAGGCAAGGGCAATCCCCAGCCGAATCTGCCTATTTTGTGCCGAACATGCGGTCACCCGCATCCCCTAGACCCGGCACGATATAACCGTGCTCGTTCAATTGACGGTCCACCGCCGCCGTGACGATCGGCACATCGGGATGGGCCTCGCGCATCCGTGCAACCCCTTCGGGTGCGGCCAGCAGACAGAGGAAGCGGATATTCGTGGCCCCGGCGCGCTTCAAAAGGTCGATGGCCGCGACCGACGAATTGCCGGTGGCCAACATCGGATCGACGACGATGCAGATACGGTCCTGCAGCTGGTCGGGCAGCTTGCAGTAATATTGCACCGGTTGCAGCGTCTCGGGATCGCGATAGAGGCCGACAAAGCCCACCCGCGCCGCCGGGACCAGCTCCAGTATCCCGTCCAGCAAGCCGTTGCCTGCCCGCAGGATCGAGATCAGCGCCAGTTTCTTGCCGTCGATGGTGGGCGCGTCCATCTCCTCCAACGGGGTCGTGATGCGCGCGGTGGTCATCGGCAATTCGCGCGTGACCTCATAGGCCAGCAGCAGGCTGATCTCGCGCAACAGCCGCCGGAAACCTGCGGTCGAGGTGGTGACATCGCGCATGATCGACAGCTTGTGCTGCACCAGCGGATGCTGGACGATGGTCAAGTGGTCAAGCATCGGCTTTCTCCAACTGTTTGGCGATATGCGCGCGGGTTTCGGCATCGCAGAAGGCGGCCTCCAGCGCAGTCTTGTTCAGGGTGGCAAAGACGCCGGCATCCCAGTCGAAGGCATCGGCAAGCCGGTCCCATTCGCGGGTCATGGTCGTGGCAAAGAAGGGCGGATCGTCGGTGGAAACCGTGACCTTCACGCCGCGATGAAACAACTGCCCGATCGGATGCTGCCGCCAGCCGGGATACAGGCCCAGCGCGATGTTCGATCCGGGACAGACCTCCAGCACCGTGCCGCGCTCGGCCAATTCGTCCACCAAGGCCAGATCCTCGATAGCGCGCACGCCGTGCCCAAGGCGCGACGGGTTCAGCGCCTGCAGCGTGGCGCGGATATGGTCAGGCCCGCGCCATTCGCCGGCATGGGCAGTGATGCCCAGACCCGCCTCGCGCGCGCAATCGAAGGACCAGCGGAAATCGGCAGGCTCGCCCACCTTTTCGTCGCCGCCGATGCCGAAGCCGGTGACAAAGCGCCCCGCGGTTTCGGCGGCACAGATCGCCGACAGCCTGGCCTTGTCGGGGCCGAAATGTCGCACCGGCGTGACAATGGCGCGCAGCGTGATGCCCATCGTCCGCTGCGCCTGATCGGCTGCATCCTCGATCGCCGCCAGATAATCGCGCCATGCCGCCAGATCGCCGCCACCGCAAAAGGCGGGCGAAATGAAACTTTCCGTGTAGATCACCCCGTGGGACGCGCTTTCCTCCAGCACCGCCAGCGTCAGGCGGCGATAATCCTCGGGCGTGGTCAGGACCGAGGTCGCGGCCTCATAGACCTTCAGGAAATGCCAGAAGTCGCGCAGCACATAACCGCCGGACTCGGTGAAGATCCCGGAAATGTCGATGCCCTTTTCGCGTGACAGCCCCCGGATGAAGGCCGGCGGGGCGGCCCCCTCAAGGTGCATGTGCAACTCGATCTTGGGTGTCACAGAAAGCTCCTTCCTGCCCCTTGCGCCGGCACGCCCAGATGCGCCGCGACCGAGTCCGCCACATCGACAAACCCGCACAACCCGATCTCGCCCACCCCGGTGCCTGCCACCAGAACCGGCACCCGCTCGCGCGTGTGGTCGGTGCCGCGGAAGGTGGGGTCGTTGCCGTGATCGGCGGTGAAAATGGCGATATCGCCGGGGCGCAGCCGCGCGACCAAAGCGCCAACGCGGCTGTCAAACCACTCCAGCGCTCGGGCGTAACCGGCCACGTCGCGCAGATGCCCATAGAGGCTGTCAAACTCGACAAAGTTCGCAAATGTCAAACTACCGGGCGCGGCCTTTTCAACAAGCCGGTCCAGATGATCGAAAAGGTCAATGTCTGACTTGCCCTTCCACAGCTTGCCCACGCCCCGCATCGAAAAGATGTCGCCCACCTTGCCCACGGCATGGGTCTCGCGCCCCGCATCTGCGACCCAATCCAGCAGTGTGGGTGCGGGCGGGGCCATGGCAAAATCGCGGCGGTTGGCCGTGCGGGTAAAGGCACCGGGGCTGCCAGTGAAGGGCCGGGCGATCACCCGGCCGACCTTCATCGCGTGCAGATGCGGTGCCAGATCGGCGCAAAGCCGCAGCAACCGGTCAAGCCCGAACGCCTCTTCATGGGCGGCAATCTGAAACACGCTGTCGGCCGAGGTATAGCAGATCGGCCAGCCGGTCCGCAGGTGTTCTGCGCCCAGTTCGGCCAGGATCGGCACCCCACCCGCGTGGCGATTGCCGAGGATGCCCTCGGTGCCGGCAAACTGGCAAACCAACGCCACCAGATGGTCGGGGAAGGCCGGCTGCGTCTGCGGGAAATACGTCCAGTCCCATGGCACCGGCACACCCGCCAGTTCCCAATGGCCAGACGGCGTGTCCTTGCCGCGCGACACCTCGGTCGCAGCGCCCCAGCGACCTTGCGGCACAGCGCCCAGCCCCGGCATCGCAAGGCCCGAGGCCAGCCGCACCGCCGCCGACAGACCCAGCGCGTCCAGATGCGGCACCCGAAGCGGCCCCGAACGGCCCTTGTCGGCACGTCCGGCGGCACATTCGATCGCGATATGACCCAGCGTATTGGCCCCGGCATCCCCGAAATCCGCCGCATCCGGGGCACCGCCCGCGCCGACGGAATCCATCACGATCAGGAACGCCCGGCTCATCCCACCCTCTCGAACACCAGGGGCGGCAGCGCGGGTGCCGTGCCGATGTGACAGGCCGCCTGCACCGCCTCTGCGGCGCGCGCCGCCGCGGCCTCATCCGCCGCATGGACCAGCGCCAGCGCGTCGCCCGGCGCGACCGTATCGCCCAGCGCCCGCAACCCGGTCAGCCCCACGCGCGGGTCTACGGCGTCGCCGTCGCGCAGCCGCCCGCCCCCCAGATGCACGACGGCCTCGCCCAAGGCAAAACCGTCAATCGCAGCCACCTGCCCCGCATGGCGCGCCGGGACCGGCAGGATCACCGGGGCCGCCGGCAGCAGGTCAGGCCAGCGGGTCAGCAGGTCGCGCGGCCCGCCCTGCGCAGCCACCATCCGCGCAAATCCTTCGGCCGCGCGGCCGTCATCCAGCACCTGCGCCAAGCGCGCGGCACCTTCGGCAGCGTCGCCCGCCAGCCCGCACAGCACCAGTGCCTCGGCCCCCAGTGCGATGGTCGCGGCCCTGAGGCGCGACTGCGGCGCGGCACCCGTCAGCAGCTCCAGCGCCGCCGCCACCTCGACCGCGTTACCGGCGGCGGGGGCCAGCGGCTGGGTCATGTCGGTCACCAGCGCCGATGTGCGGCACCCCGCCCCCTGCGCCACCGCGACCAGACTTTCGGCCAGGGCCCGCGCATCCTCGCGCGTTTTCATGAAAGCGCCCGAACCGCATTTGACGTCCAGCACCAGCGCCTCAAGGCCGGCGGCCAGCTTTTTTGACAGGATCGAGGCGGTGATCAGGTCGATGCTTTCGACCGTCGAGGTCACATCGCGCACCGCGTAAAGCCGCCGGTCTGCGGGCGCGAGGTCGGCGGAAGCCGCCACGATGGCGCAGCCGTGCCCCGCCACCTGCGCGCGAAACTCGGCCTCGGACAGCGCGGTGCGAAAGCCGGGGATCGCCTCCAACTTGTCCAGCGTGCCGCCGGTATGGCCAAGCCCCCGGCCCGAGATCATCGGCACATAGGCCCCGCACGCCGCCAGCGCCGGGGCCAGCGGCAGCGATGTCACATCGCCGATCCCCCCGGTGGAGTGCTTGTCCACCACCGGCCCCGGCAAATCCCAGGCCAGCACCCGGCCGCTGTCGCGCATGCCTTCGGTCAGCGCCACGCGCCCCTCGGCTGACAGGCCCCGGCACAACACCGCCATCGCAAAGGCCCCGGCCTGCGCATCGGTCACGGTGCCGTCCGCCAGCCCACGGGCAAACCAGCCCAGCGCCGCAGGCTCTGGCGTCCTGCCGTCGCGCACCGCAGCAATGACCGAACGCGCGTCCATCCTACACCTTGGCCATGTGTGCGGCGCCAAAGGCACCGGGCAGCAGCTCTGCCACAGTCATCACCCGAGCTTGCCCGTCCAGCGTGCAAAGCGTCACCTGCGCATCGGGTGGGGCAAATTCGGCGATCTTCTGACGGCAGCCCCCGCAGGGCGGCACCGGGCTGGGGCTGTCGGCCACCACCGTGATCGCGGCGATCCGCGTCTGCCCTGCCGCGACCATGGCGGCAATCGCGCCGGCCTCGGCGCAGGTGCCCTCTGGATAGGCCACGTTTTCAACGTTGCAGCCGACATGCACAGACCCGTCCGCCGCCCGCAACGCCGCGCCCACCTTGAAGCGTGAATAGGGCACCCAGGCGTTATCGCGCACGGCGATTGCAGCTTGCAGCAGGTCGGACATCGACGCCTCCGTTTGACCAATTGGTCAGCAGGATGAACCCGCGCCCGGCGCTTGGCAAGGGCAGGAGATTTTGGGTATTCGTGAAACGTGGCCAGGCGCGCGGATCGTGCCTTGACTTAACGGCAATGCGCGCTTGCACGGCTGCGCATGATGGTTCAAGGCTGAACCATATACGCGCGAGGATGAGATGGAAGAGAACCGCCCCGACACCACCCGTCACCCGGCCCTGGACTATCACGAGTTTCCAAAACCCGGCAAACTTGAGATCCGCGCCACCAAACCCCTCGCCAACGGCCGCGATCTGGCCCGCGCCTACAGCCCCGGCGTGGCCGAGGCCTGCCTTGAGATCAAGGCCGATCCCGCCAATGCCAGCCGGTATACTGCACGGGGAAATCTGGTGGCGGTGGTCACCAACGGCACCGCCGTTCTGGGGCTTGGCAATATCGGCGCGCTGGCCTCCAAGCCGGTGATGGAGGGCAAGGCGGTCCTGTTCAAGAAGTTTGCCAATATCGATTGCTTCGACATTGAACTGAACCAGCCGGACCCCGAAAAGCTGGCCGAGATCGTCTGCGCGATGGAGCCGAGTTTCGGCGCCATCAACCTTGAGGACATCAAGGCCCCCGACTGTTTCATCGTCGAAAAGATCTGCCGCGAGCGGATGAACATCCCGGTGTTCCACGATGACCAGCACGGGACCGCGATCGTCGTGGGGGCTGCGGCCACCAACGCGCTGAAGATCGTGGGCAAGCGGTTCGAAGATATCCGCATCGTCTCGACCGGGGGCGGGGCAGCAGGGATTGCCTGCCTCAACATGCTTCTGAAACTGGGCGTCAAACGCGAAAACGTCTGGCTCTGCGACATTCACGGGTTGGTGCATCAGGGCCGTGACGTGGACATGAACCCGCAAAAGGCCGCCTATGCCCAGGCCTCCGACAAGCGCACGCTGGATGAGGTGATCGACGGGGCCGACATGTTTCTGGGCCTGTCCGGCCCCGGGGTGCTGACGCCCGCCATGGTGGCGCGGATGGCGCCCGATCCGATCATCTTTGCCTTGGCCAACCCCACCCCGGAAATCCTGCCCGACGAGGTGCGCAGCGTGGCACCCGGTGCGATCATCGCGACGGGGCGCAGCGATTTTCCCAATCAGGTCAACAACGTCCTGTGCTTTCCCTTCATCTTCCGCGGTGCGCTGGATGTGGGCGCGACCCAGATCAATGACGAGATGCAACTGGCCTGCATCGAGGGGATCGCGGCACTGGCCCGCGCCACGACCAGCGCCGAGGCCGCGGCTGCCTATCGCGGCGAAAAGCTGACCTTCGGCCCGGATTACCTGATCCCCAAGCCTTTCGATCCCCGCCTGATCGGCGTGGTGGCCAGCGCGGTTGCGCGCGCGGCGATGGAGACCGGGGTTGCCACCCGGCCGCTCGATGATCTGGCGGCCTATGCCGAGCGGCTGAACGGATCGGTGTTCAAGTCCGCGCTGATCATGAAACCGGTGTTCGAGGCCAGCCGGACGGCCTCTCGCCGCATCATCTTTGCCGAGGGCGAGGATGAGCGGGTGCTGCGTGCCGCGAACGCAATGATCGAAGAGACGAACGACAAGCCGATCCTGATCGGTCGCCCGGACGTGGTGATCGCCCGCTGCGAGCGCGCCGGCCTGCCGATCCGCCCCGACCGCGATTTCGAGCTGATGAACCCCGAAAGCGACTCGCGCTATCGCGATTATTGGCAAACCTATCACGAGTTGATGCAGCGTCGTGGCGTGACGCCGGATCTGGCGCGCGCCATCATGCGCACCAACACCTCTGCCATCGGGGCGGTGGCCGTACACCGCGGCGACGCCGACAGCATGATCTGCGGCACCTTCGGCCAATATCTGTGGCACCTGAATTATGTGCGGCAGGTTCTGGCGCGCGGCGGGCTTTCGCCCCATGGCGCGCTGAGCCTGATGATCCTCGAAGACGGCCCGCTGTTTGTGGCCGACACGCAGGTCAACCCTGTGCCGACGCCGGAACAGATCGCCACCGCCGCCATCGGCGCCGCGCGCCACGCCCGCCGGTTTGGCATCACGCCGCGGGTGGCGCTGTGCAGCCATTCGAATTTCGGCAACCTCGACACCGATTCCGGCCGCCGCATGCGGTCCGCGCTGGAGATCCTCGACCAGCACGAGGTCGATTTCGAATATGAAGGCGAAATGAGCGCCGACTCTGCGTTGGACCCGGATCTGCGCGCGCGCATCTTCCCCCATAGCCGCTTGCAGGGTGCGGCGAATATCCTGATCTTCGGCTATACCGATGCCGCCAATGCCGCGCGCAACATGCTGC
>CAYTMV010000063.1:0-11487 GCA_964439015.1 uncultured Gemmobacter sp.
AACGGGGTTCATGCATGGTTGCCAGCACCTTCACCGTGGCATTCGAAGGGGTCGAGCCGCGCCTTGTCGAGGTGCAATGCGCGATCTCGGACGGGATGCCGGCCTTTTCGGTGGTGGGCCTGCCCGACAAATCGGTCTCCGAATCGCGCGAAAGGGTTCGGGCGTCGCTGCAAGCCCTGTCGATCGCCCTGCCGGCCAAAAGGATCGCCATCAACCTCGCGCCCGCCGACCTGCCGAAAGAGGGCAGCCATTTCGACCTGCCGATCGCGCTTGCGCTGCTGGCAGAACTGGAAATCCTGCCCAGGGACGAGGTCGCGCAGGTGGTGGCGCTGGGAGAACTGTCGCTCGACGGGCGGTTGTTGCCGGTCGCAGGCGCCCTGCCCGCCGCGATGGCCGCCGCAGCCTGCGAGCGCGCGCTGATCTGCCCGCGCGCCTGCGGGGCCGAGGCCGCATGGGTGGGTGCGACGCAGGTTCTGGCCACCGAGTCGCTGACCCAGATCGTACGGCACTTCTCAGGCCGGCACGTGCTGACCCCGGCCGAAGCGGGCGAGGTGCCGACGCTGCCGCAAGGACGGGATCTGCGTGACGTGAAGGGCCAGGAACGCGCCAAACGCGCGCTGGAAATCGCCGCTGCAGGCCGCCACCACCTGCTGCTGATCGGCCCGCCGGGCTCGGGCAAGTCGATGCTGGCGGCGCGGTTGCCGGGTCTGTTGCCACCGCTGTCGGCGTCCGAGGCGCTGGAAACCTCGATGATCCATTCGATCGCCGGCCTTCTGGGCGAAGGCGGCATCTCGCGCCACCGCCCCTATCGCGAGCCGCATCACACCTCGTCCATGGCGGCGATCGTGGGGGGCGGGCGGGGGGCCAAGCCGGGCGAAATCAGCCTGGCCCATAACGGCGTGCTGTTTCTGGACGAATTGCCCGAATTTCCGCGCCAGGTGCTGGAAACCCTGCGCCAGCCGATCGAGACGGGCGAGGTGATGGTGGCCCGCGCCAATGCCCATCTGCGCTATCCCTGTCGTTTCCTGCTGGTTGCGGCGGCCAATCCCTGCCGATGCGGCCATCTGGCCGACCCGGCACGCGCCTGTGCCCGCGCGCCGGTTTGCGGTGAAGACTACCTGGGCAAGATCTCAGGCCCGCTGATGGACCGCTTCGACCTGCGGGTCGAGGTCCCGCCGGTCGGTTATCAGGATCTCGACCTGCCTGCCAATGGCGAGACAACCGCAACCGTGGCCGCCCGGGTGGCCATGGCGCGGGCGCGCCAGTCCGCACGCTTTGACGGCCATCCCACGGCACGCTCGAACGCCGACCTTCACGGCCAGATGCTGGACGACTACGCCACCCCGGATGCCGAAGGGCGGGCGCTGCTGCAGCGGGTGGCCGACCGCTTTGGCCTGACCGCCCGCGGGTATCACCGGGTGCTGCGGGTGGCGCGCACCATTGCCGACATGGACGGCACCGCGCATGTCCATCGCCACCACCTCGCCGAGGCGGTCAGCTACCGCCTCAGCACTGGCCGGATGGACTGACCTATCGGCTCAAAGCCCGCGGCGACGTTCGATCGCTTCCCAGATTTTCGCGGCGGCGTTGATACCGTCAAACCGCTCCAACTCCTGAATGCCGGTGGGAGACGTGACGTTGATCTCGGTCAGCCAGTCACCGATAACGTCGATGCCTACGAACACCTGTCCCTTTTCGCGCAACATCGGCCCGATCTCGGCGCAGATTTCCAGATCGCGCGCGGTCAGCCCCACGGGTTCGGGCCGCCCCCCCACATGCATGTTCGACCGTGTTTCGCCAGCCTGCGGCACCCGGTTGATCGCCCCGACCGGCTCACCATCCACCAGAATCACCCGCTTGTCCCCCGCAGAGACCGCCGGCAGGAACTTCTGGACGATCATCGGCTCCCGGCTCATCGAGGTGAACAGTTCGTACAGCGATGAGAGATTGCGGTCATTCGCGTCCAGCCGGAACACACCTGCCCCACCATTGCCATAGAGCGGCTTGAGGATGATGTCGCCGTGGCGCGCCTTGAACGCGCGGATGGTCTGCAGATCACGGGCGATCGCGGTGGGCGGAGTCAGGTGCGGAAATCGCAGAACCAGCAGCTTTTCCGGGCTGTTGCGCACCCAGAAGGGATCGTTGACCACCAAGGTCTTGGGATGGATCATCTCCAGCAGATGCGTCGTAGTGATGTACCCCATGTCAAACGGCGGGTCCTGCCGCAACCAGACCACGTCAAAATCGCCCAGGTCGACCTCGACCTCGGCGCCAAAACTGACATGGTTGCCCTTCTCGCGCCGCAACTCGATCGGCCAGCCGCGGGCGACCACCCGTCCCTCGACAAAGGCAAGGCGGTCGGGTGTGTAAAAGAACAACGAGTGTCCCCGTTGCTGCGCCTCAAGCCCGATCCGGAACGTGCTGTCGCCCTCGATATTGACAGCCGCGATCGGGTCCATCTGCAATGCGACCTTCATGCCCATGCCTTACCTCCATCCATCCGCTCCTTGATGGACGAAGCACGATCCGGGTGCAACGCCGCACGCTCACATCATCGAGATGTTCTCGATCACCTCGATCCGGCCCTGACCGTCCACCAAGGCCAGATCCACCCGACAGGGCGTGGCCCTGCCACGCGGCTCATGTCCCAGAAATTCCTCGCCAGCTTGCTGGATACGCCATAGCTGTCGCCGGCTCAGCGCAAGGGCCGCGCGATCATGGCTGCGACTCGATTTGACCTCGACAAAGATCACCTTCTCGCCATCTCGCACGATCAGGTCGATCTCGCCGCCGCGACCGCGCCAACGTTGTGCGGCAATCCGACGACCGTCCCGGCCATAGTGCCGCGCCACGGCGGCCTCTGCGGCCAGACCGGAAAGATATGCCTGTTTGCCGGCAAATTCGCGCTGCATCAGCCATCCTCCTTCATCTGCAAGGCCTGCTGATAGACCTCGCGACGTTTCAAGCCCAGATCGGCGGCGACCTGTGCCGCCGCCTCTTTCACCGTCATCCGCCCCAGCGCCTCGGCCAGGGCCTCCTGCAAATCCTGTGCCGAAGCCCGCACCTCCGGCGCGCGGTCCACAAGCACCACGATCTCGCCCTTCACCTCGCGCGCGGCAAAAGATGTCGCCAAGTCGGCCAAAGCTCCGCGCGTGACTTCTTCGAATCGCTTCGTCAGTTCCCGACACACCACCGTCGGCCGGTCGTCTCCGAAATGTTCGCGCATTTCTCCTAACAATTTGCCAACGCGTTTCGGGCTTTCATAAAGGATCACCGTGGCGCGTTCCTGCGCCAGTTCGGCCAGCCACGTCCTGCGGGACCCGGCGGCGGGTGGGGCAAATCCTGCGAAGAGAAACCGGTCCGATGGCAGGCCCGAGACGACAAGGGCGGCCAGCACCGCCGATGGGCCTGGGGCTGAGCGCAAGGTCAGGCCTTCGGCGATCGTGGCGCGGGCCAGTTGGAAACCGGGGTCGGCCACCAGCGGTGTGCCGGCCTCGGAAGCGTAGGCCACGCAGCGCCCCTCGCGCAGCGCGGCCATGATCCGTGGGCCCACCTCATTCCAGTTATGCTCATGAAGCGACCAGAGCGGCCGCCCGCCAAGGGGGATGCCGTGGATCTCCATCAGGTGGCGCAGGGCGCGGGTGTCCTCGGCCAACAGCAGATCGGCGCCCGCCAGCACATCCAGCGCCCGCAGGGTGATGTCACGCGCGGCGCCGATCGGCGTTGCGATGAAGTGCAGACCGGGCTCCAGCTTACCGCCCCCCGGAAGGAAATCGCTCATCTTGTCCGCTCCTTGCCCTGCCGCGTTGCCATCCTGCGGCAGAGCCTCTAACCTGCACCGAAAGATCGCCGCCATCCTGTCGCTACGCGAGGAGACCCGATGTTCCCTGTTTTTACCCCCGCCCGCAAGGCCATGGGCCGCCGCAGCCTGCTGGCACTTTCTGCCGCAGCACTGGTTTCGGCCTGCACCCCGGGCCCGATCGGCCAATCCGGCCCGCGGATTGACACGACGGCCCCGGTTCCGGTGGCTTTGCTGGTGCCGGCCGGGTCGGGACAGGCCACGGACGAGCTGCTGGCGCGCAACTTGCAGAATGGCGCGCGGCTGGCGATCTCGGATCTGGGCAGCGTCAAGATCGACCTTCGGGTCTACAACACCGCCGGCCAGCCGCAGCAGGCGGCTGCCATGGCCACCAAGGCCGTTGACGAGGGCGCGCGCATCATCCTCGGTCCGGTCAACTCGGCCGAGGCCGCTGCGGCCAGCGTCGCCGTGGCCGGCCGCGGGATCAATGTCATTTCCTTCTCAAACAATACCGAGGTTGCGGGTGGCAACCTGTTCGTCCTTGGCCCGACCTTCCGCAACACCGCGGATCGCCTGTCGCGGTTTGCGGTGCGGCAGGGCAAGGGCCGGATGATGGTCGTGCATGAGCAGACCCCGGCCGGCGAGGTGGGTCGTCAAGCGATCACCGAGGGGGTGAAGCGCGCGGGCGGACAGGTTGTGGCTACGCAGGGTTATGCCTTCTCACAAACCGATATCGTCAACGCCGCGCCGTCCATTGCCGCCAATGCCCGCAATGCAGGCGCGCAGGCGCTGTTCATGACCGCCGATCCGGCGGGCGCGTTGCCGCTGTTGACCCAACTGTTGCGCGAGAACGGGCTGGATGCCGGGAGCGCCACCTTTGTGGGGCTGACGCGATGGGACATTCCGGCCGCGACGCTGGCGCTGCCGGGCGTTCAGGGCGGGTTCTTTGCACTTCCCGATCCCGGCCTCTACCAGCAATATCAGGCACGCTATCAGACCGCCTTCGGCGAGCCGCCGCACTGGATGTCGGGGCTGGCCTATGACGGTATCGCCGCGATCGGCGCACTGGTGAAGCAGGGCAACCCCAACGCACTGACCACCGCCGCATTGACGCAGGGACAGGGGTTTGTCGGCGTGAACGGCATCTTCCGGCTGCGCAAGGATGGCACGAACGAACGCGGGCTGGCCATTGCCACGGTGCAGAACGGCCAGATGCAGATCGTCGATCCCGCCCCGCGCGCCTTCGGCGGTGCGGGCTTCTGACCTGACAGCCGGACCCGCCGATCTTGCCCAGGACCAAGACCAGCACCGCCACGGACGCACCGCCTGACTGGGTCATTGATCCCGCAGCGGTGCTGGCCGCCATCCGGGCCGATTTGCCACAGGCAGAGGACGCCCGCGCGGCCCGCGCGGTTGCGGTGCGCCATCTGGCCGCCGCCCGCACCCGCGCCACCGCGGCGCTGGACGCGCGATTTGCGGCAAGCCCGCGCGATTCTCGCCCCATCACCCGCGCCCAGTCCGATCTGACCGACGCCGTGGTGCAGGTGGCCTTTCGGCTGGCCTCCGAGGATTTTCACCCCGCCCCCAACCCTACCGAGGCCGAGCGGATCGCCGTGCTGGCCGTGGGCGGTTATGGCCGGGCCGAAATGGCGCCCCATTCCGACGTCGATCTGCTGTTCCTGACGCCTTGGAAGATCACGCCCTGGGCGGAATCCCTGATCGAGACGCTGCTTTACCTGCTGTGGGATCTGAAGCTGAAGGTCGGTCATGCCTCGCGCACGGTCAAGGACTGCCTGCGGCTGGGGCGCGAGGACATGACCATCCGCACTGCCCTGCTGGAGCATCGCCACATCACCGGCGACGCCTCGCTGACCGCCGACCTGCGCGAGGCGCTTTGGTCCGGGCTGTTCCGCAACTCGGGGCCGGAATTCATCGAGGCCAAGCTGGCCGAACGCGCCGCCCGCCATCGCCGGCAAGGCGGCCAGCGTTATGTGCTGGAGCCCAATATCAAGGAGGGCAAGGGCGGGTTGCGCGACCTGCAGACCCTCTACTGGATCGGCAAGTATCTCTATGCCACGCCCGATGCCGCCGGGCTTGTGGCCGCAGGACTGTTGACCGCCGATGAATACGCCACCTTTGCGCGCGCCGAGGACTTTCTCTGGGCGGTGCGGTGCCATCTGCACTATATCGCCCGCCGCGCAGCCGATCAGCTGACCTTCGACCTGCAGGTCGAGGTGGCGGCGCGGATGGGCTACAAGGACACCGGCGGGCGGCGCGGGGTCGAGATCTTCATGCAGGAGTATTTTCGCCACGCGACCCGGGTGGGTGAGCTGACGCGGGTTTTCCTCACCCAGCTTGAGGCCCGCCATGCCAAGCCCCAAGCCAGCCTTGGCGGGGCGTTTGGCCGGACCAGGCGCGTCAAAAAAGGCTTCCGGCTGGTGCAGGGCCGCATCGACGCCACCGACCCGGCCAGCTTTCTGGCCGACAAGCTGAACATGCTGCGGGTCTTCGAGGAAGGGCTGCGCACCGGCTATCTGCTGCATCCGAATGTGATGCGACTGGTCACCGCCAACCTGCATCTGATCGACGACGGCATGCGCGACGACCCCGAGGCCAAGCGCATCTTCCTCGACCTGCTGCTGAAACACGGCAACCCCGAGCGCAGCCTGCGCCGCATGAACGAGCTTGGGGTGCTGGGCGCCTTCATCCCCGAATTCGAGCGGATCGTGGCGATGATGCAATTCAACGTCTACCACCACTATACGGTGGACGAACACATCATCCAGACCATCTCGACCCTCGCCCAGATCGAGCGCGGCGAGTTGATCGAGGATCTGCCGCTATCCTCGGCAATCCTGAAGGACGGGGTGAACCGTCGGGTGCTGTATGTGGCGCTGCTGTTGCACGACATCGGCAAAGGCCGGCCCGAGGATCACTCGATCCTCGGCGCGCAGATCGCCCGCAAGGTCGCCCCCCGGTTGGGCTTGCCCGAGGAGGAATGCGAGACCGTCGAATGGCTGGTGCGCTATCACCTGCTGATGTCGGACATGGCGCAAAAGCGCGACATCGGCGATCCGCGCACGGTGCGCGATTTCGCCAAGGCGGTGAAGACCCGCAAGCGGCTTGACCTGCTGACGGTGCTGACGGTCTGCGATATCCGCGGCGTGGGTCCGGGGACGTGGAACAACTGGAAAGCCATGCTGCTGCGCGAGCTGCACGCCCAGACCGCCGAGGCGCTGGAGGGCGGGCTGGAGCAGATCAACCGCGACCGACGCGAGGATGAAGCCAAGCGGCTGCTGCGCGAGGCGCTGGACGACTGGCCCGCCAAGGATCTGCGCGCCGAGCTGGAGCGCCATTATGCGCCCTATTGGCAAGGGTTGATGACCGAAACGCAGGTGGTATTTGCCCGGTTGCTGCGCGATCTGGGCGATGCCGAAATCCGCATCGACCTGCACCCCGAGCCCGCGCGTGACGCCACACGCGCCTGTTTCGCACTGGCAGACCATCCGGGGATCTTTTCTCGACTGGCAGGCGCACTGGCGCTGGTGGGGGCAAATGTGGTGGACGCGCGCACCTATACCTCCAAGGATGGCCATGCGACCGCCGTGTTCTGGGTTCAGGATGCCGAGGGGCACCCCTATGAGGTCAGCCACCTGCCCCGCCTGCGCCAGATGATCGAGCGCACCCTGCGCGGCGAGGTGCTGCCGCGCGAGGCGCTGGCCGACCGCGACAAGGTCAAGAAACGCGAGCGCGAGTTCCGCTTTCCGACCCATATCACCTTCGACAACGAAGGTTCGGACATCTACACCATCATCGAGGTCGATACCCGTGACCGTCCGGGCCTGCTTTATGACCTGACGCGCACGCTGGCCGCCAACAACATCTCGATCGTCTCGGCGGTGATCGCCACCTTTGGCGCGCAAGTGGTGGACAGTTTCTACGTCAAGGACATGTTTGGCTTGAAGCTGCACCAGAAACACCGGCAAGAGGCGCTGGAGAAGAAACTCCGGCAGGCGATTGCCGAGGGTGCGGCGAGGGCGCGAGAATGACCGATCAGGCAGGCGGGCCGCAGGATGACCAGCCCAAGGGCGCGGGTCAGACCGAAGGCACGGCTCCGCCCCAAGGCACGCCTCCGTCCAAAGGCACGGGCCGGATGATCCGCAACATCGTCACGCTGGGCGGCTGGACGCTGGTGTCGCGCGGCGCGGGGCTGGCGCGCGAATTGATGATGGCCAATTATCTGGGCGCGGGGGCGGTGGCCGATGCCTTCAACGTTGCGTTCTCGCTGCCAAACATGTTCCGCCGGTTCTTTGCCGAGGGTGCCTTCAACCAGGCTTTCGTGCCGCTTTACGCCAAGAAGGCCGAGGCGGGCGAGGATGCGGCGGGCTTTGCCCGCGATGCGATGGCGGGCCTTGGGCTGGTGTTGCTGGTCTTTACCGTGATCGGCACGCTGGCCATGCCGTGGCTGGTCTGGGCGATGGCCGCGGGTTTCGTGGGCGATGCGCGTTTTGATCTGGCGGTGGATTTTGGCCGCATCACCTTTGTCTATATCCTGTTCATCTCGCTGTTTGCGCTGCTGTCGGGGGTGCTGAACGCCCATGGCCGCTTTGCAGAAGCGGGCTTTGTGCCGGTGCTTCTGAACCTGGTGTTCATCGCCGCGATGCTGCTGGCCGATGCCTTGGGCTGGGACATGGGGCAGACGCTGGTCTGGACGGTGCCGCTGACCGGGATCGCACAGCTGGCCTGGACGTGGTGGGCGGCAAAACGCGCTGGCGTGGCGCCCAGCCTCGGCTGGCCGCGCCTGACGCCCGACCTCAAGCGCCTGCTGGTGATCGCCGGGCCTGCGGTGCTGGCGGGGGGCGTGGTGCAGATCAACCTGATCGTCTCGCGGCAGGTGGCCTCGGGGACCGAGGGGGCGATCAGCTGGCTGGTCTACGCCGACCGCCTCTATCAGCTGCCGCTCGGCGTGGTGGCGATCGCAGTCGGCACGGTGCTGCTGCCCGAGCTGGCCCGCCGCCTGCGCGCGGGCGACGATGCCGGGGGCCGCGCGGCCTTCAACCGCGGGGCCGAGTTCGCGCTGGCGCTGACCCTGCCCGCCGCCGCCGCGCTGATCGCCATCGCCACGCCCATCACGCAGGTCCTGTATCAGCGCGGCGCCTTCACCGCCGCCGACGCCGCCGCCACCGCCGCGGCGCTGGCCGCCTATGGCGCAGGTCTGCCGGCCTTCGTGCTGCACAAGGTTCTGCAACCGCTGTTCTACGCACGCGAGGATACCCGGCGCCCGTTCCGCTATGCGGTCTGGTCGATGGTGGTCAATGCGGGCCTCGCGGTCGCGCTGATGCCGGTAATCGGCTATCTGGCGGCCGCGCTGGCCACCACACTGTCGGCCTGGGTGATGGTCTGGCAGCTGTGGCGCGGCGCGCGCGACATGGGCGAGACAGCGCGGTTTGACGACCGCTTCAAGTCGCGCCTGTTGCGTATCGGTGTGGCATCGGCCGGCATGGCGGCTGTGCTTTTTGCGGCCGCATGGCTGATGGCCCCAGCCCTTCAGGCTCCCGGCCTGCGCTACGGCGCGCTGGCGGCGCTGGTCCTTGGCGGGATCGCGACCTATGGCGGGCTGGGTTGGCTGCTGGGCGCCTTCCGCCTGTCGGATTTCCGCGCCGCGCTGAAACGGGGCTGACCGCTCAGCGCCGGCGCAGCCGCGCCATCACATGTCCCCAGCCGCCGGGGCTGACCACGAAGCTGAGGCCGAAGCCCACGCCAAAGCCTGCCAGGTCCGCCACCCAATCCGTGCCGCCCGAAAACAGCGCGAACAGGATCTGCACCCCCATCAGAAAGCCGATCATGGTGAAGGCGCGGTATTGGGTATTGCCGGTCCCCGCCAGCCGCACCCAGATCAGAAAGGTGAAGGCCCCGATCAGCCCGTAAACGCCGGGATAGGCGCCGATCAGCGGCTGGTGCAGGCCCAGCGCGGTATAGATCACCGCCGCGCCCCCCAGCGATCCCAACACGACCACGGCCACGGCCCAGGGCGCAAAGATCTCGGCCACAAACTTGCCCATCGCCAGCAGGATCACGATGGCAAAAACCGCATGGGTAAAACTGCCATGCACGAAGCCATAGCTGAGAAACCGCAAGACATTGTCCGCACCCCAATTGCCGGTCTCGATCATCCAGCGCAGCAGATCGGGCGAAAAGGCAAACCGCTCCATCGCCTGCATCCGCCAGCCGATGCCACCCGGCCCGCCAATCAGGCCACGGCCGGCCAACCCCAGCACGACCTCCATCGCCACGATCGGCAACACGAAAACCCAGACGATCCACGGGATCGGGTTCAGCGGCGGCTGCATGTGCGGGGACGTCTGGCGGGCTGGTTTCACGGCACTCTCCACTGTTGCGGCGGGACGGGGGTCGATTGACGGCCCCTGCCCGGACAGTTAAGCCCTTTCCCAATCCTTTGCCAGCCGGAGCCCGCCCCATGCCCGCCGAAAGCGCCAAGACCTTTGCCCCCCGGATCTTCTCGGGCATCCAGCCCTCGGGCGGGTTGACGCTGGGCAACTACCTTGGCGCGTTGAAGCGATTTGTCGAAAAGCAGGATGAGGGGATCGAGACGATCTACTGTCTGGTCGACATGCACGCCATCACCGTCTGGCAAGACCCCGAACGCCTGCGCCAGCAGACCCGCGAGGGGGCCGCAGCCTTCATCGCCGCAGGCATCGACCCGGCGCGCTCGATCCTGTTCAACCAAAGCCAGGTGACAGCGCATGTCGAGTTGGGCTGGATCTTCAACTGCGTGGCGCGCATGGGCTGGATGGGCCGCATGACGCAGTGGAAGGACAAGACCGCCGGCAAGAATGCCGAGGCCGCGAGCTTGGGCCTCTTTGCCTATCCCGCCCTGATGGCCGCCGACATTCTGGCCTATCACGCCACGCAGGTCCCCGTGGGCGAGGATCAGAAACAACACCTCGAACTCACCCGCGACATCGCGATCAAGTTCAACAACGACTACAAGGTCGATTTCTTCCCGGTCGTTGAACCCGTGATCGAAGGCGCCGCCACCCGCGTCATGTCCTTGCGCGACGGCACCAAGAAGATGTCGAAATCCGACCCCTCGGATCAAAGCCGCATCAACCTGACCGATGACGCCGACGCCATCGCAGCCAAGATCCGCAAGGCGAAAACCGACCCCGAGCCACTGCCCGACACGTTGGACGGTCTCAAGGACCGGCCCGAGGCG
The DNA here is from genome assembly GCA_964439015.1 of uncultured Gemmobacter sp. Classification (GTDB taxonomy): domain Bacteria; phylum Pseudomonadota; class Alphaproteobacteria; order Rhodobacterales; family Rhodobacteraceae; genus Gemmobacter. Next base: position 11,037 of record CAYTMV010000063.1, read on the forward strand.
CGCAACCTGGTCAACATCTACGCGGGCCTTGCCGGCACCAGCGCCGAGGCGGTGATCGCCGAACATGCCGGCGCGCAGTTCGGCACCTTCAAGCCCCGGCTGGCCGAACTGGCGGTGGCCAAACTCGCCCCGATCAGCACCGAGATGAACCGCCTGATGCAGGACCCGGCCGAGATTGACCGCATTCTCGGCCAAGGGGCCGAGCGCGCCGAGACGATCGCCCGGCCGATCCTCGATCAGGTCTATGACATCATCGGCATGATCCGCTCGCGCCGCGGCTGAACCGATCAACAGCCCCGAACCGCCGTGCCCTCGGCCCTTGTGCGGGGCGCGCGGGGCCATGGCCAATTTCATCATGACCCAAATACCCCGGGGGTCCGGGGGCAGCGCCCCCGGCCTCCCCGCTGGACCCTGCGGCACGGGCGTGATTGATTGCCCTTGAACAAGGAGA
>CAYTMV010000064.1:0-1942 GCA_964439015.1 uncultured Gemmobacter sp.
GCGCTGCGCCGGTCGGCGCGGGCCAGTGTGACGGCCGCGTTGACCACGCCATGCGGCGCCTCACCCAGACTGAGTTCCGTGACCGCCAGATAAAGGATCAAGGCGACCTCAGGGGCTGGCGGACGCTTCATCAGGGGGGCCAGAACGGCGTCTGCGGGACCGATGCGCCGCAGGGTGCCGGCGGCCAGCCGTTGCGCGCGGGCGCGATCAGGCGCCGGCAGTTGCGCGACCCGCGATTCGGCCTGCCACAGCGCCTGCCCCTCCATCATCACGGCACGCAGGAGTTTCAGCGCCCCCTTGCGGGCGGCGTCGGGCTTGGCGGCGGGGGGGGCGGGGCGCTTGTCGCTCATGCTGCGGGCCTATACGATGCAGGGGACTGAGACAAGGAAGCCGCCGATGTCCGAGACCGAAGAAAAGCCCGATCTGCCGCCCGCCGCCCAGCGCGCGCTGGCCGAGGCCGAAGAGCGCCGCCGCGCCGCCAAGGCGCTGGACCTGCCGACCGAGCTGGGTGGCCGCAAGGGGCCCGAGGCCGTGCGCTATGGCGATTGGGAGAAAAAGGGTATCGCCATCGACTTTTGAGCAATACCCATTGCGCCGCGCCCGGATCGGGCGGCGCAATGGGTATTTGGGTCATGGTGAGGCGGCTGTTACAGCCCCAGAACATCCATCATGTCATATGCGCCGGGCGCGCGGTCCTGGCCCCAGAGGGCGGCCTTCAGCGCGCCGCGGGCGAAGATCGCCCGGTCGGTGGCGACATGGCGCAGTATGATCCGCTCGCCCGCGGCGGCGAACAGGACGTCGTGTTCGCCGACAATATCGCCGCCGCGGATGGCGGCAAAGCCGATCGCGCCGGACTGACGTGCGCCGGTGATGCCGTCACGGCCCGAATCGCGCACATCGTCGAGCTTGACCCCGCGGCCTGCCGCCGCAGCCTCGCCCAGCATCAGGGCGGTGCCTGAGGGGGCGTCGACCTTCTTGTTGTGATGGGCCTCGATGATCTCGATATCCCAATCGGCATCGAGGGCGGCGGCCACCTTTTGCGTCAGGCGCGTCAGCAGGTTGACGCCGAGGCTCATGTTGCCGGCGCGCACGATCACCGCATGGCGGGCGGCGGCGGCGATCTTTTGCAGATCCGCCGCCTCAAGCCCGGTGGTGCCGATGACATGGGTGCAGCGGGCCTGCGCGGCCAGGGCTGCGAAGGCGACCGTGGCCGCGGGGGCGGTAAAGTCGATCACGGCCTGTGCGCGGGCAAAAGCCGCAAGCGGGTCATCGGTGACGGTGACGCCGAGGGCCGCGCCGCCCATCGCCTCTCCCACGTCGCGGCCGATCCAGGCGTGGCCCGGACGCTCGATGCAGCCTACCAGCCGTGCCTTTTCCGAGGCGGTGACGGTCTGGATCAGCATTTGTCCCATGCGCCCCGAGGCGCCGGTAATCACGATTCCGGGCAGGTCGGCCATCTGTTCCCCCATCTGTTTCGTCCGGCTGTAGCGGCGTGGGCGCGCTGCAACAAGCCCGGCGTTGCGGGCGGGGGCTGAAAGCCTTATGTCTGTGCCATGTCAAAGCACCGCCATTCCGCATCCGAAGGCCCGTCGCAGCGTCAGCTGCGGGTGGGCGAACTTGTCCGCCGCCGTCTGTCCGACGTGCTGAACCGGGCCGATGTCCATGATCCCGACCTGAACCGCATGTCGATCACCGTGGGTGAGGTGCGGCTGTCGCCGGACCTGAAGGTGGCCACTGCCTATGTGATGCCGCTGATGGGGTCGGTGCCGGTCGAGGATGCGATCAAGCAGCTGGCCAAGCATCAGGGCGAGTTGCGGCATCTGGTCAGTCAGGGTCTGAACCTGAAATACGCGCCCGAACTGCGGTTTCGCGCCGATGAGACCTTTGACCGGCTGGACGAGACGCGGCGGCTGTTCTCGGATGAGAAGGTGCAGCGCGATCT
>CAYTMV010000064.1:2042-7845 GCA_964439015.1 uncultured Gemmobacter sp.
ACCGGCTGGACGAGACGCGGCGGCTGTTCTCGGATGAGAAGGTGCAGCGCGATCTTGCGCATCCGGACGATGATGAAGAAGACATGGATTGAGGCCGCGCTGCTGGCGGGTCTGATGGCCGGTCCGGCAGCGGCGGTGGACTGTCGGCACACGGATTTTGACGGCGCGGGCTTTACGCTTTGCACTGTTCAGCCGGATCAGGATCTGCGGCTGTTTCTGAACGATGCCGCGGGGCGGCGCTTCGGTCAGTTCAGCGCGGTCGAGGCGGCTGTGGGGCCGCTGTCTTTTGCGATGAATGCAGGCATGTATCATGCCGATTATAGTCCGGTTGGACTGTATATCGAGGAAGGCCGGCAGGTCACTCCGCTGGTGACGGATGCCGGGCCTGGAAATTTTGGCCTTTTGCCAAATGGCGTGTTTTGCCTGGGCGAAGGGTTTGCGGTGATCGAGGCGCGGCAGTTTCAGCGTGAGGCGCCAGCCTGTCGCTTTGCCACCCAGTCGGGGCCGATGCTGGTGATCGACGGTGCGTTGCACCCGCGTTTCATCCCCGATTCGGATTCGCGCTATGTCCGCAACGGGGTGGGCATCCTGCCGGATGGGGCGGCGGTTTTTGCGATCTCGGACGGTGCGGTGAACTTTGACCATTTTGGTCGGCTGTTCCGGGATGCGCTGGGGGTGCGCAATGCGCTTTACCTCGATGGCAGTATCTCAAGGCTGCATGCGCCGGGGATCGGTCGGTCGGACTTCGGCTTTGCGATGGGGCCGATCGTGGCGGTGATCGCGCCTTGACCGGGCGCGTGCCGGGGTCTAGCAGGCTGCGGTTTCTGGGGAGAATGTGATGGGGCGGCAGCGCAAGGGGCGGGCGGTTTCGGGCTGGGTTGTGGTGGACAAGCCTGCGGGCCTGACCTCGACTGCGGTGGTCAACAAGGTGAAATGGGCGTTTCAGGCGCAAAAGGCCGGTCATGCCGGCACGCTGGACCCGGATGCGACCGGCGTTCTGGCCGTGGCGCTGGGCGAGGCGACCAAGACCGTCCCCTACATCACCGATGCGATGAAATGCTATCGCTTCGCCGTGCGCTGGGGGGCGGCGACCAGCAGCGACGACGCGTCGGGTGCTGTGCTTGAGATGCGCGAGGGGCGGCCCGATCGCGCGGCGATCGAGGCCGCGCTGCCGCGCTTTCGCGGCGATATCCTGCAGATCCCGCCGCAGGTGTCAGCAGTGAAGGTGGATGGCGAGCGTGCCTATGATCTGGCGCGCGAGGGTGTCGAGATGGAGCTGGCGGCGCGCCCTCTCTGGGTCGACTCGCTGGAGCTGCTGGCGATGCCCGATGCCGACACCGCCGAGTTCGAGATGGTCTGCGGCAAGGGCGGCTATGTGCGGGCGATCGCGCGCGATCTGGGGCAGGTGCTGGGCTGTCTGGGCCATGTGCTGTGGCTGCGGCGTGAATGGTCTGGCCCGTTCGAGGCGTCCGAGGGTACCACGCTGGAGGAGGTCGAGGCGCTGGCCCGCACCCCCGAGATCGACCGCCTGCTGCAACCATTGGAGTTGGGGCTGGCTGATCTGCCGGTGGTCGAGGCGACCGAGCCGGGCGCGGTCCGGCTGATGCACGGCAATCCCGGTCAGGTGATCGCCCATGACGTCGAGTTTGGCTGCGAGGTCTGGGCGCGGCATCACGGCAAGCCCTTGGCGGTGGGCCGTTACACGGGTGGCGAGTTGCACCCCTCGCGCGTGTTCAATCTGGATTGAGCCGATGATCGAGCGGCGCTTTCAGAAGGGCGATGCCGACAGCTGGGCGGTCTATTCGGATTGTGAACATTATCGCTATCTTCTGACGCGGGTCTGGAACCCGGAGGGGCGGCGGGCGCTGTTCGTGATGCTGAACCCGTCGACCGCGACCGAGTATCAGAACGATCCGACCGTCGAACGCTGCGAGCGGCGCGCGCGGACGCTGGGGTTCGGCGCGTTTCGGGTCACCAATATCTTCGCCTATCGCGCAACCGATCCAAAGGTGATGCGGGCGCAGGGCGATCCGGTCGGGCCGGAGAATGACGCGGCGGTTGCCAACAGCGCGCGCGACTGGGCCGATCAGGTGATCTGCGCCTGGGGCAGCCATGGCGCGCATCTGGGCCGAGGCGCTGCGGTCGAGCGGTTGTTGCGCGCGACCGGCCGGCCGCTGTTTCATCTGGGGCTGACGCAGGCCGGGGCGCCGAAACATCCGCTCTATATCGGTTATGACGTGCAGCCTGTGATCTGGGATCAGGCGGCGGGTTGAAGTCTTATCGTCTGGGCGTCCAATCCGGCCGCATCCTGCACCACCGCCAGCGGCACACCGTCAAGCAGAACGGTGACGTCTTCGGTGCCTTCTACAGGCGCGACCGTTACCAGAGGGTCGGGGTGGGCATCGGCGTCGTAGATCACCACCAGCTGATCCTCGCCGGGCGCGTAATCCATGATCCGCGCCATCTCGTCGCCATTGTCCAGCCAGTCGGACAGCGCAAAGGTGTCGGCGCCCGCGCCGCCGGTGGCGATGTCGCTATTTCCCAGCGCGATCAGGTCATCGCCATCGCCGCCGTTCAGAAAATCGACGCCTTGTTCGTCTGGCCCGCCGGCGCTGCCATCCAGGGTGTCATTGCCCTCATTGCCGTCCAGCGTATCGGCGCCTTCGCCACCGGAGAGCCAGTCATTGCCAAAGCCGCCGGACAGCCAGTCGTCGCCAGCCGCGTCGCTGAGGCGATCATCGCCATCGCCGCCAAGAAGCGAGTCATTGCCCAAACCGCCGTACAGCGTGTCGGCCCCGTTGTGGCCGGCCAGTTCGTCATCGTCCGCGCCGCCGACAAGCCGGTCATCGCCATCCTCGCCATGCAGGGCATCGGCCCCGGCCCCGCCCTCCAGCCAGTCGCTGCCGGCTCCGCCGGCCAGATGGTCGGCACCATCCTCACCATACAGCCGGTCATCCCCGTCGCGGGCCTCGATCTGGTCGGCGCCCGCGCCGGCATGGACGTCGTCGGCCTCGTCCGTGCCGTCGAGAAGGTCGTCGCCATCGGTGCCGTCCAGACGCAGCGGCGTGGGGTCAATCGCTGCGCCGTCATCGTCGTTATCGGTGTAATCGGTCAGGTCACCTGCGCCGCCCTCGGTATCCGGCGGGTCAGAGGATTCAGCCTCCTCCGCATCCGCCTCTGCCCCATCAGAGGACGACATCAGGCTGTCCGCAAACAGCCCCGCCGCCACCAATCCGAACAAACCCATCAATTCCAACACGACACCACCCCCGCATGAACCCAAGTCCGTCAACGCCCAAAGACCCGCGCCGAACGATCTGCCTTCCCCGGACTCAGCGCCGCGATCATGGCACGAAAGCGGCGACAGAACCAACGTGCGGTGGCAAAATACTCGCCTTTAGCGATAAATTGCGCGTTTCGCTTTTGGCAACACCAGGGACGTGCGGCGAAAGCGGCTTTCCTTTGTGGCGATTCTGGTCTATTGGCCGCCATCCGTCGCGCCTGCGCGGCGGCAGGGCCTTGCTGGACGACATCCCGGCTTGCGCCGTCACTTTCAAACACAGGAGACACCGATGTCGATCACCGTTGAAGAAAAAGCCCGCCTGATCAAGGAATTTGCGACCAAGGAAGGCGACACCGGCTCGCCCGAGGTTCAGGTCGCGATCCTGAGCTCGCGTATTGCCACGCTGACCGAGCACTTCAAGACCCATCGCAAGGACAACCACTCGCGTCGCGGTCTGCTGATGCAGGTGGCCCAGCGCCGCAAGCTGCTGGACTATCTGAAGTCCAAGGATGAAGGCCGTTACAATGCGCTGATCCAGCGTCTGGGCCTGCGTCGCTGATTGGCGGCGACCCGTCGGATTGGAACGCCCGTGCCGCAAGGCGCGGGCGTTTTGCTTTGCACAGCAGGGAGGCGTAAGGATGGACCCGCAACATCGCTGGATCAGGACCCTCGGACCTGCCATTCCGCCGGGCCATTGGGGCGAGGCCGCGCGGTCGGGCATGGGCGCGCTGCTGGCGCTGGCCGCGCTGGGGTTGTGGGCGATGGCGCCGAAGGTCGACCTGCAGCTGGGCCTCTATCTGATCGCGCCCTTCGGCGCCTCGGCGGTGCTGTTGTTCGCCGTGCCCAACAGCCCGCTGGCGCAGCCCTGGTCGGCGGTGGTGGGCAACAGCACAGCCGCGCTGATCGGGGTGACCAGTTGCCTGCTGCTGGATCATGATGCGCTGCGGATTGCATTGGCCGTGGGGCTGTCGATCCTGGCGATGATCCAGTTACGGGCTGTTCATCCTCCGGCGGGGGCGGTGGCCATGACGGCGGCGATGAACCCCGACCAGATCAGCGCGTTGGGCTATGCCTTCGTCCTCAGCCCGGTGCTGCTGGGCACGGCACTGATGGTGGCGATGGCGCATCTTTATGCGCGGGCAACCGGACGGCGCTATCCGTTCCGGCAATTTGCCGAGGCCCCGCGTCCCGAGGCTGCCACCCGGCACGGGCTGGGCCTGTCCGAACTGGAGCTGACCGAGATCCTCGACCGCTATCGCCAGACGCTGAACCTGGGCGTCGAGGATCTGGCCCGGCTGATCGACGCAGCCGAGGTGCAGGCCGCCAGTCAGCGCAGCGGTATCAGCCGCGTGGGGCAGATCATGTCCCGCGATCTGGTCACGGTCGGACCCGAAACCCGGCTGGACACGGTGGCAGCCATCTTTCAGCGCCACGGCTTTACCTCTTTGCCGGTCGTGGACACGGCCGAGCGGTTGCTGGGGGTGATCTTCCAGTTGCATCTGATCCGCCCCGCCGCCGGCCCGCGCGACCGGATGTCGCGGCTGCTGAACCGTCGGCGTGAGCTGCGCGCGGCCGATGTCATGGACGCGGACCTGCCGCGCCTGACCGCCGATGCGCCGATTGCCGCCGTGTTGCCACTGCTGGCCGAGGGGCGCACCGACGCAGTGCCGGTGGTCGAGGGGGCGCGGATCGTCGGCATCGTCACCCGCACCGACCTGATCGCGGCCCTTGCCCATCACACGCTGACGGCTGCCGACCGCCCTTAGGCGGCGGATGCCGGCCCTATGCAAAGCAAGGTTTTTCGTGTAAGGGGCTGCGCATCTGTGACGTGAGGCCACGCCCCCGGGCCACATGCAGAGGATAGGGGGCGGCGGCAATGGGGCCGCCATAAACGGGAGACCGGGAGGGCCCGGCCAGCTCCCAGAGGATGATGGATGTTCAATATCACTCGCAAGTCGATCCAGTGGGGCAATGAAACGCTCACCCTGGAAACGGGCAAAGTTGCGCGTCAGGCAGATGGCTCGGTCATCGCCACGCTGGGCGAAACCTCGGTCATGGCCAACGTGACTTTCGCCAAATCGCCCAAGCCGGGGCAGGATTTCTTTCCGCTGACCGTGCATTACCAAGAGAAATACTATGCTGCCGGCAAGATCCCCGGCGGCTTCTTCAAGCGTGAGGCGCGTCCTTCCGAGAAGGAAACGCTGGTCTCGCGTCTGATCGACCGTCCGTGCCGCCCGCTGTTCGTCGAAGGCTTCAAGAACGAAGTGCTGGTGATGGCCACCGTGCTGTCCTGCGATCTGGTAAACGATCCCGACATCGTGGCGATGATCGCGGCCTCGGCGGCGCTGACCGTTTCGGGCGTGCCGTTCATGGGGCCGATCGGCGCCGCGCGCGTGGGCTTTGTCGATGGCAAATATGTCCTGAACCCGGCCATGGATGACATGACCCAGCTGCGCTCGAAGCCCGAGCAGCGTCTGGATCTGGTCGTCGCCGGCACCAAGGACGCCGTGATGATGGTGG
>CAYTMV010000064.1:7945-11357 GCA_964439015.1 uncultured Gemmobacter sp.
GAGCAGCGTCTGGATCTGGTCGTCGCCGGCACCAAGGACGCCGTGATGATGGTGGAATCGGAAGCCTATGAGCTTACCGAGGAAGAGATGCTGGGCGCGGTGGTCTTCGGCCACGAGCAGATGCAGCCGGTGATCGACCTGATCATCGACTTCGCCGAAGAATCGGCGAAAGAGCCCTTCGATTTCACCCCCCCCGACATCTCGGCCATCTATGCCAAGGTCAAGGCCGCGGGCGAGACGCAGATGCGTGCCGCTTTTGCCATCAAGGACAAGCAGGACCGCACCAACGCCATCGCCGCTGCGGTCGATGCGATCAAGGCTGCGCTGTCGGACGAAGATCTGGCCGACATCAACCTCGGCTCGGCGATCAAGAAGCTGGAATCCGCGATCCTTCGCGGCGACGTCGTGTCGAACGGCATCCGCATCGACGGCCGTGACACCAAGACCGTGCGCCCGATCGTCTGCGAAACCGGCATCCTGCCGCGCGCGCATGGCTCGGCGCTGTTCACCCGCGGCGAGACCCAGGGTCTGGTCGTCACCACGCTGGGCACCGGCGAGGATGAGCAGATCATCGACGCGCTGAACGGCAATTACCGCTCCAACTTCCTGCTGCATTACAACTTCCCTCCCTATTCGGTGGGCGAGGTTGGCCGCGTGGGCAGCCCCGGCCGTCGTGAGATCGGCCATGGCAAGCTGGCCTGGCGCGCGCTGCAGGCGGTTCTGCCGGCCCCGACCGATTTCCCCTACACCGTCCGCGTGGTGTCGGAGATCACCGAGTCGAACGGCTCGTCCTCGATGGCGTCGGTCTGCGGTGGCTCCCTGTCGATGATGGATGCCGGTGTGCCGCTGAAAGCCCCGGTTGCGGGCGTGGCCATGGGTCTGATCCTGGAAGATGACGGCAAATGGGCCGTGCTGACCGACATCCTCGGCGACGAGGATCATCTCGGCGACATGGACTTCAAGGTGGCCGGCACCGAGGCGGGCATCACCTCGCTGCAGATGGATATCAAGGTTGCGGGCATCACGCCCGAGATCATGAAGCAGGCGCTGGCGCAGGCCAAGGACGGCCGTCTGCATATCCTGGGCGAGATGGGCAAGGCCCTGTCCGGCCCGCAGGCGTTCAGCGCCTATGCGCCCAAGATCGAGACCATGACCATCCCCACCGACAAGATCCGCGAAGTGATCGGCTCGGGCGGCAAGGTGATCCGCGAGATCGTGGAAACCTCGGGTGCCAAGGTCGACATCAATGATGACGGCGTGATCAAGATCGCCTCCAGTTCGGCGGATGCGATCAAGAGGGCCTATGACATGATCTGGTCGATCGTGGCAGAGCCGGAAGAAGGCCAGATCTACACCGGCAAGGTGGTCAAGCTGGTTGATTTCGGCGCCTTCGTGAACTTCTTCGGCAAGCGCGACGGTCTGGTCCATGTGTCCCAGATCGCCAACAAGCGCCTGACTCACCCCAACGAGGTGCTGAAGGAAGGTCAGGAAGTGAAGGTCAAGCTCTTGGGCTTTGACGATCGCGGCAAGGTGCGCCTGGGCATGAAGATGGTCGACCAGGAAACTGGCGCCGAAATCGCGCCCGAGAAAAAGGAAAAGGAAGAAGCCTCGGAAGGCTGACTCCTTTGACGTGACTTCAGGGGCCCCGGCAGCAATGCCGGGGCCTTTTCATGCGCAGGGCGGCAATTGCGCCATGATTTCGGCGACTGCGTGGCCGGCTGTCCGCGAAATGCCTGAATCTCCACCCAATTCCGCCCCGTGTCTTGGTTAATCATTGAGTCGTAGTTAGTCAGGAGAGTGCGATGCAGATCGTTCGTCATCAGGAACAACACGCGGAATTGGTGGGCTGGGCAGTTTCAGCAATGCTGCTGGCCGCGCCCGGTTCGGAGAGTGCGGATCGCATCGCCAATCGCATCGCTGGCTTCGGCGGCCAGGTTGATCGCGCCGATGAACGATATTCTGCCGTTTCTGCGCTGATCGAGGACCCCGCCGGTTACGGCTTTTTCGTAATGGAATGTGATGGGCTGGGCGGGATCGAGGGCGGCCATGAAGTGATGCGGCTGCTGCGTGCCGCCGGGCTGCGGCTGCCGGTGATCCTGATCAGTCGCGACTGCGCTGCACAGGTCTTTCCCGACGATCCGCTGGACGCGGTGCAACTGCGCGCGCCGCTGTCCGCGGTTTCGTTGCGCGTGGGCTTTGAACATGCGCTGCGCGAGCGGATGTTCTGGCGCGCGGCCTGATCCAACCCTTGCAGGGCGTTTGGGGGCGGCCAACGGGCCGCCTTTTTCTTGCGTCCAAGTCAAGAGGTGACGCTGCGATGCGGCGGACATAAAATTTCAAAAACCACCACGTTTGCCATTGCAATCTTGCGCGGAGGCTATAATTCTAGCCGCGATACCCCGCCGATTCTGCGGCGCGGCAAGGATCAGGAGGCCCGCATGGCATTGGACACCCACCCCGAGATCGTCGCCTATGATGCGCCGAAGAAAGACCTCTACGAGATCGGCGAGATGCCGCCGCTGGGCCATGTGCCGAAAAACATGTATGCTTGGGCGATCCGCCGCGAACGTCATGGTGAGCCGGACAAGTCCTTCCAGCTGGAAGTGGTGCCCACCTGGGAAATCGACAGCCATGAGGTGCTGGTCCTCGTGATGGCGGCGGGCGTGAATTACAATGGCGTCTGGGCCGGTCTGGGTGTGCCGATCAGCCCGTTTGATGGCCACAAGCAGCCCTATCACATCGCTGGTTCTGATGCCTCCGGCATCGTCTGGGCCGTGGGCGACAAGGTCAAGACCTGGAAGGTCGGCGACGAGGTTGTGATCCACTGCAACCAGGACGATGGCGATGATGAGGAGTGCAACGGCGGCGACCCGATGTTCTCGCCCACGCAGCGGATCTGGGGTTATGAGACGCATGACGGCTCGTTTGCCCAGTTCACCCGCGTGCAGGCGCAACAGTTGATGCGCCGTCCGCGGCATCTGACCTGGGAAGAAAGCGCCTGCTACACGCTGACCTTGGCCACCGCCTATCGGATGCTGTTCGGCCATGCGCCGCATGACCTGAAGCCCGGCCAGAACGTGCTGGTCTGGGGGGCCTCGGGCGGCCTCGGCTCCTATGCGATCCAGCTGGTGAATACCGCGGGCGCCAATGCGATCGGGGTGATCTCGGACGAAAGCAAGCGCGACTTCGTGATGTCGCTGGGCGCCAAAGGTGTCATCAACCGCAACGACTTCAAATGCTGGGGTCAGTTGCCCAAGGTCAACAGCGAAGAATACAATGTCTGGCTGAAAGAGGCCCGCAAGTTCGGCAAGGCGATCTGGGACATCATCGGCAAGGGCGTGAACGTCGACATGGTGTTCGAGCATCCGGGCGAAGCCACCTTCCCGGTGTCGTCGCTGGTCTGCAAGAAGGG
>CAYTMV010000065.1:0-11240 GCA_964439015.1 uncultured Gemmobacter sp.
CCGAGGATGCAGATCGCCGCATCGAGCGCGTGCTGTGGAACGACCCGGCCACCGGTGTGATGCGCCATGCCGATGCCGGCTATGACATCGCACTGGATTGCGCGCGGGACCATGGGCTGAACCTGCCCGCGATCCTGTGAGCAGACGGCCCCCGATCCGGCGGGGGGCCGCCATGCATACCCATGAAACCAACAAGGAAAGACTGAAGGCCCCTTCAATCCGCGCTCTGGCCGTGCTCTGGGCCGTGGGCTAAACGCTGCTGATCTCGGCCGGAGGCATTGCGCTGGGGCTGGTGATCGCCACGCTGGTCTGTGCGGCGCGGCTGTCGCGACCGACCGGGTTGCGCCGGTAGGCGGCGCTCTGCGTCAGCTTTCTGCGCGCTGTGCCGCTGCGGGTGCAGAATATGGCTTTTTGTCGTGCTGCCGCTGATCGGGCTCGACGTGCCGGCGATGCTGGTCACCATCGGCATGACCGAGGCGGCCATCCTGCGCCGCATCCTGCGGCCACCGGGCCGCCGGCCGATGATCCGTCACGCAGGACGCTTTGGTCAGGGCAGTGCGGTGGCCGACCCCTCTCCGCGCAACTCCCGGGTCAGAAATTCGGCCAGGCGCAGGGTCACGGGCAGCGGCTCTGCCGGGCCCTGAACGAGGCTCAGGTCAAGGATCGGCAGCGGGGGCAGGCCCTCGGCCTCGCCCAGTCGCACAAGACCGGGCGGCAGACAGGATTCGACCAGACCGGTGACGGCAAGCCCGGCCTCGGCGACGGCGATCAGGCCCAGAAGACTGCGGGTCGAACTGACGATGCGAAACGGACGGTCGGCGGTCTGCAAGGCCTCGAGCGCGATGCGGCGGGCGATATCGCCCGCCTCGAACAGGGCCACCGGCAGCGGATCGCGCAGCCAGGCCGCGTGATCGGGCGCCGCCGCCCAGACAAACCGCTCGCGCCGCAGCACGGCAAAGGGCTGGCGCTCTTCGCGCGTGACCACGGCCAGATCCAGTTTGCCTGACGCGATCAGGCGCAGCAGGACTGGCGATGAGGCGAAGGTCACTGCGATCTCGGCCAGCGGGTATTCCCGGCCAAAACGCTCGAGCGTCGGGGCCAGCAGCCAGGCGGCGTAATCCTCGGGCATGCCGATACGCACCGTGCCGGCGGCTTCGGGGTGGCTGAGGCTGGCCCGGGCCTCCTCGGACAGGCGCAGCAGGCGGCGCGCATGCACCAGCAGATCCTCGCCCGCGGGGTTCGGGCGCAGGCTGCGGCCTTCGCGCAGGAACAGCGGGCGGCCCAGGTCCTCTTCCAGCCGTTTGATCTGCATGCTGACCGCCGACTGGCTGCGGCCCACCCGGGCGGCGGCCATCTGGATGCTGCCGCACTCGATCACGGCCACGAAACTGCGCAGCAGGGCGAGGTCGAGAGGTTCGGTCATTGTTCAGATTTCCTGAAGTGATTCCTCAATTCTATTCGTTTGCATGATGCTTTGCCCAGCCCCTAGATGGGCTGAGGCAAGGGAGACCGAAAATGCGCTACAAGACGGGTCTGATCATGGTTTTGACAGCCGGGGTGCTGTGGTCCTTTCAGGCCCTGGTGATCCGCCAGATCGACGAGGCCGGCGCTTGGACGGTGCTGGTCTGGCGGTCGGTCGGCATGTTGCCGGTGCTGCTGGCGTTTCTGGCCTGGAAGGCGGGCGGGTCACCCTGGCCCGCGATCCGCAAGGCGGGACCGGCGGGGATGATGGGGGCGACGGCGCTGGTGGCGGCCATGGGCGGCGCGATCCTGGCCTTTCAAAGCACGACCATCGCCAATGCGGCCTTTCTGCTGGCAGCCTCGCCGTTTCTGGCCGCCGTCCTCGGCTGGCTGATCCTGAGCGAGCGGGTGGCGCCGCGCACCTGGGCCGCGATCGGGCTGGCCATGGTCGGTATCATGCTGATGGTGCGCGAGGGGCTGGCAGCGGGCGCGCTGGTGGGAAATCTCGCCGCGCTCATCTCGGCGCTGGGATTTGCCGCCTTCAGCGTGGCGCTGCGCTGGCGCAAGGTCGATGACAGCATGCCGATCGTCCTGGTCGGCGCGTCGCTTGCGATCGTGGCGGGTGCGATTGCGGCCAGCCACGCCGGGCAGGCACTGATTGTGCCCGCGACAGATGTGCTTTGGTGTGTGGCGATGGGCATGATCACCACCGCGGGCGGCATGATCCTCTATGCGCTGGGCAGCCGGGTTGTGCCCGCCGCCGAACTGACGCTGATGTCGAACACCGAGGTGCTGCTGGCGCCGTTCTGGGTCTGGCTGATCCTGGGCGAGACCGCAAGCGCCGCCACATTTGTCGGTGGGGCGGTGGTTCTGTCGGCGATCCTGTTCAATGCCCTCTCGGGGGTCAGGCGGATGGCCTTTGCCTGAGGCGGCGCGGCCAGCGTGCCGCCCGCTCAGGTCACCTGCCAGACGTCGCCGCTGTCCAACCGCTTGACGTAATCCACGGACGTGCCGTTCCAGTGATAGGCGTAATGCGCGCCTTGGGTCGGGATCGGGATCACGTCGGGCCAGAAGACGCCGATGCACTGGCCATCGGCATATCGGATGCTGGGCCAGATGATGCCATGTGACCCCGCGGCGCGCCGCTCGGCCCCGAAGACCTGCGAGGCGCGGTAATCGTCCGGGTCCAGCAGATCGGCGCGGCCGGTTGCGTCGTCGAGATCGGCATCGATCGCGCCGACCAGTTCGCGGAACTGCGATGTCCAGCCCGGCGCCTCGTTGGTGGCGCGCATGAAGCGGGCGTGGTGGTGGATGGTCTCAGCAATCGCCACCGCGCTGCGGTCGCCGGCGTAGTAAAGGCCAAAGCTGCCATCCGAGAACCGCCCCGGCCGCAGCGGCGAGCAATGGACAAAGGGCGCCATCAGCCAGCTGGCCCCGGGCCCGGCCACACGGCGCGCAACCGGCACCTTGGACAGATCGCCGATGCTGTCGCGGATACGCGGGTTGAACTTTGCTTCGGCCGAGGCCAGCGCCTCCCAATCGGCGGGGGCGGCGATATCCTCGAACAGGTCGATGGGCGGGTGGATCGAGCGGATGATGCGAACAGTGCGGGGCCATGCCACGCGGCGGACCGGCACCGTCACCAGGCAGACCTTTCCGCATCCAGATAGCTGCGCAGGTCGATCAGATCGGTGATCTCGCCGCGCAGCATGATGTCCAGCCCGCTGCGCCCGCCAAAGGCCGCGCTGGGCTGGCGGATCCAGGCATAGCCACGTGCGGGATCGGCAAACAGGTAGCGCAGCGCCTTGTGGATGCCCATCAGGATCGCCATCCGCGCGCGCAGGTCACGGTCGATCCGGCCGATATCGCCGCTTTTCCAGCGTGCCCAGGTGCGCTGCGCCATGTCGCCCAACAGCACGCGCGCCTCGCCATCCGTCATGCCCCAGGCGCGGAACAGGTTGACCGTGGCGCGCGCCAGCGCCGCCGCTTCCGCGTCCGTGATGGCAGGAAGGTCGGGGCGCGCGTTGATGGGTTGGACCGTGGCGAAGTGCATGTGCATATCCTCTTTGGCATCTATATACATATTTCATGCCAAAAGGCAAGGCTGGCGCGCGCAAGTGCCAGCCTTCGAACGCGGCGGAGGATCAGGGCCCGCGCCGCAGCCCTGAAAGCGGCCCGTCGGCAGGCGCAGCCTGGGTCCGTGGCAAGAATTGTCGGCAGGACGGGTTGCGAGGCCACATGCGGCCATGCTAGATCACGCCCAGCATGCCCTTATAGCTCAGCTGGTAGAGCATCTGATTTGTAATCAGAGGGTCGGGGGTTCGAGTCCCTCTGGGGGCACCATTTTCCAATACATCTCTGCGATGTAGTGCAAGTCCTTGAACGGAACGTTCGTTTCGTCGCAGGCTGCTGCGGTCGCGTCGTTGCTGGTTCGAACAGCCCGCAGCACAAGGTTTGCAACCTGGTGTTCGATCTGCTGCAAACCGGCTCAAACAGGGTGCTGTGCTTCCGCTACCTGATCTGCACGGCGATCCCGTGCATCCCGAGACTGGCTTTCTGACATGCGCCCCCCCCTCGGCCGTTGCGCCGAGGGCGCCTTTTGCGCGCCGTCTTGGTGGGCGTTACGTCGCTTTCTGCATCGCGACCTGGCTGGAGACACCTGCGTCAGGCGCGGCGCCTGCATCCTGCACGGGATGACGGGGCGGGCCTGCGCGCCGGATCAGCCACGCCGCACCCAGCAGGTCGGGGATGCCGACCAGCGCGCGCGACAGGTTGCCGTATTTCGACCGGCCGCCCACCCGCTCGCGATGGCTGACCGAGACGGTCTGCACCCGCCACCCCTCGCGCAGCATCATCGCGGGCATGAAGCGGTGGATATGGTCGAACCAAGGCAGGTCAAAATAGGCCTCGCGGCGGAAGGCTTTCAGCCCGCAGCCAGAGTCGCGCACACCATCCTTCAACATCCAGCCCCGGATCGCGTTTGCCAGGCGCGAGCCGATCCGCTTGGCCGCCGTATCCTGCCGTCTTTCACGCTGGCCCTGAACAAGACCAAGACTTGCGCTGCCGGGCTTGCTGAAGGGCACCAAAAGCGCCGGGATCTGGTCGGGCGGGTTTTGTCCGTCACCGTCCAGCGTCACGATCAGCGCGCCCCTCGCATGGCGGACACCGCGCCGGATCGAGGCCGACTGCCCGATGGATGTCTTGTTGCCCAGCCAGCGCAGCCGCGGGTTCAGCGCCGCCAGCCGGGTCAGCAGATGCTGGCTGCCGTCGGTCGATCCGTCATCGATCACGATGATCTCGAACGCCTGCCCCGTCAGGGCGGCATCGACCTCTGCCACAAGGGACTCGAGGGCTATGACCTCGTCGCGTGCCGGGATGACAACAGAGATCTGGGGAAGGGTCTCGGTCATTGCTGGGTGCCTTTCTGGTGGGGTTGGGCAACAAACCAAATGGCATAGGGCGATCCGCGGAAGACCACCGTCTCGTCCGGGCGCCAGGTCAGCATGGTGCGGTCGGGACGGCCCACGATCACCCCGTCGGGGTGGGTGGCGATCCACGCCTCGAGGGCGTCATGATCCGCCGGGCCGTCCACGGGGCGCGTCAGCCGTCCGGCAAAGTTGAACTCGGCATGATAGGTCTTGCCGATGAAGGCGATCCCGCCGGCCTCTCGCGGGGCGATGATCCGTGCGATCTGGTGCGTGTCGTAGATCTGGCGGGTGGCGGTCAGGCCGACCAGCAGGTTCACCGACAAGATCGCGCCCAGCGTCAGGATCGCGCCACCGCGCAGCCCGCCGATCTGCACCGCGACGAGACTGACCGTGACGATCACCAGCGCCCAGGCCAGCAGCATCGAGCGCGGCTGCAGCAAAACCTCGGCCTGACCCAGCGGGATCATGCCCGCGGCGGCCGCAATGGCCAGCGCGGCGGCCAGCAGCAAGGGCAAGGCGGCATAGATCAGCCGGAACGGCCCGATCTCGCGCGTCAATCGCGCGACGATGAGCGCCACGGCAGCCAGTTCGGGGACCAGATAGTGGATCTGTTTTCCACTGATCAGGCTGAACAGGACAGTGGCCGTGATCGCCCAGATCAGGGCCAGACGCAGGCCCGGCTCGGACCAGATCGCAGAGCGGCGTCCGGCCCTCCAGATCGCGGGCACGAAGATCCAGGGGAAGGTCAGCACCGGTATCATGGCGACAAAGAACCACCACGGCCGGGCATGGGCAAAGCTGTCGACCACGCGGCCCGCGCTTTGTTTCCACAGCACGGCGTCACGGTATTCCGGCCCGCCGATCACCAGTGCCGGCCACAGCCACAGGCCGACGATGGCAAGCCCGGTCAGCAGCGCAAGTCCGGTGCCGGCCAGCGTGCGCCGCCAGGACACCTGCCACTGATCCCCCGCCCATAGCGGCAGCGACAGGGACGCCGGCAGCAGGTGCAACAGGATGACCGGCCCCTTGGCCAGAACACCCAGCGCCATCGCGCCCCCCAGCATCGCCCACCAGCGCCAGCGCCCGCTGCGCCCCGCCGCCACAAGGGCCAGCAGACCCGCCACCGTCGCCGTGGCCAGCATCGCGTCGAACATCGTCAGCCCGGCCGCTGTGGCAAAGATCGCAAGACCGGAAAGCGCGATCTTCGTGCGCGCGCCGATCTCGGCATCATCGGGCCAGAGGCTTTGGGCAAGCCTGCCCGCCAGCACCACCCCGATCAGCCCATAGAAGGGCGCGACCAGCCGCGCGGCGATTTCGGACACACCGAAAACCGACCAGACAAGGTTGATCGTCCAGAACAACAGGGGCGGCTTGTGGGTATAAAGCTCGAAGTTGCGGGTCGGCACGAAGTAATCGCCGCTGAGCCACATCTCCCAGGCGACGGCGAGATAGCGGGTCTCGTCGATCGGCGCCAACGGACGCAACAAGACCCCGGCAATGCAGACCAGCGCCAGCGCCGCGACCGTCAGATTTGCGGTTTTCTGCAAGGTCATCACGACACCACGCGGCGGTTGCGCGCGATCAGGGCCAGATTGCGGGCATAGACCAACAGACCGCTGGCCTGTCCGATGATGAAGACCGGGTCCTGCCGCCATACCGCATAGCTGAGAAGCGTCAGCCCGCCCACAACGCTCAGCCACCAGAACGCCACCGGGATCACGCTTTCGCGTCGCCGCTCGCTGGCGATCCATTGCACCAGAAACCGCGAGGTGAACAGGGCCTGTCCCAAAAAGCCGATTGCAATCCAGAGTGTTTCCGACGTCATTCCCAAAATGCCTCTTGCCCCGGCGACGTGCCGGGTTTGGCGGGGTTTTGCGCAGGGCAACCTTACGGATTGCTGACGGTGCGCCTATAAAGGGGCGAAGTGGTGGGGAACAGGCGCATGCGACTTCTGGTGGTCGAGGACGAACCGGATTTGGCCCATGCGGTGCAGGATCATCTGCGCGCGCAGGCCCATGCGGTGGATGTCGCCGCCACCCTTGAAGAGGCAGAGGCAGCCGTGCGCGCAACCCGCTATGACCTTGTCTTGCTGGATCTGCGCCTGCCCGATGGCGACGGCTTGTCGCTGATCCGGGGGCTGCGCGACAGCGGCTTGGCCACGCCGGTCCTGATCGTGACCGCGCGCGACCGGATCACCGAGCGGATCGAGGGCCTGAAGGCCGGGGCCGATGACTATCTGGTGAAACCCTACGATCTCGACGAGATGACGGCGCGGATCGACGCGATCCTGCGGCGTGTCGATGGCAAACGCGCCATCGAGCGCCGGTTTGGCGCGCTGCGCCTCCTGCCCGAGTCGCGCGCGGTCGAGGTGGAGGGGCGCCCGGTGGTTCTGACCCCACGGGAATGGGCGATCCTCGAACGGCTCAGCCGGCGTCCCGAGATGGTCGTCCCGAAGAATGACCTCGAGGATGCGCTTTACGGTTTTGGCGATGAGGTCGAAAGCAACGCCATCGAAGCCCATGTCAGCCGCCTGCGCGCCAAGCTGGGCCGTGCCAGCGTGGAAACCGTGCGCGGATTTGGCTATCGGATGGGCAAGGTATGAGCGCACATCGCACCCTTGTCGGCCGACTGGTCCTGATGATCGGCGGTGGTTTTCTGCTGATCTGGCTGCTCGCGGTGGCAGCCACGACCATCGTGCTGGGATCCGAGCAGAGGGAGATGCTTGATATCGAGCTGCGCGAGACCGCCGATTTGCTGTTGCCAGTCCTGTCCAACGCCTATGACCAGGGGCTGGTCGATCCCGATACCAATCTGGTGACGGGGCCGATCGGGGCATCGGGGCAACCCGACGAAGACCTTGTCTTTGCCCTTGTGGATAGCGATGGCGGTGTTGTTCTGATGTCGGGGGGCGCGCTTGGGGCCGATCTGCCGTCAGGTCCGCCGGTTGCAGGCTATGCCTTCACAGATACGCATGCCTTCTACACGACGCCACCGGATGGGGCCGGCCTGTCGCTGCGGTTCGGCGATCCGTTGGCCGAGCGGCGCGAGGCTTTCCGCGAAAGTCTTTTCGCCTTCGGCATCCCGATGCTTGCCTTGCTGCCGCTCGCCTTTCTGCTGATCGACCGGATTGCCCGCCTGGCCCTTCGGCCGCTGGCGGTGCTGGCAGGTGAGATCGAAAAGCGCAGCGATAGCCGGCTTGACCCGATAGACGCCGCGGACCAGGTGGGAGAGCTGCGCGCGATCACGGCGAAACTCAACGAATTCATGATCCGCCTCGCGCAGTCGCTGGATGGCGAGCGCGCCTTTGCCACCAACGCTGCGCATGAGTTGCGCAGCCCGGTGGCGGTGGCGCTTGCGCAGGTTCAGCGTCTGCGGATCGAGACGACGGACCCCTCGGCGCTGGACCGGATCGGGCGTCTGGAGGCCGCCCTGAGGCGGATGCGGGGGCTGGTCGCCCGGCTGTTGCAATTGGCCCGTGCCGAAGCCGGCATCGGCCCTGCCTCGGCGCCGCAGGATCTGGTGCAACTGCTGGGCCTGATCCTCGACGAGATGGCATCTGACCCATCCCGGGCCACGCGTCTTCAGGTTCAGCTGCCGGATGTTCCGGTCCTGTCGCGGATCGATCCCGATGCCTACGGCATCGTCGCCGGCAATCTGATCGAGAATGCCCTGCAACATGCGCCAGCGGACAGTCCGATCACCATCACACTCAGCCCTGACGGGGCGCTGTCGGTCGCGAACCCGGCTCCGATCATCGCGTTGGACGACCTCGATCGTCTGACCGAGCGGTTTTACAGTCAAAGGACCGACAGCACGGGTTTCGGCCTCGGCCTTTACATCTGTGATCGCATCGCCCGGCAATCGGGGGGGGAACTGCGACTGAACGCGCCGATCCCCGGCAAGACCAGCGGGTTTGAGGCTGTATTCCACCTGCCATTGGCCCCGTCGCACCAGCCCGCGCAGGCGTTATCCCCGTGACGCCATGGCCTTCAGCCCCCTTGCCCAGCGTTTGCCGCTTTTTGCAGATCGCCTCCCGGCACGGGTCTTCAACCAGACCGTCGGCGCCTTGACGAGGTGGACAAGCCCGCTCGACCTTTCCGATGACGAAAAAACGCGGTTCGCTTGTGTCAGCGTCCAGATACTTGGTCAAAGAGGTCGTGGGACGGCCGTTCTACCCCGCGGGTTTAACACTTTTTGCGTGTTTTTGGCGGGGTAAATGCCTCTTTAATCGTCTAATTTTCAATTTCTGAGGCTGGTTTTGGGTTTTTCACTCTGCTAAAGGTTGGGGGAAATGATGGAGGTTTTCATGAAGGCATTTCTGGCATCCGCAGCTCTGGTTCTCGCGTTTCCGTTCGTGGCTTCGGCACAGGGCGGCAACGCGCCCGCTGGCGCGAATCTCTCGGATGAGCAACTGGTTGCTCTGGCCGAGGCGCATGGGGTTTGCGGCGATCAGGCTGTGATCGAGGCGCGGATGGAAGCCGATGGTCGCGTGACCGCCACCTGCGGCGAAGACGCCGAGGGCTTTGTGCCGCTGGCCCTGGGTGGTCTGGGCGCAGGCGGCGCGGCCGCGGCAGCGGCAGGTGTCGTGGCAGCTGCAGCGGTGGCCGGCGGCGGCGGCGGCAGCACCCCCGACACCCAGTAATCAGGCAAGGCCTGTCGTATCCTTCGCCAAACCGGCCGGACCCGGCCGGTTTTTTCATGTGTGCAGCCATCGGGTGGCGGGAAATCTCAGGTGGATTTGTTGAAATCCGGGCGCCTTTAGCTGGATATTAACAGACAGGCGCGCAGGATGGGGGTGTTCAACGCGGATTGCTCTCATGATCCTGATCCATCTTCTGATTTTTCCTTGCTGTGCGCTTTTGTGGATGATGGTTTGCGACCGGATCGGCCTGATCGAAACCGCCGTTCAGGCTGATCTTAGCCAGTCTCGGACGCATGCGCCTCGGGCTCTGGTGCGGCGCGAACCTTCGGGCCATGTGACGACGTCACCGGACAGCGGGGCGGCGCGGCACAGATTGCGCGCGTGATCGCCGGGCCGTGGGTTCTACACCCCTGCCAGGATTTTCTGGCAGCACGGCAGGGACCAAACTGGCTTTTTTGTGCTGGTTGCCACGCGGCTTCGCGTTGCTGCGCGGCGTGCCCGTGGGCCGCTGACGCCATCTGCAAAAGCAGGCTTTCGCGCTTCTGAAATGACGGGGAGGGGCGGAAAGATCCCTTGCATGGTTGCACATCGGGCAAGGCCGCGCCATCTTTGCTGTCAGGTCCGAAAGGACAGGGACAGCATGGTGACCAGTATGGACGGCAAGATCGATATGGCCCCTGTCAGCGAGGGTTATGGCAATCGAGACACCC
The DNA here is from genome assembly GCA_964439015.1 of uncultured Gemmobacter sp. Lineage (GTDB taxonomy): Bacteria > Pseudomonadota > Alphaproteobacteria > Rhodobacterales > Rhodobacteraceae > Gemmobacter. Next base: position 10,242 of record CAYTMV010000065.1, read on the forward strand.
CGCAGGCAGTGCTACAGCGGATGCAGCAGGCGTTGGCCGCGCTGGGCCCGGCCTTGCAGGCGCGGGACGAGGCGCTCGCCACCCGGCTGGAGCAGACTGTGGATCGCGCGGCCCACCAGCTTCTGGCCCGGTTTACGCAAGGTCTTTCGCCGCTGGCGGTGGCGACGGCCTATCAGGACTGGCTTTTGCATCTGGCGGCCTCGCCCGGCAAGCAGCTGGAGTTGATGGGCAAGGCCGCCCGCAACGCGGCCCAGTTGGCGCGGTTTGCCGCGACCTGCGCGCTGAAAGACGATGGCACGCCCTGTGTAGAGCCGCTGGCCCATGACCGCCGCTTCAGCGATCCTGCCTGGCAGCGTTGGCCCTTCAACGTGATGCATCAGGCGTTTCTGCTGCAACAGCAATGGTGGCATGCGGCGACGACCGGCATCCGCGGGCTGGATGCCCGCCACGCCGCCCAGGTCGATTTTGCCACACGGCAGGCGCTGGACATGCTGTCGCCCACCAATTTTCCGGCCACCAATCCGGTGGTTCTGAAACAGACGCTGAGCGAGGGTGGGGCCAATCTGGTCCGCGGCTGGCTGAACTTTCAAGACGATGTGCAACGTCAGGCAAATGGCCGCCCGCCGCATGGGGCCGAGGATTACGCGCCGGGCGAAAACCTGGCGCTCACCCCCGGCAAGGTGGTCTTTCGCAACCGCCTGATCGAGCTGATCCAATACGCGCCTGCCACCGAGTCCGTCCATCCCGAGCCGGTGCTGATCGTGCCGGCCTGGATCATGAAATACCACATCCTTGATCTGACGCCGCAGGACTCTTTGATCAAATACCTTGTGGATCAGGGCTTTACGGTATTCGCGATCTCTTGGAAGAACCCCGATTACGACGATCGCGACCTGGGCATGGACGATTATCGCCGCTTGGGCGTCCTGGCGGCGCTGGAGGCCGTGAACACGATCGTGCCGGGGCAAAAGGCCCATGCGGTCGGCTATTGCCTGGGCG
>CAYTMV010000066.1:0-11034 GCA_964439015.1 uncultured Gemmobacter sp.
CGCAGCAGGACTATCCCGCCGCTACCGTGGACCAATTTTGCACCGCCGTTCTCAAGAGCGGGCGCCGAATCCGTTTTTCCGCCAATTCCGGGGTTCAGGAAAGGACATGGTGGAAGCAGGAAAAGGCTTGGTGTAGCGGGAATTGGAATTGCATAGCGGAATCAATGGCTTTATTTTGTGGTCATGAAAAGATATGGTGTAACGGACACAGGGCGCGACCGACGCCCTGCCCGCGCTGCACGAAAGGGGCCGCCACGCGGCCCCCGCCTGCCTCAATCCTGGCCGCTGCGATAGCTGTAGCGGTAGTTGTAGTAGTGATACTGGCCGCCATATTTGCTGCCTTCGGTCACGCGATATCCGTTCAGGATTGCGCCGGTCAGCTTGCCCCCCGCAGTCTCGAAGGCGCGCCGCACGGCCTCCACCTCGCCCAGCATCGTCTCCAGATGGCGCACCACAAGGATGGTTGCGCCGGTATAGCGACCGATCACCACCGGATCTGTGACCGCCAGCACCGGCGGGCTGTCGATGAGGATGAGGTCAAAACGGTCGTTCTGGGTTTGCAACAGCTGCTCGAACTCGGAGCGCATCAGCAGCTCGGACGGATTGGGCGGATAGCGGCCACTGGTAATGAACGACAGCCCGTCCACCGGACCGGCCATCAGCACTTCGTCCAGTGTCTTTTCACGCGCCAGCAGTTCGGCCAGCCCCGGCGCGCCCTTTTCGACGCCAAGATAGCGCCGCAAATAGCCTTTCCGCAGGTCAGCATCTATCAGACAGACCTTCTGCCCCGCCTGCGCCGCCACCGCAGCCAGATTGACCGAGGTAAAGCTCTTGCCGACACCCGGCGCAGCAGAGGTCAGCAGGATGGTGTTGGTTTGGGCATCCAGCATCCCGAAATGCAACGACGTCCGCAGCGAGCGGAGCGCCTCGATCGTCATGTGATCAGGCTGGGTCAGGGCCAGGATCGGCAGCTTGCCACGGGTCTTGCGGTGGTTGGCGGCCTCGGGCGCAAAGTTGACGGTGGCAAAGACCGGCAGGCCGGTCTGCTCGATTTCCTGCGCTCCCTTGATGCCCCGGCGCAGAGCCCGCCGCATCAGCACGATCCCCGCCCCGATCAGCAACCCGGCCAGCAATGCGATGGCCAAGGTCCGGCTGGTCTTGGGCGAGACCTTCAGCCCGTCTGAATCCGCGGTGTCGATGATCCGCACCGACCCCACGGTCGAGGCCCGCAACACCCGCAATTCCTGCGCCCGGTTCAGCAGTTGTTCATAGACAGCCTGCGTCACGTCAAGATTTCGGGTGAGGTTGAAGATTTCCTTCTGGGTCTCGGGCAGTCCGGTCGTGCTGTTGCGAATGTCCTCCAGTTGCGCCTGGAGATTGGCGCGGGTGTCCAGCAGGATCTTGTAGGTGGGATGGTTGACCGTATAGCGATCCTTCAGATCCTGCTCTTCGATCACCAGTCGGTTCAGCTCGGCCTCCAGGGCGATGGCGCGTTCCAGCAGGCTCTGGGTCTCGAAATCAACATCAACCGAGCCCTGCTGCTGGCGATAGGCGTTCAGCGCATCCTGCGCCGCCCGCACTGCCGCCTCGGCCTCGGGCAGTTGCTGTTCGATGAAGGCAAGGCTGTTTTCGGCCTCGGCCGCGCTGCGCGAGATGTTCTGGCTGACATAGCTTTGGGCGATGGCATCGAGGATCTGCTCGGCCTTGCGCGGGTCTTCGGCGGTAAAGGTGACGCGCAGGATGGACGAACCGCGCGGGTTTTCCGCGACGCCGAAATTCTCCTGCATCGCCCGCACCGCGCGCGACATGCTGCTGCGGGCCAGCAGAAACTCGCGGCCTACCGGACCTTGCAGGGCATCGACCCGCAGCGCAAACCCGCTTTCCGGCTGGGTCAGCACCGCCTGCACCCGCCCGCTCAGCACCGCACCGGACGGCAATTCGACCTCATAGCTTGCGGCATCCGTGATGCGCAGGGTCATGTCCGTGTCGAGCCAGGCCTCCGGCACTTCAAGCAGACCGACGCTGATCGCCTCATTGCCCCAACGAAACGGCTTGAAAAGCCCGATATCCGGCAGGCCCAGCCGTTCGGGCAGCAACTTGGCCACCGGCAGCACCCTCGGCTCTGCCACGATCTGCAGGTTCAGCTTTTCGACCACCTGACGCATGATCATGCGCGACTTCAGGATCTCCATCTCGGTCGCGCCTGCCGACTGGGCAGAGTTGCCGTCCCCCAGCAGCGCCTGCATGTTTTCCGGCAAGGCCAAGGCCCCCGTCCGCGTCTCAAGCTGCAAAAGGCCCTGCGCCTGATAGAGCGGTTGCGCTCGCAGCACGGCAAAAGCCCCGATGGCCAGCGCGACAACGGTGGCAGCAATCACCCAGACCTTCCCTGCCCACAGGGCTGAGACCAGGTCGAGGATGTTGATTTCGTCCTCTTGCAGGGTTGCGGCACGCGGCTCGTTGGTCGACATCCGTAAATCCTCACACGAACTATGCGCCTGCTTTCGGCCATGCCACCGATCAGGTCAAGCACCCGTTTAAGACAAGCCCCGCCGTGCCGGCACACCCCTAAGGTGGTGCCCCGACCGCAAGTTGGCCCAGAAATCAGGCGTCAAAAAGTCCGGGCTGACCGGGCCCCTTGGGCGGCTCCAACCCCAGATGCGCCCAGGCCTTGCTGGCCAGCATCCGTCCGCGCGGCGTGCGCAGGATCAGGCCCTGCTGCATGAGGTAGGGCTCGATCACCTCCTCGATCGCGTCGCGGCTTTCCGACAGCGCGGCCGAGATCGTCTCGACCCCGACCGGTCCGCCGCCATAGTTTTCGGCCAAAAGGGTCATATAGCGCCGGTCGCCCGTATCGAGCCCCAGATGATCGACCCCCATCCGCGTCAGCGCCCTGTCGGCAATCGCCTGGGTGAGGCGGCCGTCGCCTTCGACGGTCACAAAATCCACCACCCGGCGCAACAAACGGCCAGCGATCCGCGGGGTGCCGCGGGCGCGGCGCGCGATCTCGCGCGTGCCATCGGGCAGCGCCTCGATGCCCATCAACCGCGCGCCACGGGTGACGATCAGGTCCAACTCGTCCTCGGTATAGAATTGCAGCCGCGTGGGGATGCCAAACCGGTCGCGCAAGGGCGTGGTCAGCAGGCCCAGTCGCGTTGTTGCTCCAACCAGAGTGAAGGGTTGCAGGTCGATCCGCACCGTGCGCGCAGCAGGCCCCTCGCCGATCACCAGATCGAGGGCAAAATCCTCCATCGCCGGATACAGCACCTCCTCGACCACCGGGGACAGGCGGTGGATCTCGTCGATGAACAAAACGTCGCGCGGTTCCAGATTGGTCAGGATCGCCGCCAGATCCCCCGGCTTGGCCAGAACGGGACCCGAGGTCATGCGAAACCCCACCCCCAGCTCGCGCGCCATGATCTGCGCCAGCGTGGTCTTGCCCAGGCCGGGCGGGCCGTGAAACAGCGTATGATCCATCGCCTCGCCGCGCATCCGCGCGCTGGCGATGAAGACCCGCAGATTGGCGCGCGCCTCGGCCTGCCCCACAAAATCGTCCAGAACCTGCGGGCGCAGCGCCCGGTCCTGATCTTCGGGTTGGCGTTCGGGCGACAGGATCGGATCACTCATCTGTCAGCCCTTCGGTGCCAGCCGTTTCAGCGCCAGCCGGATCAGAGTTGCGGTGTCTGCCTCAGGTGCCTCACCCGAAACCACCGCAACCGCCTCGGCCGCGTCACCCGTGGCGTAGCCCAGATTGGTCAGCGCCGAAAGCGCATCGGCCACATAAGCCATCCGCGGCGGCGGGGCCTTTGGTTCGGCGGCCCTGCGCGCGGGTTTGACGGTGGCTGCCGGCGCGGCCTCCAGCACCTCGGCCAGATCACCGCCATCGGCGGTAGCGGCCAGCGCCATGCCCGCCGCCATCACCCCGGGGGCCTTGGCCTTCAGCTCCAGCACAATGCGCTGCGCAAGTTTCGGGCCCACACCCGGCGCGGCCTGAACGGCGCGCGCATCGCCCAGTGTGATCGCCCGCCCTGCCCCTTCGGCCCCCAGCGTGCCGAGGATCGCCAGCGCCGCCTTGGCGCCCACGCCCTGCACCGTGGTCAGCAGACGAAACCACTCCTTGTCCAGCAGGGTCGGGAAACCGATCAGCTGCATCAAGTCTTCGCGCAGGATCATCTCGGTATAAAGCGCCACCGGCTGGCCCGGCCCCGGCAGGCCTGCCAGCGTGCGCTCGGAGGCGTGGACGATGTATCCGACGCCACGGACGTCGATCAGCACATGATCGGACGCCCGATAGTCCACCACCCCGGTAATCTTGCCGATCATCCCGCCGCCCTTTTCACCGCCGCCGCCAACCGGCCCGCGCTTTGTGCATGATGCGCGTGACAGATTGCCACTGCCAGCGCATCGGCCGCATCCGGCCCGGCAATCCTTACCCCGGGAAACTGCAGGCGCACCATATGGTCGATCTGCTGCTTGGCGGCATGACCCACACCGACCACAGTCTTTTTCACCGCATTGGGCGCATATTCACCGACCGTCAGACCAAACTGCGCCGGCACCAGCAGGGCAATGCCGCGCGCCTGCCCCAGTTTCAGCGTGGCCACTGCATCCTTGTTGACGAAGGTATGTTCCACCGCGGCCGTATCGGGGGCGTATGCGCGCAGCACTTCGGTCAATTGGCTGTGCAGGCTGCAAAGGCGCAAGGCCAGATCGCCAGCCGAATCATTGCCCGGCGCCGAATGGCAGATGCCATTCGCAACATGGCTCAACCGCGAACCCGCGACCTCGATCACACCCCAACCAAGGTTGCGAAGCCCCGGGTCGATGCCCAGAACACGCATGGCCGCCCCTTTTTCTGCTCGTTTTCGGCAAACTAGCACGAAGAGAGAACATCCGCCAATCGGGAATTGCAAACACCACATGAAGCCACCCGCACAGCGGTTTTGGCCCGCATGCGACGCTGCAGGTGCGAAATGCGGCATGCGGGCATGAAATGGGGTGGCGAAACACTCAAGACGTATAAAAAATCGTTAAAAATAAGGGCGCAAGCCATGCAGGAAACGCAAGTGGGCTTTGCGTTCGCCCCGATTGCTTTGCACCTGCAGCACGCCTATCTCACGAGGCATGAACGGGACCGCCCGTTTATTGAGCAGAATGGAAAAGGAAGATCACCATGGCCGCCTTCGAGACGACGACCCGTTCGGTGCCGTTCGGCGCCATCTCCACCTACCGTGCCCTGCAGGCCCTCAGCGCGCCGTTTGCCGCTGTTGCCGCATGGAACGACGCTCGCATGACCCGTGCCGCCCTGTCGCGTCTGTCTGACCGCGAACTGGACGATATTGGTCTCTGCCGCGCCGAAATCGGTATGATCGGTCGCCGCTGAGGCACCGATCACTAGCGGGGCCAGAACAGGCACCGCAGGTAGGGAGGCCGTCCGCAGGGGCGGCCTTTTGGCTTTCCGATGCCGCCAAACAATGCTGGCAGTCAGCGCAGATAGGGTGCCACGCGTGGCGAAAGCCACAGGGTCAGCGGATCGGGCTGCATGAACGCCCCCCCCAGTCGGGCAAAATCGCGCCCGTCCAGCAGCGCCGCCACCCGTTGCTGATACAGATCATCGCCGATCCGGGCATGGATTGCGGCCTTGAGGCCCACGGCACAGATCAGCACCATCAGCAGCGGCCCGATCAGCCGCAGCGGCCGCCACATCGGCCTGTGACGTTGGAAGTGCGAGCGGCCGAGCGTGCCCGGCGCCTCGAACCCCATCCCCATCAACCTCGCGCGCTCTAGTCGGGCGGCGCGGGCGTAGAATTCGGAATACTGCGTCTCGACCATGTTCAATCTCCGCGCATGGCCCCCACCTGGGCCGATACTGCGGGCAGAGTGCGGCAAAACTGTGGCAACGGCGCCAATTTCACGGCTTCTGGAAGACCAAAGTCGACCATTCGCCAAGATCTTCGCGCGCTTTCAGGGCGAATCCCTGCGCAAGATAGGCCTCGGTCACGGCTTCGGCCTGAACCACCAGCAGACCAGACAGAATGACCATCCCGCCCGGCGCGGCATGGGCAGCCATATCCGGCGCCAGCTCGATCAGCGGGCCTTTCAGGATATTGGCAAAGATCAGGTCAAATGGCGCCTCGGCCGTGAGGCGGGGGTGATCAAAGCCCGCAGCCTCCAGACACTCGACCCGGCCGTCGAGCCCGTTGATCGCCACATTGGCCTCGGCCACATCCACAGCCACCTGGTCGATATCCGAGGCGATCACCAGCGCATCCGGCAGGACCGCCGCCGCCGCCAGCGCCAGCACCGCCGTGCCGCAGCCGATATCCGCCACTTTGGCGGGGCGGAAGCCAGCCGCGAACAGCGCATCAAAGGCGCGCAGGCAGCCCAGCGTGGTGCCGTGGTGGCCGGTGCCAAAGGCCACCGTCGCTTCGATCTGCAAGGCCACGCGGCCTGCCGGCACCTTGTCGGCGTCATGGCTGCCATAGACAAAAAACCGCCCGGCCTCGACCGGCGCCAATTCGCGGCGCACATGGGCCACCCAGTCGATCTCGGGCAGCTCGGACAGGGCGAAGGGCTTGGCCTCGAACGCCAGCGCCAGCACGTCCAGCATCACGGCATTGGGGGCCTCGGTGAAGTAAGCGCCCACTTCCCACAGGCCCGAGCCATCCTCGATCTCGAAAACGCCCACGCCCACCGGCGCCGGGTCCAGCTTTTCCACCGCCTCGGCCAAGGCTTCGGCGGCATCCTCTCCCATCAGGGTGGTCAGGGCGGAAAAGGTCGGCATCTGGCAAATCCTCATCAGGGGTTGCCTTTGCGATAGCCCCCGCCGCCCTTGCGGTCAACCTCGGCCGCGTGGCCGTGCCGGTCAGGCGCTGACGCCGGTGCCAATCGCGCAGGCCACACCCGTGCCGCGCAGCCCGCAATAGCCGTCCGGTTTCTTGGCCAGATATTGCTGATGATAATCCTCGGCATAATAGAACACCGGGGCGGGCAGGATCTCGGTGGTGATACGTCCACGCCCCGCTGCCGTCAGCGCCGCCTGATAGGCCTCGCGCGAGGCCAGCGCCGCCGCCTCTTGTTGAGCGTCATAGGTGTAGATGCCAGACCGGTAGGTCGAGCCGAGGTCATTTCCCTGCCGCATGCCCTGCGTGGGATCGTGGTTTTCCCAGAACACCCGCAGCAGGTCGGCATAGGAGATCACCTTGGGGTCAAAGATCACCCGCACGACCTCGGCGTGGCCGGTCAGCTGGGTGCAGGTCTCCTCATAGGTGGGATTGGGGGTAAAGCCCGCCGCATAACCCACCATCGTCAGCCAGACACCGGGCTGTTGCCAGAACAGCCGCTCCACCCCCCAGAAACAGCCCATACCAAACATCGCCTGCTGCATCCCCGCAGGAACCGCCGCCTTGAGATCGCGGCCAAAGACGAAATGCGGCAGGGTCAGCGGCAGGGGGGCGGGGCGACCGGGCAGCGCATCTGCACGGGCCACCATCTTCATCTTGTCCTGTCCGAACATCATGCGTCCTCCTGTCTGAATGCGCCGAATATAGCGCCCGCCCGCCTCAGGCCAAGACCGCCAGCCGGGTTTCATAGCCCGCCTCGGGATGGCGGGGCACCAGCAGCGCCAGGCTGAACGACACCGCAGCCATCCCCGCCGCCATCCCGAACACGGTCGCAGGCGCCTGCACCCAAAGATAGCCCAGCGTCGCCGGCAGGAAGACGGCGGCGATGTGGTTGATGGTGAAGGCCACTGCCGCCGTGGGCGCGAAATCGGCCGGATCCCCGATCTTCTGGAAATAGCTGCGGGTCGAGAACGACATGGCAAAGAACAGGTTGTCGATGACATACAGCGCCGCCGCGACCCACAGCCCCCAATCGAACCAGTAAAGCCCGCCATAGGCAATGAAGACGCAGAACAGACCGGCGTATTCGACCAGCATGGCCTTCTGTTCGCCAAAGCGGATGATCGCCCGGCCGATCAGCGGGGCCACGAACATCGTCGCCAGAAAGTTCACCAGCATCAGCGCGGTGATTTCTTCGACCGCAAAGCCGAACTTCTCGACCATCATGAAGGCCGCAAACACCACGAAGATCTGCCGCCGCGCGCCCGCCATGAATTGCAGCGCGTAATACAGCCAATAGCGCCGCCGCAGCACCAGCCGCTTGCGTTGCGGATGATCGGCGCGGAACTTCGGATAGGCCAGCAGCGCGAACAGCGCGATCAGCACACACACCCCGCCCGAGGCCAGAAACACCGTGTCATAGCTGAGGCCCAGGCTTTTCCAGAACAGCACGATCGCCCCGTAAGCCAGCAACGAGGCCGCCGCCCCTGCCGCCAGCAGGCGGCCCATCATCTTGGGCGCGGTGGCTTTCTCCAGCCATTGCAGTTGCAGCGACTGGTTCACGGTCTCGTAATAGTGAAAGCCGATCGAGGACAGCAGCGTGATGATCAGGATCCCCTGAAAGCTGGGAAACCACGCCGTCACCGCCGTCGAGGCGCCCAGCAGCACCAGCATCATCGCCGCCAGCGCCTGCTCGCCCACGATCAGCAGCAGCAGGATGACCGAGACCGCCAGCAACCCCGGCACCTCGCGGATCGAGTGCAGCCAACCGATCTCGACGCCGGTAAAGCCCGCCATCTCGATGACAAAGTTGTTCAGCAGTGCCGACCAGGTCGAAAAGGCCAGCGGCATTGCGAAAGCCATCAGCAACAAAAGCGCCGCCGGGCGGCGCCAGCGCGGGAGGGCCTGCGCCTCGGTCATGGTCACGGTGCGAAACATGGCCACAGGTGTAGCCGCCCGCGCGGCAGTGGCAAGGGCCGCGATTGTGCGGGGCACAATCGGCGTTACAGGAAGGATTGCGGGTCGATGTCGATGGCAAGCCGCACGGCATTTGGCACCTTGACCTGCGCCACCCATGCCGACAGCGCCGCCTGCAGGGCCACACCCCTTTCCGCCTTGACCAAGAGCCGCACCCGGTGCCGGCCCCGCACCCGGGCAATCGGCGCAGGGGCCGGGCCGAATATCTGCGCGCCCACGCGTGCAAGTGGTCCGTCGCGGCGGGCAAGCTCGGCCCCCAGATCGAAGCATTGCTGCAGATCGGGGCCGGACAGGATCACGCCGGCCAACCGGCCATAGGGCGGCATGCCGGCCGTACGGCGCTCCTCGGCCTCGGCGCGCCAAAAGCCCTCCTCATCACCGCCGAGGATCGCCCGGATCACCGGGTGGTCGGGCTGGTGGCTTTGCAACAGCGCCACGCCGCGCCGCTCGCCCGTGCGCCCTGCCCGCCCCGCCACCTGTCGCATCAGCTGAAACGTCCGCTCGGCCGCCCGCAGGTCGCTGCCTTGCAGCCCCAGATCGGCGTCGATCACCCCCACCAGCGTCAGCAGCGGAAAGTTGTGCCCCTTGGCCACGATCTGCGTGCCGATGATGATATCGGCCCCGCCCGCCGCGATCACACCGATCTGATCCTTCAGCGCACGGGCCGAGGCAAACAGGTCCGAGGACAGCACCGCCAGCCGCGCATCGGGAAAGCGCGCGGCGACCTCCTCGGCCAGACGCTCCACCCCTGGCCCCACGGCCGCCATCCGTCCCTCGACCCCGCAAGAGGGGCAGGCCTCTGGCACCGGCTTGGTCGCGCCGCATTGATGGCAGACAAGGCGCTTGAGGAAGCGATGCTCGACCATGCGCGCATCGCAATTTTCGCAACCCACTTGCTGCCCGCAGGCCCGGCACAGCGTCACCGGCGCATAGCCGCGCCGGTTGAGGAACAACAGCGACTGCTCACCCGCCGCGATCCGGGCCGTCACCGCCCGGGCCAGCGTGTCCGAGATCCAGCGATCGCCCGGCAGTTTTTCGGCCCGCATGTCGATCGCCCGCATCTCGGGCAGTTCGGCCGTGCCAAAGCGCGCGCCCAGATCCAGCCGCTTGTAGCGCCCCTGATCGGCATTCACCCAGCTTTCCAGACTGGGCGTGGCCGAGGCCAGCACCACCGGACACCCCGCAAGCGATGCCCGCAGCACCGCCATGTCGCGGGCGTTATACAGCACCCCCTCCTCCTGCTTGTAAGAGGTGTCATGCTCTTCATCGACGACGATCAGCCCCAGATCGCGAAACGGCAGGAACAGCGCCGAGCGCGCCCCCACCACCATCTGAAACCCGCCCTGACCTGCCATCTTCCACACCCGCCGGCGTTCGGTCTGGGTGATGCCTGAATGCCACTCGGCCGGGCGCGTGCCAAAGCGCGCCTCGACGCGGGCCAGAAAATCGGCGGTCAGCGCGATCTCAGGCAGCAACACCAGGGCCTGCCGGTTCTGGCGCAGACATTCGGCCACGGCCTCCAGATAGACCTCGGTCTTGCCAGACCCGGTCACCCCCTTCAGCAAGGTCGCCGAAAACACGCCCGCGCGCACGTCGGCGGCCAGTGCCTGCCCCGCGGCGATCTGGTCGCCCGCCAGCCGCATCAGGCCGGAGGGGTCCAGCCGGGGATAAGGTTGGTCGCGCGGCGCGGCCTCTTCGGCCACGACGCCCATCGCCACCAGCCCCTTGACGACCGAGGCCCCGCAACCCGCCGCCGCCGTCACCTCGCCCAGCGTCAGACCACCGCCGCCCCGCAAGACATCGACCACACGAAACCGCGCCTCGGTCAGTTTGTTCGGCACCGGCCCCACCAGCCGATAGACGCGCCGCGCGGCCGGAGGCTCGGTCAGGCCGGGCGCGCGGGTGGCCAGCCGCAGCATGGCGGGCAGTGGGGTCAGGGTGTAATCGGCGGCGCGGGACAGAAAGGCGCGCAGCTCGGCCCGCATCGGCGCTGCATCCAGCACCCGTCCCACCGGGCGCAGTCGCGCCAGATCAAAGCCGCCGTCCCCGGGGCCCCAGATCACCCCCAGCACCCGGCGCGGCCCCAGCGGCACCTCGACAAAATCGCCGGTGCCGCAGCCCCCCTCGGGTGCCAGGTAGTCGAGCATGGCAAGACCCGAGCGTCCGAACGCCTCGGTCAGCACCACGCCCACCCGATCCCCCGCCTGAAAGACCCGCT
>CAYTMV010000067.1:0-9294 GCA_964439015.1 uncultured Gemmobacter sp.
CCGAACGCCTCGGTCAGCACCACGCCCACCCGATCCCCCGCCTGAAAGACCCGCTCGGTCACCGCCATCCCTTTCGCCCTGTCCCCCTTTGGGCTAATACGAGGGCCAAAGCGCCTGCAACCCCCGACCACACCCAAGGAGTCACGGATGAAGTTCTTTGTCGATACCGCCGATGTCGAAGCCATCCGCGAATTGCACGCCCTTGGCATGGTCGATGGTGTGACGACCAACCCCTCGCTGATTCTGAAATCTGGCCGCGACATCATCGAAGTCACGCGTGAGATCTGCTCGTTTGTCGAAGGCCCGGTCTCGGCCGAAGTCGTGGCGCTGAGCGCCGACGCAATGATCGCCGAGGGCCGCAAGCTGGCCGAAATCGCGCCGAACATCGCCATCAAGGTGCCGCTGACCTGGGACGGGTTGAAGACCTGCAAGGTGCTGTCGGGCGAAGGGCACATGGTCAACGTGACGCTGTGCTTCTCGGCCAATCAGGCGCTGGTTGCCGCAAAGGCGGGGGCGACCTTCATCAGCCCGTTCATCGGCCGGCTGGATGACATCAACCTCGACGGCATGGATGTGATCGGCGACATCCGCCAGGTCTATGACAATTACGGGTTCGAGACGCAGATCCTTGCCGCCTCGATCCGCACCGTGAACCATGTGACCCAATGCGCGCTGGTGGGCGCCGACGTGATCACCGCGCCCCCCGCCGTCATCAAGGCGATGGCCAGCCATCCGCTGACCGACAAGGGGCTGGACCAGTTCATGAAGGATTGGGCCAAGACCGGTCAGAAGATCCTGTAAGTCGGCGGTTTTCTGCGGAAAGGCCCCGGCTGCCGGGGCCTTTTGCGTTTGTCTGCAAGAAATTATTGCAGAAATCACCGCCCGCCGATGTTATCGTCGCCCACACCCAATAAATGACGAGTAACCCCGTGACCGTTCTGATCGAGCAAGACCTGCGCGACCGCCTGATGGCGCAACCCGAAGCGATCCTTGAGGACCGCGATCTGATGCGTGCGCTGGTCGCCGCGAATGAGCGGGCGATGGGCTCTAACGTGGTCGACCTGCGCGGGCTGGCGATGGAGCGGCTGGAAAACCGGCTGGAGCGGCTGGAAGATACCCACCGCAACGTCATCGCCGCCGCCTATGAAAACCTTGCCGGCACCAACCTGATCCACCGCGCGATTCTCGCGATGCTGGACCCCTTGAGCTTTGAGGATTTTCTGAAAAACCTCTCGGGCGAGGTGGCGCAGGCGCTGCGGGTCGATTGCGTCAAGCTGGTGCTGGAATCGGTGCGCGGCGAGCATGAGCCCGCGTTGTCGCGTCTGGGTGAGGTGCTGTTCGTGGCGCAGCCCGGCTTCATTGAGGATTATGTGGCCGGCGACCGCAACGTGCCGCTGCGCCCCGTGACCCTGCGCCAGACCCTGCCCACCTCGGACGCGATCTATGGCGAGCGCGCGGGCTGGATCCGGTCCGAGGCGCTGATGCGGCTGGATTTCGGCAAGGGCCGCTTGCCGGGCCTTCTGGTGCTGGGCGCCGAGGATCCGCACCAGTTTCGCGCCAGCCAGGGCACCGACCTTCTGGGCTTTTTCGCTGGCGTGTTCGAGCGGACGATGCGCCGCTGGCTGTCGTGACCGCCCTCTCGGACGCCGCGCGCGACGCGCTGCAGCGGTATCTGACCGAAAAGCGCGCGCTGGAAGGCCGCGCCGATCACACGATCCGCGCCTATGCCACCGATCTGCGCGCTTGGTTGGGGTTTCTGTCCGCCTATCGCGGCGGGCCGCAGGGGCTGGCTGCCTTGGCGCAAGTGGACGCCTATGAGTTGCGCGCCTTCATGGCAGATCAGCGCGGGCGGGGCGTCTCGGCCCGCAGCCTTGCGCGGCGGCTGTCGGCGCTGCGCGGCTTTACCGGCTGGCTGGCCGAGTCGCAGGGGGCGGACGCCACTACCGTCCTGTCCGCCCGCGGCCCGAAATACCGCCGCAAGCTGCCCCGCCCGCTGTCGGTGCCCGATGCTGAAGCGGTGCTGGACAGCGTGGGCGAGGATGCCCGCAGCCCATGGATCGCCGCCCGCGATACCGCTGTCGTGACCCTGCTTTACGGTTGCGGCCTGCGAATTTCCGAGGCGCTGGGGCTGACCGGCGCCTCCCACCCCTTGCCGGAGGTGCTGCGGATCACCGGCAAGGGTGGCAAGACCCGGATCGTGCCGGTCCTGCCCGCGGCCCGTGATGCGGTGGCGGACTATGTGCGCCTCTGCCCCTGGCCGATCAGCGCCGAGGCATCCTCACCCCTGTTTCGCGGCACCCGCGGCGGTGCGCTGAACCCGCGGCTGGTGGCGCTGGTGATGGAGCGCACCCGCAACCGTCTGGGCCTGCCCGCAACCGCCACACCGCACGCCTTGCGCCACAGCTTTGCCACGCATCTGCTGGCGGCCGGCGGCGACCTGCGCGCGATTCAGGAGCTGCTGGGCCATGCCTCGCTTTCCACGACGCAGGCTTATACCGCCGTGGATGCCGCCCGACTGATGGAGGCCTATCGCGCCGCCCATCCGCGGGCGTGACAGGGTTTGCAGCCGATCACACGTTTTCGTTGCGTTTTGCGCGGCCTTGCGGCATGAGGCCGCCATGACCCTGCGCCTCAAAGCCCTGTTCGTTCACCTGTTCACCGCAACCGGTGCCGTTTTGTCCATGCTGGCCATGTTGGCCGCCGTCGATGGCAAGTGGGACTTGATGTTCCTCTGGCTGGTCGTGGCGCTGTTTGTCGACGGGGTCGATGGCCCATTGGCGCGCCGCTATCAGGTCAAGACCAACTGGCCCACCTATGACGGGCATCTGCTGGACCTGATCATTGATTATCTGACCTATGTGTTCATCCCGGCCTTCGCGCTGTTCAAATCCGGGTTGCTGCCGGGCTGGACCGGCTGGATGGCGATCATCGCCATCACCTATGGCTCGGTGATCTATTTCGTCGACACGCGGATGAAGACGAAAGACTGGTCCTTTGCCGGCTTTCCGGCCTGTTGGAACATGGTGGTGCTGGTGATGTTTGCCCTGCAACCGCCGAAGGAGGTGATCCTTGCGGTGGTGATCGCGCTGGCGGTGGCGATGTTCACCAACCTCAAGTTCATCCACCCCACCCGCACCGCGCGCTGGCACCGGCTGAACCTCGGCATGGCGCTGGGCTGGACCTTCTTTGCCGGCTGGGCGGCCTGGGTGGACTTTCATCCGGCCAGCTGGGCGCATTGGGGCCTGGTCGTGACCTCGGTCTACCTGACCTTTGCCGGCATCGCCCAGCAGATCATTCCCGAACGGCACGCGACCGACGCCTGAAGCCCGACGCCTGAAGCCTGAGACCGCGAAGCCGATCGCGGCCAGTGCGCCCGCGATCAACGCGACGTGACCGAGCCGGATGCCCTCGACAGCCAGGATCACGGGCGCGCGGCATCGTCGCTCTGCCGGAAGACGGGCGGGCCTTGCGGCCCGCCGCGCGCGCGGCCCAAGTCGTTTCAGCCCAGCGCGTCGTTGCAGCGTTTGCAGGTCTGCGGGTGCTTGTGGCTGCCCACATCCGGCAGGATCTGCCAGCAGCGGGCGCATTTTTCGCCCTCGGCGGTCTCGAACACCACCGCCACACCAGGCACTTCCGGCAGGCGGAAGGCCTCGTTCGGGGCCGGGTCTGCGGTCAGCTGGATGTCCGAGGTGATGCAGATCTCTGCAAATGGCAGCGATTTCAGCACCGCCAGCAAGGCACCCTCCTCGACATGCACCACAGGTGCCGCCTCAAGGCTGGCGCCGATCACCTTGGCGGTGCGCTGCACCTCCAGCGCGGCGGTCACGGCGCGGCGGGCCTGGCGCAGGGCGGCCCAACGCTCGGCCAGCGCCGGGTTCAGCCATTCCGCCGGGGTTTGGGGCATGTCCTCCAGATGGATCGACGCCCCTGCCTCCGGGTGACGGCACAGCCAGACCTCTTCCATGGTGAAGACGAGGATCGGCGCCAGCCAGCAGGTCAGCCGCTGGAACAGGATATCCAGCACCGTCCGCGCGGCGCGGCGGCGCAGGCTGTCGGGCGTATCGCAATACAGCGCGTCCTTGCGGATGTCGAAATAGAAGGCCGAAAGATCCGAGGTGCAGAAGGTGAACAGCTTCTGGAACACGCCCTGGAAGTCATAGGCGGCATAGCCCGCGCGCACCTCCTGATCCAGTTCGGCCAGACGGTGCAGCACCCAACGCTCCAACTCGGGCATCTGCGCGGGCTCGATCCGTTCGGCCGCGTCGAAGCCGGACAGGTTGCCCAGCAGGAAGCGCATGGTATTGCGCAGCCGGCGATAGCTGTCGGCCACGCCCTTCAGGATCTCTTTGCCGATGCGCAGGTCGACGGTGTAATCGCTCAGCGCCACCCACAGCCGCAGGATATCGGCGCCGTATTCGTCGATCACCTGCTGGGGGGCCACGGTATTGCCCAGCGACTTGGACATTTTCATGCCCTTTTCGTCGAGGGTAAAGCCGTGGGTCAGCACACCGCGATAGGGCGCGCGGCCCTTGGTGCCGCAGGCCTGCAGCATGGACGAGTGGAACCAGCCGCGATGCTGGTCGGTGCCTTCCAGATAGAGGTCCGCCAGACCATCCGCCGTGCCATCCGCCCGATCGCGCAGCACAAAGGCATGGGTCGAGCCCGAGTCGAACCACACGTCCAGCACGTCAAAGACCTGATCATAGGCCTCCGGATCGACAATCCCGGCCAGAATCTTTTCCTTGAAGCCCGGCACATACCAGACATCCGCGCCCTCGGCCTCGAAGGCGGCAGAGATGCGGGCGTTGACCTGCGCGTTGCGCAGCAGGAAGTCGGGGTCCGTGGGCCGCGCGCCTTTTTTGGTAAAGCAGGTCAGCGGCACGCCCCAGGCGCGCTGGCGCGACAGCACCCAGTCCGGGCGCGCCTCGATCATCGAATGCAGGCGGTTCTTGCCACTGACGGGCGTGAAGGTCACCAGCTCTTCGATGGATTTCAGCGCGCGCGCGCGGATGGTCTCGCCATACTGGCCCATGCCATCGTCCAGCTTGTGGTCGATCGCGGCAAACCATTGCGGGGTGTTGCGATAGATCACCGGCGCCTTCGACCGCCAGGAGTGCGGGTAGGAGTGTTTCAGCTTGCCCTTGGCAAACAGAGCGCCAGCGGCGGCCATCGCCTTGATATTGCTGACATTGGCCGGACCTTCCTTGCCATCGGGCAGGATGATGTGCTGACCGCCGAACAGCGGCAGATCGGCGCGATAGCTGCCGTCCGCCTCGACGTTATAAGTCATCGGCAGGCCGAATTTCAGCCCCATCTGATAGTCGTCATCGCCATGGCTGGGCGCGGTATGGACAAAGCCGGTGCCTGCGTCGTCGGTGACGTGATCGCCGGGCAGCAGCGGGACGGGGTAGTCCCACTCGCCCGCGCCGCCCTCGATCCCGGCATAGGGGTGGGCCAGCGCCACGCCGTCAAAGGCGCTGGTCGGCATATCCGCCACGCGGGTATAGCCCGTCACCTTGGCCGAAGCCATCACGCCCTCGGCCAGCTTGTCGGCCAGCACCAGCACTTCGCCCACTTGCGCCGTGGCATTCTCGGCCACCGCATCCACGCGGTACGCGCCATAAGCAATGGCCGGGTTGAAAGCCACCGCGCGGTTCTGCGGGATGGTCCAGGGCGTCGTGGTCCAGATCACGACCGAAGTGCCCTCCAACAACATGCGGTTTTGTAGATTCCGCTCAGCTCTTTCAGTTACGACTTCAATGGGCTCGGGATCACCACCGACCAAAGGACTGCGTTCGCGAGCAAATTTCGTTGGTTTAAACCGAACCCAGACCATATGGCTGGTATGGTCGTGATACTCCACCTCGGCCTCGGCCAGCGCGGTCTTTTCGACGGGCGACCACATCACGGGCTTGGAGCCCTGATAGAGGCTGCCATTCATCAGGAATTTCATGAATTCCTCGGCGATCACCGCCTCGGCGTGGTAATCCATGGTCAGATAGGGGTCGGCCCAATTGCCGGTGACGCCCAGACGCTTGAACTCTTCGCGCTGCACGTCGATCCAGCCCTCGGCGAACTTGCGGCACTCCTGACGGAAGGCCACCACGTCCACGTCATCCTTGTTCAGACCCTTGGCGCGATACTGTTCCTCGATCTTCCATTCGATCGGCAGGCCGTGGCAGTCCCAGCCCGGCACATAGCGCGCGTCATGGCCCAGCATCTGCTGGCTGCGCACGATGAAATCCTTGAGGATCTTGTTCAGCGCGTGGCCGATATGCAGGTTGCCATTGGCATAGGGCGGGCCGTCATGCAGCGTGAAGGGCTTGCGCGGGGCCGCCTTGGCCTTGTCGCGCAGCCGGTCATAGATGCCGATCTCTTCCCAGCGGGCCAGCCAGCCCGGCTCGCGCTGCGGCAGGCCCGCGCGCATCGGAAAATCGGTTTCGGGCAGGAAAACGGGGTATTTCAGGTCTTCAGGCGTGTCGGCGCACATGCGTTGCGTCCTCGGATATGTGGTCGGATAAGCCCGGGCGTGGCGGGCGGAATGTCAGATTACCCGGCGCCTCGATCAGAGCGCCGGGCCGGTAATTCGCAGGGTGAGGCTGGCAGGCTGTCGCATCTTTGCCCTTTGGTCTTGCGGCCTTATACGCAAGGGGCGGCAAGCGGTCCAGCCCGCCGCGACAGCCTGTCACCTTGTGCAGCCCCCATAAATCCTCATCTTGAATGCAAGTTAACCGGAGCACGCCATGACCGCTTTCCCGCCGCGCTTTTTCGTGACGCCCGATCAGATCGACGCGCAGGTGGCGGCGTTTTACGCAGAGGTGCGCGCCCATCCCGAACTGGGGCCGATCTTTGCCAACCATGTGCAGGATTGGCCCGCGCATGAGGAAAAGATCGGTCGGTTCTGGCGCAATGCAATCCTGCGCGAGGGGGTCTATGACGGCTCGCCCATGCTGGCGCATCGCGAGGCGGGCGACGTGCGGGCCGAGCATTTTCCGGTCTGGCTGGCGCTGTTTGACGCGGTGCTGGCCCGCACCCTGCCCGCCGACGCGGCCGCGGCCTGGAGTGCGATGGCCCATCGCATCGGCCGCGCCTTATCCATGGGGGTGAGCGACGCGCGGCAGGCGCGCGGCACAGCCCCCCGCTTGATCTAACGTCCCACAAATCCCGCCAGCGCCGTACCCACCACCGCCGAGGTCGTGGGCCGCGGGGCGGCGTTGAACGGCAGCGGACGGCACAGCTCCATCGCGGCCAGCCCCAGCCGCACTGTCAGCGCGCCGTTGATCACCCCCTCGCCCGCCCGGCGCGAGAGTTTGGACAGGATGCCCCCGCCCGCGACCGAGCCGATCAGGTCATCGGTCAGCGCCAGCGCGCCGGTGGCGATCAGATGGGCAAAAACCCGGCGCAACAGGCGCCAACTGCCCAGCGTCCCGGCGCGACCGCCGTAAATCTCGGCAATCCGCCGCGTCAGCCGCAGATTGGCCCACAGCGCCACCGCCACATCCGCCAGCGCCAAAGGCACCAACGCGGTGACACCTGCCACCTGACGCGCCGCCGCCTCGACCGCCGCGCGGGCCTGGCGGTCCAGCGGCACCAGCAACTCGACCTCGGCCAGATCAAGGATCGCATCGGCATCCAGCACCTCGGCCTGACGTTCCTCCAGCCGGGCCAGACCCCAGCGGGCCTCCGCCCGCCCGGCATAAAGCCGGGCCATGCCGGCCACCGCCGCGCGGGCGGCCTGCAGGTCGGCAGCGGCGCGGGCCTCGGCTGCGGATTGGCGCAGCCCTTCCAGCCGGCTCAGCCGGGCATAGGCCAGCGCCTCGCGCCCGGCCAGCGCCACCGCTGCCAGCACGGCCAGCGCCACCAGCGCCAGTGCCACCGTCCCCAAAACCGAGTTGCGCGCCAGAAGGCCGGTCACGAAATCCCAGACCACCACCGACAACACAAACCCGCCCAGCGCCGAAAACGCCCAGACCGCAAAGCGCGTCAGCCGCGAAGGCGGCGGGGCCAGCACCGCACGGACCATGGCCGGGGCTTCATCCTCTGGCACGGGCGGGGCCGCGCCGGGATCGGGGGCGTCGCCCTCCAGCTCGATCACAAGGGGCTTGCGGGGGGTGTCGGTCATAGCCGATCTCCGATCAGAAACTCGGCCGCGCGGTCCAGCCGGATATGCGGCGGCCCCTCGCCCGGCCGCAGCATCAGCCGTGCCGGGGCAAAGTGCATCAGCGCGTAATCGGCATCCAGCCATGTCGGCGCGCCCTGCCGGGCCGGTGACAGCAGCCGGGCGGGATCGGCAGGCAACTCGCCCGCATACATCGCCGCAGCCTTGCCGGTCGTCAGCAGACGCCCCTGCACCATGTCATGCGCCACGCCGGCCTGTTCATGCGTAACCTCGGTGGTGGCGCGGATGGCGGCCAGTGACATCGCCGCCACCTCGGCCCCCGAAAAGGCCGCGCGATCACGCGCCTCGCGCATCAGCGCCTCGGTGATAGCGGTCAGGCGCGGGTGCTGGCTGTGATGCAAATGGTCGGCCTTGGTGGCCGCAAACAGGATCTTCTCGACCCGCTTGCCGCGCAGGATCTCGGCCATAAACCCGTTGCGACCGGGTTTGAAGGCCGACAGCAGATCGGCCATGGTGCGGCGCAGATCCTCGAGCGCAGCCGGGCCCGCATGGATTGCGCCCAGCACATCGACCAGCACCACCTGCCGGTCGATCCGGGCGAAATGCTTGCGAAAAAACGGCCGGACAACCTGCGACTTGTAGGCCTCGAACCGCCGCTCCATCTCGCGCCACAGCGAGCCGCGCGGGGTGTCGCCGGGCATGGGCAAGGGCGCAAAAGTCAGAACCGGGCTGCCCGCCAGCTCGCCCGGCAGGGTGAAGCGGCCGGGGGTGCAATCGCTCCACCCGGCGTCGCGGGCTTTGTGCAGATAGGCGGTGAAAGCCTCGGCCAGCGCCTTGGCGCGGGTTTCGTCATGGGGCAGCGCGCCATCCTCGGCACGGGCGCGGGCCAGATAATCGGCCCCCAGATCACGCGCGGCCAACCGGTCCAGCACCTGATCCGACCAGTCGCCATAGGTCTTGTCCAGCAGTACCAGGTCCATCAGCCATTCGCCGGGATAGTCGACGATATCCAGATGCAGCACCTGCGGCCCGCGCAGACCGGCCAAGATCCCGGTGGGGCGGGTGCGGAACGACAGGCGCAGTTCGGATATTGCTCGCGTGCCCTCGGGCCAATGCGGATCGGGGCCGGTCAGCGCGGCGATATGCGACTCGAAGTCAAAGCGCGGCAGGGTGTC
>CAYTMV010000067.1:9394-11016 GCA_964439015.1 uncultured Gemmobacter sp.
GGGGCCGCGCATCTGCTGGGGCGGCATGATTTCACCACCTTCCGCTCGTCTATCTGTCAGGCGGCCTCGCCCATCAAGACGCTGGACCGGATCGAGATCGAATCCCTGCCCCTCCCGCATGGGATCGAGTTCCGCTTTCATCTGGCTGCCCGCAGCTTTCTTCACAATCAGGTGCGTTCGATCGTCGGCACGTTGGAGCGGGTGGGCGCGGGCGCGTGGCATCCCGACCGCGTGGCCGAGGCGCTGCTGGCCCGTGATCGCGCAGCCTGCGGGCCGGTTTGCCCGCCACAAGGCCTGTGCCTGACCGGCGCGACCTATCCGCGCGACCCTTTCGCCGCGGGCGAATAGCCGCCGAACCGGGCAGGCGGGGGCCTTTCCCTTTGCAAGCCCTGTCCTTATATGAACTGCCCGCATCGGACGCTTGGCCGAGTCGCGGGCTGACAACTTTGAAAGTCAGGGCTCCTGCATGTCTCTCTCCGGTATCTTCTCGTCCGACATGGCGATCGACCTCGGCACCGCGAACACGCTGGTCTATATCCGGGGCAAGGGCATCGTGCTGAACGAACCCTCGGTGGTCGCCTATCACATCAAGGACGGCAAGAAGCAGGTTCTGGCGGTGGGCGAGGACGCCAAGCTGATGCTGGGCCGCACACCCGGCAGCATCGAGGCGATCCGCCCGATGCGCGAAGGGGTGATCGCCGATTTCGAGGCGGCGGAAGAAATGATCAAGCATTTCATCCGCAAGGTTCACAAGCGCACCACCTTTTCCAAGCCCAAGATCATCGTCTGCGTGCCCCATGGCGCCACCCCGGTGGAAAAGCGGGCGATCCGCAACTCGGTCCTGCAGGCGGGCGCCCGGCGCGCGGGCCTGATCGCCGAGCCGATCGCCGCGGCCATCGGCGCGGGCATGCCGATCACCGAACCCACCGGCAACATGGTCGTGGATATTGGCGGGGGCACCACCGAGGTTGCGGTTCTCAGCCTTGGCGACATCGTCTATGCGCGCTCGGTCCGGGTGGGCGGCGACCGGATGGATGATGCGATCATCTCCTATCTGCGCCGGCATCAGAACCTGTTGATCGGCGAAAGCACGGCCGAGCGGATCAAGACCTCGATCGGCACGGCGCGGATGCCCGATGACGGGCGCGGCGCCAGCATGCAGATCCGCGGCCGCGACCTGCTGAATGGCGTGCCCAAGGAAACCGAGATCAATCAGGCCCAGGTGGCCGAGGCGCTGGCCGAGCCCGTGCAGCAGATCTGCGACGCGGTGATGCAGGCGCTGGAAACCACGCCGCCCGATCTGGCCGCTGACATCGTTGACCGGGGCGTGATGCTGACCGGCGGTGGCGCGCTGCTGGGCGATCTTGATCTGGCGCTGCGCGAGCAGACCGGCCTGTCGATCAGCGTGGCGAACGAGTCGCTGAACTGCGTGGCCGTGGGGACCGGCAAGGCGCTGGAATATGAAAAGCAACTGCGCCACGTGATCGACTACGACAGCTGAGGCATCCGCCCCGGCCCCACCCCGCAGCACGAGGCCCCAAGTGGCGAAGAAAGCCGCATCGCCCGAGGATTTTGCAAGACCCGTCCGGCGGTTGCTGGTCGGGCTGCTGGTCGTGCTGCTT
>CAYTMV010000068.1:0-5789 GCA_964439015.1 uncultured Gemmobacter sp.
GCCGAAGGCGCGCAGGCGCATAGGCCGAGGCAGAACACCGGCTCCAGCGTCACGGCGCCATCGGCTGTGGTCTCATGCCAGCCGATCCCCAGCTTTTGCTGCAGCAGGTCTGCCAGCTTGTCGGCCCCCATCGACTGACAGGCTTCGGCCCGGCAGATCTTGATGACATGGCGGCCAGCAGGGGCAGCGCGGAAGTCGTGATAGAAAGACATCACCCCATGCACCTCAGCCTTGCCGAGGCTCAGGGCCTGGGCGATCTCGAGCAGGGCCGATTGCGGCACATGGCCAAATTCAGCCTGGATCGCGTGCAGGATCGGCAGCAGCGGCCCCTCCAGCGCCTGATGATCGGCGATAATCTCGCGGATACGCGGCAAGGCGGCGGATTCGTCTAGGGGCATGGCTGCGGACCTCCGGTTGGCTGGCCCCGTTTTACGCCGATTGATAGGTGGATCAATATCAATATACCGTCAAGTGATAGGTGTTTTCTATCGCTTGACCTCGGCCACCCGTCGCCCCTCTTCCATCAGCGCCGCGATCAGGGCGGTGGGCGGGTCGCGCTGGGCGGCGATCAGGCCAACCAGATGCTCGGCCTCGGGCTCGACGATCGGAATAGCGCGCAGCGCGCCCCCGGCAGCCCCCAGATCGGCCAGTTTCTTGGGCAGGATCGACACCCATTGCCCGGACGCCACATGCGCGATCAGCGTGATGGTGGAGTTTGACTCGACCGTGGGCTGCACCCGCGCGCCCGCCTCGCTGAGGCGCTGGTTCACGATCCGGCGGTTTTGCATGTCGGCGGTCAGAAGGCACAGTGGCAGGTCGCCCAACTCGCCCCAGGTCACCCGGTCGCGGCCCGCCAGCGGATGATCGGCGCGCACCACCAGCCGGTAATACTCGATGTATAGCGGCTGTTGCGTCACCCGGCCCAGCGGTTCGTTGTCGAGATAGGTGATGCCGGCGTCGAGGTCCAGCCGGTCCAGCCCCGACAGGATTTCGGCACTGGTGCGCGACAGGATCGAGACCTTGACCGCCGGATGCCTGCGCGTGAACGGGGCGGTGAGGCTGGCCACCATCGGCAAGGCTGTGGGGATCACCCCGATCCGCAGCGTGCCCGACAGGCCGTGGCGCAGCGCACGCATCTCCTCGCGCAACGACCGCGCATCGCCGACCAGCCGCCGGGCGCGGTCCAGCACCCGTTGGCCTTCGGGCGTCAGGCCCTGATAGCGTGCGCCGCGATAGACCAGTTGCACACCCAGCTCGGCCTCCAGCGCCTTGATGGCCGAGGAGAGCGAGGGTTGCGTGACCCCGCAGGCCAAGGCGGCACGGCCGAAATGCCCTTCATTGGCCAAGGCGATGAACATTTCCAGCTTGTCGATCATGAAACCTGTTTGCCAGTGCCGCGCTTTCGCGTCCAGCGCCTTGCCGGGGCGGGGGGCGGGGCCTATGTCTGATGGCATGAAATTGCACATCCCCTATCTGAACCCGCAGCCGCGCGTGCCGGTGATCCGCCTGCAAGGGACGATCGGTTCCGCAAGCCGCCTGTCGCCCGGCCTTTCGGATGAGGGGCTGGCGCCGGTCATCCAGCGCGCCTTTGCCATGAAGCCCGCCGCTGTGGCGCTGATCGTCAACTCTCCCGGCGGGTCGGCCGCGCAATCCAGCCTGATCGCCGCGCGCATCCGGCGGCTGGCCGCTGAAAAGGGCGTGCCGGTCCATGCCTTTGTCGAGGATGTGGCTGCCTCGGGCGGATATTGGCTGGCCTGTGCGGCCGATGACATCTGGGTGGATGACAGCTCGATCCTCGGCTCGATCGGCGTGATTTTTGCGGGTTTCGGTTTCCCCGAATTCCTGTCCCGCCACGGGATCGAGCGACGGGTGGTGACGGCTGGCCGGTCGAAATCGCTGGCCGATCCGTTCCAACCCGAAAAGCCCGAGGACGTGGCCCGGCTGCGCGCCTTGCAAGAGCCGATCCACCGCGCCTTCATCGCGCATGTCGAGGCCCGGCGCGGCACGCGGCTGAACCGCGAGGCGGATCTGTTCAACGCCGATGTCTGGGTTGGCGCGCAGGCGGTGGCACTGGGGCTGGCCGATGGCGTGGCCCATGCCGTGCCGAAACTGAAACAGCTTTATGGCGACAAGGTGCGTCTGGTGCCGATGACCCGCCGCCGCAGCCTGATGCAGCGCCTGTCCGGTGGCGCCGCCGCCGAGGCGCTGGCCGTGTTGGAGGACCGCGCGGCTTTCGCGCGGTTTGGCCTGTGATGTTGTCCAAGATCGTCTTCGTTTTCCTGCTGGTGATGGTGGTGATCGGCATGATCGGCAAGGCGCTTGCCAAACCCGGTCGCAACCGCCCCCTGCCTGCCGCCAAATGTCCACGCTGCGGGCGCTTTCGCATCGGGCGCGGCCCCTGCGACTGCGAGGGGCCGCGGTGATGCGGCGGGCATTGGTGACCGGGGCTGGCCGGCGGCTTGGGCGCGCGATGGCCGAATGGCTGGGCGCGCAAGGCTGGGACGTGGCTTTGCATTATGCCGGTTCGGCCGAGGGGGCCGAGGCTGCAGCGGCCACGGTCCGCGCCGGAGGGCGTCAGGCGGTGTCGTTGCAGGCTGATCTGCTGGACGACGATCAGGCCGCCGCCCTCATTCCGCGCGCGGTCGAAGCCTTGGGCGGCCCGCTGACCTTGCTGATCAACAACGCCTCGATCTTCGAGCCTGACAGTATCGAAACCGCCACCCGCACCAGTTGGGACCGGCATTTCGGATCGAACCTGCGCGCGCCCTTCGTGCTGACCCAGACCTTTGCGGCGCAAGCCCCCGCGCCTGACATGACCGATGGCGAGCCGCGGGCGCAGGCACAGATCGTCAACATGATCGACCAGCGGGTCTGGCGGCCCGGCCCGGATTTCATGACCTATACGCTGGCGAAATCGGCGCTTTGGACGCTGACGCGGACCGCGGCGCAGGGGCTTGCCCCGCGCATCCGTGTCAATGCGATCGGCCCTGGCCCGACGCTTCAGGGCGACCGGCAGACCGCCGCGGACTTTGAGGCGCAACGTGCTGCGACGCCGCTGGGGCGTGGCGCCAGTCCTGCCGAGATCTGCGCGGCGCTGGCCTATCTTCTGGCGGCCCCCGCCGTCACCGGCCAGATGATCGCCGTCGACGGCGGCCAGCATCTGGCATGGGAAACCCCGGATCGCGCCCTGCCAGAGTGACGTTACGGCAATCAACCGCGACGAGTTGTCCACTTTCCACGGCAGAGTCGCCCGCGGGCTGATAATTCCTTCGCCTTTCCAATACATTGCACATGCAGCGCATTTTTTGGGTTACAAAACAACCACTTCTGTTTGTGCCTAAATTTTGTGCAAATCAACGAACCCGGCTGAAAACAAGGAAAATCCGGCTTGCCCGAACCGCTATCCGCAGGTTTATCCACAGAAGCGGTGGGTTCTTTCCCTCTTGCCTCTCTCCCGGCTTCGTTGCAGCCCCGAGGGGGAATCGCTGACTGGCAGATGAGGCTTTTGCCATGACCGACGACATCGCCGAAAATCCCGCAAACCCCGGCCCTACCGGCCATGCGCTGATCGCCGATTACCTCAAGCGGCTGGATCATTCACCGGGCGTGTATCGGATGCTGAACGCCCAGAACGAGGTGCTTTACGTCGGCAAGGCCCGCAATCTGAAGGCGCGGGTATCCCATTATGCCAGGCCCTCGGGCCACTCGGCGCGGATCGCGCGGATGATCCACGAAACGGCCTCGATGATGTTCCTGACCACGCGCACCGAGGTCGAGGCGCTGTTGCTGGAACAGAACCTCATCAAGCAGCTGAAGCCGCGCTACAACGTGCTGATGCGGGACGACAAGAGCTTTCCCGACATCCTGATCCCCACCGGCCACCCTTACCCGATGATCCGCAAGCATCGCGGCAAGCGGTCCGAAAAGGGGCGCTACTTCGGCCCCTTCGCCAGTGCGGGGGCGGTCAACCGCACGCTGAACCAGTTGCAGCGGGTGTTCCTGCTGCGCACCTGCTCGGACACGGTCTTTGCCAGCCGCACCCGTCCCTGCCTGTTGTTTCAGATCAAGCGCTGCTGCGGGCCCTGTGTCGGCAAGGTCAGCGAGGCCGACTATGCCGGGCTGGTGGGCGATGCCGTGCGGTTTCTGGAAGGCAAAAGCACCACGGTGCAGGCCGATCTGGCCGCAGCCATGGCCAAGGCGGCCGAGGATATGGAGTATGAGCGCGCCGCCGCCCTGCGTGACCGCATCAAGGCGCTGACCGCGGTTCAATCCGCCCAAGGCGTGAACCCGCGCGGCGTGGCCGAAGCGGACGTGGTGGCCGTGCATCTGGAGGGCGGACAGGCCTGCGTGCAGGTGTTCTTCATCCGCGCCAACCAAAGCTGGGGCAACCGCGACTTCTACCCCCGCACCGGCGCCGGCGCCGAGGCCCCCGAGATCCTCGAGGCGTTCCTGACCCAGTTCTATGACGACCGCGAACCGCCACGCCTGATCCTGCTGTCGCACGGGCTGGAAAACGCCGATCTGGTGACCGAGGCGCTGTCCGAGCGCGCGGGCCGCCGGGTCGAGATTGCCGTGCCGCAGCGGGGCGAAAAGGCGGACCTGGTCGAAAACGCCGCCCGCAACGCGCGCGAAAGCCTCGCGCGGCGGATGGCCGAAAGCTCGACGCAGATGAAGCTGTTGCAGGGCCTGGCCGATGCCTTCGACCTCGATGCCCCGCCGCAGCGGATCGAGGTCTACGACAACTCGCATATCCAGGGCGCCCATGCGGTGGGCGGCATGATCGTCGCGGGGCCGGAGGGCTTTCTCAAATCCCAATACCGCAAGTTCAACATCAAGGGCGCGGCCGGCGCGCAGGGCGACGATTTCGGCATGATGACCGAAGTGCTGACCCGGCGCTTCGAACGGCTGCTGAAGGAAGACCCTGCCCGCCAGTCGGATGCCTGGCCGGACCTGCTGCTGATCGACGGCGGTGCGGGGCAGGTTTCGGCGGTGCAGGCGGTCATGGCCGAACTGGGGGTGAATGACATCGCCATGGTCGGCGTCGCCAAGGGCATCGACCGCGACCACGGCAAGGAAGAGTTTCACCGTCCCGGCGCCCCCCCCTTCGCCCTCCAGCGCAACGACCCGGTCCTCTACTTCATCCAGCGCCTGCGGGACGAGGCTCATCGCTGGGCGATCGGCGCCCATCGCGCCAAACGCGCCAAGACCACCACCGCCACCCCGCTGGACGAAATTGCCGGGATCGGCGCTGCCCGAAAGCGCGCGCTGCTGGCCCATTTTGGCAGCGCAAAAGCCGTCAGCCGCGCCGCGGTGGCCGACCTGATCGCGGTCGAGGGGATATCCGAAACGCTCGCCCAGACGATCTACGACCACTTCCACGCCTGACGAAAAAGGGCCACGCAGCGCGCAGCCCTTTCATCATGACCAAAATACCCTGGGGGGTGCGGGGGGCAAAGCCCCCCGTTCGACCTCAACCGCGCAGCGCGCCGCCCGTGGCCTTGACGACCTTTTCGACAATCCTGGCCGATACCGCCTCGATCTCAGCCTCGGTCAAGGTCTTGTCCTGCGGCTGCAGACGCACGGTCAGCGCGATCGACTTCTTGCCGGCCCCCATCTGCGCCTCGGCCTTTTCGCCAGTGAACTGATCGAAGACCCGCACCGAATCGATCAGCACCTTGTCCGCGCCCTGTGCGGCGTTCACTGCCACCAGCGCCTCGACCCTGGCATCGACCAAAAAGGCGAAATCGCGGTCCACCGGTTGCAGGTCGGATGCGTTCAGCGCCGGTTTG
>CAYTMV010000068.1:5889-10797 GCA_964439015.1 uncultured Gemmobacter sp.
AAAGGCGAAATCGCGGTCCACCGGTTGCAGGTCGGATGCGTTCAGCGCCGGTTTGGTCGGCGTCTTCACCTTGGGCAGCGGCACGGCGGCGGGATAGATGGTGAAGGCCATCGCCGGGCCCTTCACGTCCATCGCCGCCAGAATGCGCGGATGCACCTCGCCAAATACCGCCATGGCGTTCGGCCCCAGCCCGATCACGCCCGCGCGGCCGGGATGGAACCATGCCGGCACCTTTCGGGTGATCTGGGTGCGGGCCGGCGCCCCGAGGGCGGCCAGAACCGCCTCGGCATCGGCCTTCACGTCAAAGACGTCGACCATCCGGCGCGACCCATGCGGATCGCGCGCCGCCGCCGCCCCCACCAGCAAGCCCGATGCCTGCACCGCCTGCTCGCCCGGCTCGCCGCCCGAGAAGACCGGGCCAAGTTCGAACAGCGCCAGATCCATGAAGCCACGCGCCTGATTGCGGGCGGCCGCGCGCAGCAGGCCCGGCAGCAGATCGGGGCGCAGATGCGTCATCTCGGACGAGATCGGATTTTCGACCCGCAGCGCATCCGCGCCGCCGCCGAACAGCGTCGCGCTCGCGTGGTCGATGAAGCTGTAGGTCACGCATTCATTGTAGCCCAGCGCCGCGATCTGGCGGCGCGCCGCGCGCTCGCGGATCTGCGCGGTGGTCAGTATCGGCCGCGGCACGCCGGGCTGCACCCGCGCCATCGGCTTGCCCACCAGCCTGGTGAGCGAGGCCACGCGGGCTACTTCCTCGACCAGATCAGCCTCGCCCTGCACATCGGGGCGCCAGCTGGGCGGCGTGACCTGATCGCCTTTCAGCGCAAAGCCCAGGGCGGTCAGGGTCTGGCGCTGATCGGCCTCGGGGATGTCCATGCCGACCAGGCTTTGCACCCGCGCCGCCGAGAAGCGATAGCTGCGGGTGGTATCCGGCACCGCGCCGTCCATCATCACTTCGGAGGGCGTGCCACCGCAGAGATCGAGGATCATCTGCGTCGCCAGATCGAGGCCCGGCAGGGTGAAGGCAGGGTCCACGCCGCGCTCGAACCGATAGCGTGCGTCCGAGTTGATCTTCAGTGCGCGCCCGGTGGCGGCGATGGTGATCGGGTCCCAGAAGGCGCTTTCAAGGATCACGTCGGTGGTGTCCTCGGTGCAGCCCGACAGCTCGCCGCCCATGATTCCGGCCAGACCTTCCGGTCCCTGATCGTCCGAGATCAGCATCATCCCCGGCTGCATGGTGTAGGTCTTGCCGTCCAGCGCCAGCAGCGTCTCGCCGCCCTTGGCCGCATGGATGCGCAGCTCGCCCTTGACCTTGGCCGCGTCAAAGACGTGCAGCGGGCGGTTCAGCGCGAAGGTGAAGAAATTGGTGATATCGACCAACGCCGAGATCGGCCGCAGCCCGATCGCCTTCAGCCGCGCCTGCAGCCATTCGGGCGAGGGGCCATTCTTCACGCCGCGGATCGCGCGGGTGGCAAAGAGCGGGCAGCCCTTTTCCTTGAGATCAGCGTCGATGCTGATCGCGACCGGAGAGGTGAACTGGCCGCTGATCTGCGGGATCTCCAGCGGTTTCAACGTGCCGAGGCCCCGGGCCGCCAGATCGCGGGCAAGTCCGCGCACGCCCAACCCGTCAGGCCGGTTGGGGGTGATCTTGACCTCGATCATCGGGTCGTTCAGGCCCTTGTAGTCGATGAAGCGCATGCCAACCGGCGCATCCTCGGGCAGCTCGATGATGCCGTTGTGGTCGTCCGACAGTTCCAGCTCGCGCTCCGAACACAGCATGCCGTTGCTGTCCACGCCGCGCAGATTGCCGGGCTTCAGGTCCACGCCGGTGCCTGGGACATGCGTGCCGACCGGGGCAAACACGCCGATCAGGCCGGTGCGGGCATTGGGCGCGCCGCACACCACCTGCACCTCCTCCATCGCGCCCTCGGGGCCTTGCGGCCAGGTGGCCACACGGCAGACCCGCAGGCGGTCGGCGTTCGGGTGCTGAACGGCTTCGATCACGCGGCAAATGCGAAAGGCGCCCAGCCTGGCGGCAGGGTCTTCGACCCCCTCGACCTCATGGCCCAGATCGGTCAGCGCGGTCAGGATCTCGTCCAGCGAGGCGCTGGTTTCCAGGTGATCCTTCAGCCAGGACAGGGTGAACTTCATCGGCGGCCCCTCAGGTCAGTCTATTCGGCGAATATCTGCTGGCCTTAGCGCAATGCGGTCGGAAGGAAAAGCCGGCGCGCGCGGCCCGCGAAGCGGTTTCCTGACAGGAAACGGGCTGTTTATGGCCCGCGGGCAGCAATCTGCCTTAATCCTGTGCTAGACCCTCCGCCATGAAAGATTGGCTGGACATACCGCACAACCGCCCGCGCCTGCGCCCCTTGCGACTGGCGCTGCTGCTGGGTCTGACGACGCTGCTGCTCTTGGTGGCTTCGCCGCGTCTGGGCTGGGCGCTGGCCCTCTGACGCATCGTCACTTGCATGGCGGCTTGACCGCAGCCCGACCTCGGCCACAGCATCCCGCAGGATTGGCAGCCGGGGCGGCGACATGGCCTTCGACTATATCATTGTTGGTGGCGGATCAGCGGGTGCTGTGATCGCGGCAAGATTGTCCGAAGATCCTTCGGTCTCGGTCTGCCTGCTGGAGGCGGGCGGCGGCGGCGACGGTTTTCTGATCCGCGCACCGGCGATGGTGGCAGCCCTGGTGCGGGGCAAGCCGCGTCTGGCCAATTGGGCCTTTCAGACGGTGCCACAGCCCGACCTCGACGGAAGGCGGGGCTATCAGCCGCGTGGCCGGGCGCTGGGCGGATCGTCCGCGATCAACGCCATGCTCTATGTCCGCGGGCACCCCGGCGATTATGACGAATGGGCGGATCTGGGGGCAGATGGCTGGGACTGGCAGTCGGTGTTGCCGTATTTTCGGAAATCCGAGCGCAACATCCGTGGCACGGACGCCCTGCATGGCGCAGATGGACCGTTGCAGGTGGGCGATCAGCGCCATCCTCGCGCCATCACTCGCGCCTTTGTCGCCGCCATGGCCGAGGCGAAGGTGCCGCCGAACCCGGACTTCAACGGGCCCGAGCAGGCGGGGGCCGGGCTGTATCAGGTCACGCAGTTCTTTGACGGACCGAGGCAGGGCGAGCGGTGTTCGGCGGCCGCCGCTTATCTGCTGCCGGTGATGGGGCGGCCCAACCTGACCGTGCTGACCCGCGCCCGTGCCGAGCGGATCGTGCTGGAGGAGGGCCGTGCCACCGGCGTCATCCTGCGGCGGGCCGGGCGGCGGATCGCGCTGCAAGCGCGGCGCGAGGTGATCCTGTCGGCCGGCAGTTTCGGATCGCCACAATTGTTGATGCTGTCGGGGATCGGACCGGCCGAGGCGCTGGCCGCCCATGGCATCCGCGTTGCCCATGACCTGCCGGGGGTGGGCGAAAACCTGCAGGATCATCTGGATCATACGCTGATCTGGCAGTCACCGCGCCGCGATGTGGTGGGGCTGAACCCGCGCGGGCTGATGCGGCTTGCCCGTGCCGGCTGGTGCTGGCGTCGCTCGGGCGAGGGACTTTTTGCCTCGCCCATGGCCGAGGGTGGGGCGTTTCTGCGATCCGAGCCCAACCTGCCGCGACCTGACCTGCAGATCCATTTCGTGATCGGCATTGTCGATGACCATATGCGCCGGCTCCATTGGGCAGATGGGTGGTCAGCCCATGTCTGTGTTCTGCGTCCGCACAGCCGCGGCAGGGTGGGCTTGCAGGACGCCAACCCGGCCAGCCCGCCCTTGATCGACCCCGGTTTCCTGTCCGATCCGCGTGACCTCAAGCTATTGATCCGTGGCGCACAGATGACCGAGGCGGCAATGCTGGCCGCGCCGCTGGCCCCATGGCGCGGTCGCAGGCTTTATGCCCATGATGGCAGCCCTGAATCCTGGGCCGCCGACATCCGCGCCCGGGCGGATACGATCTATCACCCGGTCGGCACCTGCCGCATGGGCCGCGATGACCTCTCGGTGGTGGATCCGGAGGGCAGGGTGCATGGGGTGGCAGGCCTTCGGGTTGCGGATGCCTCGATCATGCCGCGGCTGGTGGGGGGCAATACCAACGCCCCGACGATCATGATCGGGGAAAAGATCGCAAGCGCGATCCGCGCGGGCTGAACCTCAACGCTTGCCCCGGCCGAACAAACGCCCCCAGAAGCCGCGCGCCTTGTCGCCTGCCGCATCGGCGCGGGCGTCCAGATCGTCCAGTGCGTTGTTCATCCGGTCCATCGCCGGGTCGATCATCCGCTCGCGGAACTGCGCCAGCATCCGCCAGATCAGGAAAGCCAGGGCGGCGATCGCCACGAAGAAGAACAGGTTGAACCACGGGATGATGGTCACATCCGGGCTGTCCACCGGGCGGATGGAAACGGCGTTGGGAAAGATCGAGATCAGCTCGTTGCGCCAGCCGTAATGGGTGACCACCGCCCATTTCGGCGCCTCACGCGTGGATTTCAGATCGTCGGATTCGGTTTGCAGGCTGGCGGTGTCGAACTTGAAGTAGGGGGGCCAGCCCCAGCCGGTATCCTCATTGCGATAGACCATCGGCTTGCCGTTGGGCTTCACCGTCTGGATGAACTGCACATCCCGGCTGGTCAGCGTGCCAGACTGCGTATCAGGCGAAGACCAGAAAAACCGCGTCCAGTCGTTCAGATCCTGACGCTCCTGATAGGTGCCGACGACCCGCACCACATCATGTTGCGGCAGGGTGTAATGCAGGAAAAGGCCGAGGATCACGGCGATCAGAGCCAGAAAAGTTAGCTTTACCTTGCGCATCGTCCCCTCACGCGTAATTCACCAGATATAGGAGCAGCGCGATCGCCAGAAAAGGCAGCACGACAACGCCGATCAGCAATTTGCGTTTCAGGCTGTGTTCATAGGCGGCCA
>CAYTMV010000069.1:0-10775 GCA_964439015.1 uncultured Gemmobacter sp.
AAAGCTGGACGATCCTGCTGGCGATCATGGCCTTCGGCTTTTCGCTGATCGGCACCTTCATCGTGCGTTCGGGCGTCATCACCTCGGTGCATGCCTTTGCCAATGACCCCGAGCGGGGGGTCTTCATCCTGATCATCCTCGCGGTGTTCATGGGCGGTGCGCTGACGTTGTTTGCCGCGCGCGCCGGTGCGATGGAGGCCAAGGGGGTGTTTTCGATGGTGTCGCGCGAAAGCGCGCTGGTGGTGAACAACCTGTTGCTGGCGGTGGCGGCCTTTGTGGTGTTCATCGGAACTATCTGGCCCCTGGTGGCCGAGATGCTTTGGGCGCGCAAGCTGAGCGTGGGTGCGCCGTTTTTCAACGCGGCTTTCTCGCCCTTCATGGTGGGGCTGGCACTGGTCATGCCGATCGGCGCGATGATGGCCTGGAAGCGTGGCAATATCAGCCGGGTGATGGGTCAACTGGTCCCGGCTGCGGTGCTTGCGGTGGCGGTGTTCGCACTGGTGTTCGCGCTGCAGACCGGCAAGTCGGCGGTGGGGCCGGTGGCGGCTGCCTTGGGTATCTGGGTGGTGTTCGGCGCGCTGATAGACCTGTGGTCACGCAGCGGCCGTGGCGGGGTCGGCGCGCGTCTGGGCCGGATGACCCGGCTGCCGCGGGCGGATTGGGGCAAGGCCACGGCCCATGCGGGCCTTGGGGTCACGCTGTTTGCCGCCGCTGCGATGCATGCCTGGTCACATGAGGTGATCAAGGTGGTGCCGGTCGGCGGCAGCTTTGACTTTGCCGGCCATACCGTGACGCTGGCCAAGGTCGAGGAGGTGCAGGGGCCGAACTACCTTTCCACCACCGCCACGATGGAACTGTCACAGGACGGCAGGCATCTGGCCACCCTCCAACCCGAAAAGCGCGTCTATCCGGTGCAGGCGATGCCCACGACCGAAGCCGCGCTGGACCAGGGCTTTACCCGCGACATCTATCTGGTGATCGGTGACGCGCAAGAGGGCGGGGCCTGGGCGGTGCGCGGCTATTACAAGCCCTTTGCCAACTGGCTTTGGGCGGGATCGGCGCTGATGGCGCTGGGCGGCTTTCTGTCGCTGACCGACCGGCGCTGGCGCGTGGCCGCCGGGGCGCGGCGCGCCGCCAATGCGGTTCCGGCGGAGTGAGGGCGATGAAGAAACTGCTGCTTGCCCTGATGCTGACGGTCGCCGGGCCCGCCTTTGCGGTGCAGCCTGACGAGATTCTGGACGACCCGGTGCTGGAGTCCCGCGCCCGCGAGATCAGCGCCGTCCTGCGCTGTCCGGTCTGTCAGGCCGAAAACATCGACGAATCCAACGCCGACCTGTCGCGCGACCTGCGCCTTCTGGTGCGCGAGCGTCTTGTGGCGGGCGACAGCGATCAGCAGGTGGTGGATTACATCGTGGCCCGCTATGGCGAATATGTGCTGTTCAAGCCGCTGGCGACGGGCGGCAACCTGCTGCTCTATTGGGCCGGACCGGCGCTGTTGCTGGCAGGTGGCGCTTTGGCCTTTGCCTTCCTGCGGCGGCGTGCCGGGGCAGGCGGTGGCAGCATGCTCAGCGCCGAGGAGCAGAGCCGTCTGGACGAGATCCTGAAGCGCGACGCCTGAGGTGACGCCGCGAAAGCCTTGCGCCCCGGTCCTGCCGCAGCCAGTCTGCGGAATCGACTGACGGAGGTTTCATGGACCCGATCCTTTACGCGCTGGCCGATGGCATAGCGACCATCACCCTCAACCGCCCCGCGGTGATGAACGCCCTGTCTTCGGCGCTGCGCCTGCAGATGCTGGCGGCCCTGCGCCGGGCCGAGGCCGAGGCGCGGGTGGTCGTGATCACCGGCGCCGGGCGGGCCTTCTGCTCGGGGCAGGATCTGGACGACGCGCAGGGCATGGGCGCGGATGTGCCCTTCGAGCAGATCCTGAACGACGAATATGTGCCGCTGCTGACGGCGATCTATGATTGCCCCCTGCCGACCATCGCCGCGGTCAATGGCGCGGCGGCGGGGGCGGGGGCCAATCTGGCGCTGGCCGCCGATGTGGTGATTGCCACCGAAAGCGCGGCCTTCATCCAGGCCTTCACCCGGATCGGCCTGATCCCCGATGCCGGCGGCACATGGTGGCTGCCGCGCCAGATCGGCATGGCGCGGGCGATGGGCGCCTGCCTGTTCGCCGACCGCATCACGGCCCGTCAGGCGGCCGATTGGGGCATGATCTATGAGGCGGTGGCCGACGACCGCTTTGCCGCCCATGTGCAAGCGCGCGCCGCCCATCTGGCCCAAGGCCCGACGGCGGCCTATGGCGCCCTGAAACAGGCCCTGCGCCGTGGGCTGACCAATGACCTGCCAACCCAACTGGCGCTGGAGGCCGAGTTGCAGGGCCGCATGGGCCAGACCCACGACTTCCGCGAGGGCGTGGCGGCGTTTCTGGAAAAACGGCCTGCAAGGTTCACGGGGGCGTAAAGTCACCGGGGCGTAAAGTCACCGGGGCGTAAAATCAAAAGGCCGGCGTTTCCGCCGGCCTTTTTCACGTCCGTTTCAGGCGCGGTTACTTGCCCCGCGACAGCGCCGCCACGCCGGTCCGGGCGATCTCGACCAGACCCAGCGGGCGCATCAGTTCGGCGAAGGCGTCGATCTTGTCCGGGGTGCCGGTCATCTCGAAGACAAAGCTTTCCAGCGTCGAGTCGACGACATTGGCGCGGAAGATCTCGGCCAGGCGCAGCGCCTCGATCCGGGCCTCGCCGCGGCCGGCGACCTTGATCAGCGCCAGTTCGCGCTGCACGCAAGGCCCCTCGGCGGTCAGGTCATGCACGGCATGCACCGGGACCATCCGGCTGAGCTGCGCCTCGATCTGGTCGATCACCTGCGGCGTGCCACGGGTGACCACGGTGATGCGCGAGCGGTGGCCGGTGTGGTCCACCTCGGCCACGGTCAGGCTGTCGATGTTGTAGCCGCGGCCCGAAAACAGGCCGATCACGCGGGCCAGCACGCCCGGCTCGTTTTCCACGATCACCGCGAGGGTGTGGGTTTCGATCACCTCGGCATGAGGGTCGCGCAGGTCATAGGCCGAATGGCTGGAAGACCCCTTCTGGATGTTGAGCGCCGCCATCGGTGCCCCCTTTCATCTTGCAAATCAATGGGAAGCAGGGGGCGCCGGCCCCCCGCGCAATCTCAGACCAGCACCGCGCCCGCGGCCTTGATGACGCCCTGCGTCTCGGCCTCGCCCAGAAGCATCTCGTTATGCGGCTTGCCCGAGGGGATCATCGGGAAGCAGTTCTCGTGCTTTTCCACCAGACAATCGAAGATCACCGGGCCGTCATAGCGGATCATTTCCATGATCGCGTCGTCCAGATCCCCGGGATTGTCGCACTTGATGCCCTTGCAGCCAAAGGCCTCGGCCAGTTTCACGAAATCGGGCAGGCTTTCGGACCACGAGGACGAGTAACGCTCGCCATGCAGCAGCTCTTGCCACTGGCGCACCATGCCGAGGCGTTCATTGTTCAGGATGAACTGCTTGACCGGGGCGCGGAATTGCATCGCGGTGCCCATTTCCTGCATGTTCATCAGCCAGCTGGCCTCGCCCGCCACGTTGATCACCAGCGCCTCGGGATGGGCGATCTGCACGCCGATCGAGGCCGGCAGGCCATAGCCCATCGTCCCCAGCCCGCCCGAGGTCATCCAGCGATTGGGCGCCTCGAAGCCCAGGAACTGCGCGGCCCACATCTGATGCTGGCCCACCTCGGTGGTGATATAGCGGTCCATACCCTTGGTCAGGGCCTCAAGCCGCTGCAACGCATATTGCGGCTTGATGGTCTTTGCCGAAGGTTTGTAGTCGAGGCAGTTCACGGCTTTCCACTCCGCGATCTGTTTCCACCACTTGGCCAGACCTTCCTTGTTGACCTTGCGGCCGCGGGCCTTCCAGATCCGCAGCGCGTCTTCCAGCACATGGCCCACATCGCCCAGGATCGGCACATCCACCCGGATCACCTTGTTGATCGACGAGGGGTCGATATCGACATGCACCTTTTTCGAGCGCGGCGAGAAATCGGCGATGCGCCCGGTGATCCGGTCATCAAAACGCGCGCCGATGTTGATCATCAGGTCACAGCCATGCATGGCGAGGTTGGCCTCATACAGGCCGTGCATCCCCAGCATCCCCAGCCAGTTCTTGCCCGAGGCCGGATAGGCGCCCAGACCCATCAGGGTCGAGGTGATCGGGAAACCGGTGGCATCGACAAACTCACGCAGCAACTGGCTGGCCGCCGGGCCAGAGTTGATGACGCCGCCGCCGGTATAGAAGACCGGCCGCTCGGCGGTTTCCATCATCTCGACCATGCGGGTGACGGCCTCGATGTCGCCCTTGACGCGCGGCTGATAGTGGCTGACCGGCGCCTTCGCCGGCGGCACATAATCGGCGGTGGCAAACTGCACGTCTTTCGGCAGGTCGATCAGCACCGGCCCGGGGCGGCCCGAGCGCGCGACGTGAAAGCCGGTGTGGATCGTCTCGGCCAGCCGGGCGGTATCCTTCACCAGCCAGTTCATCTTGGTGCAGGGGCGGGTGATGCCGACGGTATCGGCCTCCTGAAAGCCATCGGTGCCGATCATGAAGGTCGGCACCTGACCCGACAGCACCACCAGCGGGATCGAGTCGAGCAGCGCGTCCGTCAGACCGGTCACGGCATTGGTCGCCCCGGGGCCCGAGGTCACCAGCGCCACCCCCACCTTGCCGGTCGAGCGGGCATAGCCCTCGGCCATGTGGATCGCGCCCTGTTCATGGCGCACCAGAACGTGGCGGATATCGTTTTGCAGGAAAAGCTCGTCATAGATCGGCAGAACCGCGCCACCGGGATAGCCGAAGATGACATCTACCCCCTGATCCTTCAGCGCCTGCACCACCATCTTCGCGCCGGTCATCGTCTGCGTCATGCCGTCCATCCGTGTTTTCGGCGGGTCCACCGCCATCTCAACAAAAAGCCCCCGGGGATCTCTCGGGGGCGCATGGGAACCGTGCTGGTCAACCGTTACCGGCCCATGCGCCAACTTCCTACGATGACGAGAAGTGCTTGCATCTCGGTCCCCTTGCGTTATGGGCGGACACTAGGCGCGGCGCGCGGAGGCGTCAACGGCAAAACGACGTTAAAAGTGTCGCAGGTTGGACAAAACTTGAAATCTTGTTGCGCTGATATGGCCCCCGGTCGCAACAAGTGGAAAATTTGGCGGGCGCAGGCGGCGATTCTGTCCTGAAGCCACCGGATCAGCCGCCTTGCACAGCCCCGCCCTTGCGGATAAGGGGCTGGCATCATGCCGCCCCGCTGCATCAGGAGAGCCCGATGATCCCGCGTTACGCCCGCCCCGAGATGGTCGCGATCTGGTCGCCCGAAACCCGGTTCCGCATCTGGTTCGAGATTGAAGCCCATGCCTGCGACGCGCAGGCGGCGCTGGGGGTGATCCCCAAGGCAAACGCCGAGGCCGTCTGGAAGGCCAGGGATGTCGAGTTCAACGTGGCCCGCATCGACGAGATCGAGGCCGTGACCAAGCACGACGTGATCGCCTTCCTGACCCATCTCGCCGAGATCATCGGCAATGATCAGGCGCGTTTTGTCCATCAGGGCATGACCTCTTCGGACGTGCTGGACACCACGCTGAACATCCAGCTGGTCCGCGCCTCGGACCTGCTGCTGACGGCGATGGACCGGGTGCTGGCCGCGCTAAAGGCCCGCGCCTTCGAGCACAAGGACACCATTCGCATCGGCCGCAGCCACGGCATTCATGCCGAACCCACCACCATGGGCCTGACCTTCGCCCGCTTCTACGCCGAAATGGACCGAAACCGCGACCGCCTGCTGGCCGCGCGTGAAGAAATCCGCACCGGCGCGATCTCGGGCGCGGTGGGCACCTTCGCCAATATCGACCCGGCGGTCGAGGAACATGTCTGTGAGATGCTGGACCTGATCCCCGAACCGATCTCGACCCAGGTGATCCCGCGCGACCGTCACGCGATGTTCTTCGCCACGCTGGGTGTCATCGCCTCGTCGATCGAAAACATCGCCACCGAAATCCGCCACATGCAGCGCACCGAGGTGCTGGAGGCCGAGGAATATTTCAGCCCCGGGCAAAAGGGCTCGTCGGCCATGCCGCACAAGCGCAACCCGGTGCTGACCGAAAACCTGACCGGCCTTGCCCGTCTTGTGCGCAGCGCCGTGACGCCCGCGCTGGAGAACGTGGCGCTCTGGCACGAGCGTGACATTTCGCACAGCTCGGTCGAGCGGGGGATCGGCCCGGATGCCACCATCCACCTCGATTTCGCGCTGCACCGTCTGGCCGGCGTGATCGAGCGTCTGGTGGTCTATCCCGAGAACATGCTGAAAAACCTGCACAAGTTCAAAGGTCTGGTGATGAGCCAGCGCGTGCTGCTGGCGTTGACGCAGGCCGGCGTGTCGCGCGAGGACGCCTATCGTCTGGTGCAGCGCAACGCCATGAAGGTCTGGGAGCAGGGCGCCGATTTCAAGACCGAACTCCTGGCCGACCCCGAAGTGACCGCCGCGCTCTCGCCTGCCGAGATCGAGGAAAAGTTCGACCTTGGCTACCACACCAAGCATGTGGACACGATCTTCAAGCGCGTCTTCGGCTGATTTGCCCCCACATCCAAAATTTTCAGGCCGCATCCCACCCGATGCGGCCTGATTCGTGTTATCCTTCCGCAACGGACAACCGCGAACAGGAAGGGACTGACGATGAAAGTGACGATGTTTCTTGCCACCGTTCTCGTGGCGCTTTTGCCGGGCATGGCACTGGCGGCCTGTGGCGGCCATCAGGAGGCCCGGATGACCTGCGCCGACGGCACCGTGTGGGATGCCGAAAGCGGAAGCTGCCAGCTGACCTCCAGCTGACGGAAAGCGGCTGTTAACCTGCCTCGTGCCAGTCTGACCCTCGACAGATTCGAGGTGCAGGATGGGCAGCAGGGCGCTGGCACAAATTCAACCGGTTCAGGTGCGCGCGGGTCATGTGGCTGCGGGGGGCGTCGCCCGGCGTGTGTCGAACCGTGAAAAGGCGGCGATCATCGTCCGGCTGCTGTTGTCGCAGGGCGCGCAACTGCCCTTGGCCAGCCTGCCAGAGGCGCTGCAAGCCACACTGGCCCAGCAGATCGGCCAGATGCGGTTGGTCGATCGCGCCACGCTGGACGAGGTGGTGGCCGAGTTTCTACAACAACTGGAGGGGGTTGGCCTGTCCTTCCCCGGCGGTATCGAGGGGGCGCTGTCGATGATGGATGGCCATATCTCGATCCAGGCCGCCAGCCGGCTGCGGCGGGCGGCCGGCATGCGCTCGGACGCCGACCCGTGGGAGCGGTTGCAGGCCATGGATTCCGACACGCTGCTGCCGATCCTCGAGGCCGAGTCGGTTGAGGTGGCGGCGGTCACGTTGTCCAAGTTGCCGGTCCCGCGCGCGGCCGAGATGTTGGGGCGGATGCCGGGCCAGCGCGCCCGTCGCGTGGCGCTGGCCATGGCGCAGACCGGCAATGTCGATCCCGAAACCGTGCGCCGGATCGGCCAGGCGCTGGTCGCCCAGGTCGATTCGCAGCCGCAGCGCGCCTTTGACAAGGGCCCGGTGGAACGGGTGGGGGCGATCCTGAACATCTCGCCCTCGGCCACCCGCGATGATGTGCTGGCCGGGCTGGACGAGGCCGATGCCGCCTTTGCCGAAAAGGTCCGCAAGGCGATCTTCACCTTCGTGCATCTGCCGCGGCGCCTCCACGCCCGCGACGTGCCCAAGATCGCCCGCGCCGTCGATCAGCCCACCCTGATCACCGCGCTGGCCGGCGCGCGTGGCACCCCGGACCGCGAGGTCGCGGCAGAGTTCATCCTGGCCAACATGTCGCAGCGTCTGGCCCAAAGCCTGCGCGAAGAGATGGAGGCGCGCGGCAAGGTCAAGGACAAGGACGCCGAAGAGGCGATGAACGCCATCATCACCGCCATCCGACAGCTGGAATCCGCGGGCGAGATGGTGCTGATCGAGGAGGATGAGGAAGAATGACCGCATCTCAGCCCACACCCCGATGCTTCGCGTGGCGGCGTCAGCCATAAGGTTACGGCGCGGCACCGACGCACGGGCCGCGGCCTGTGCGCATTTCTGGCGCGGGGCCTCAGCCCAGCGGGTCGCTTCGGGTATCTGGCAGGGCGATGCGGGCCACCTGCTCGGCGATCGGGTCGACCGACAGCGGGTGAAGCTCGGCACAGTGGTCCTCGGGCTCGCCGATATCCTGCCATGCGCCGTGCTTGTAGATCTCCAGCGCCGAAAAGCCGGCCTTGTAGCCCATCTTGGGGCTGCCCGGCACCCAATAGCCCAGATAGACATAAG
The DNA here is from genome assembly GCA_964439015.1 of uncultured Gemmobacter sp. GTDB lineage: Bacteria > Pseudomonadota > Alphaproteobacteria > Rhodobacterales > Rhodobacteraceae > Gemmobacter. The sequence goes on from CAYTMV010000069.1 coordinate 8,356, forward strand.
GCAGGCCAGCCTCGCGCGCGATCTCGACATGGTCGAGGATCAGATGCGTGCCAAGGCTGCGATCCTTCAGCGCCGGGTCGTAAAAGCTGTAGACCATGCTCAGCCCGTCGTCGAAGACATCCGTCAGGCAGACCGCAGCCAAGGGCCGACCGCGCTCGCCCGCTTCGGGGGGGCGCGAATATTCGATCACGCGGGACCGGATCGGCGTTTCCTCGATCATCGCCGCAAATTCGAAAATGTCCATGTCGGCCATCCCACCATCAGCGTGGCGGTCATCGAGATAGCGGCGGAACAGCGCATACTGGTCCTCGGTCGCCCAGGGGCTGGTGGCATTGCGCTGCAAGGTGGCGTTGCGCTTGAGGATCTTGCGCTGCGTGCGGTTGGGGGCGAAATCCATCACCCGGATCCGTGCCGACAGGCAGGCTGAACATTCCGCGCAGGAGGGGCGGTAAAGCACGTTCTGGCTGCGCCGAAAGCCCTGTTTCGACAGCGCGTCGTTCAGCTTTTGCGCATGTTCGCCCTGCAAGGCGGTGAACAGCTTGCGCTCCATCCGTCCTGCCAGATAGGGGCAGGGCTGCGGGGCCGTCACATAGAACTGCGGCGCAAGCGGAAGAGTGTGGCGCATGATGGCACATATTTCGGGCAGATGCCCGAGACTTTAGCAAGCCCCGCGCGCTGCGCCAAGAGGGATTGACCACTCCATCAACGCATGGGGCAAGGTCGGTCGGGGCAACAATGCAAGGCGTATCACCGCTCGCTGGATCAACGTTCGGGGCGGTTGATCGCCACCGTGCCCAGCAGCATGTCGGTCAACCCCTGCCCGCGGGCCGAGGTCAGCATCAGGATCACCGAGACCACCTGCACCAACGCCGTGCCGATCGAGAAGGTGTAACCCAGCGTATGCAGAAAGGCGGTGGCGAAATCGAACCGCTCGGCCCGACGTGTGCGGAACTCGATCCCCATCAGCCGCATCCCCCAGGTGGCCGACCCCCCGGCAAGGGTCATCACCCGATAGGCGAACGAGACCGTCAACCACAGCAGCGGCAGAAAGAACGCGCCGACAAAGGCGGTCAGCAGCACCACCAGCGCCACGACTGCGGTCACGATCACGGTATCCACGACCCAGGCGAGGCCGCGTTTCGCGGCCACGCCGGCGTAAAACTCGGCATGACGGTCGGGGTCGGGCAGGGGGTCCGTCCAGTTTTGGTCGGGATACATCGGGGCCTCGCGGATAAAGGGGCCGCCCGTCACGGGCGGCCCGACTTATTTAGGTATCGGCACCGGGCTTGTCACCCTCGGCCACCTGTTTCGCGCGGTCTTCCATGAAGCGGTCGAACTCCTGCTGATCCTTGGCCGCGCGCAGCCGGGCCAGGAAGGCCTCGAAGGCCGCCTGTTCGTCCTCCAGCCGTTGCAGCGCCTCGGCCTTGTAGGCATCAAAGGCGGCATTGCCTGAGGAGCGGAGCGGCGCTTTCCTGGGCGAGCAGCAGAACATTTCAGTTTCCTTCCGGCGGTTGCGGCTGAACTTGTCAGCCCAGATCATGTAACCCAGCAGGGCAAGGCCAAGGGGCGGGGCGGCGATGAAGCCCAGCACCATCGCGGCGATCCAGGCCGGGCGGCCACGGGCGTCCAGCCAGCTTTCGGCCTGTCGCAGCCAGCCCAGCGGAGTGGACAAGGCGGGGGAAAGGGTCATGGGGTATCTCCCGGTTGAGGCATGTGAAGTTGCTTAACATCAGGGAAGATGCGCTTTGGGTGTGGTGCTTTCAAGGGGGATGTAAAAGTAATTCACATTCAGTCAGGTCAATGGATGCAGACCCGGTTGACCTGCGCCCGCGCCAGCGCGACAAGGGGGTCATGAACACCGATTTCGCCGCCCGACTTACCCGTCAGCCCATCGCCTTTGACCGCGAGTCCGGCAAGGACGCCGCCAGCGCCTTTGCCGATCTGGCGCCCGAGCTGCGCGGGTTGATCGAGGGCGCTGCCGGATGCAGCCCCTATTTGCGCGGGCTGATGGGGCGAGAGGGCGACTGGCTGCGCGCCGCGTTGGCCCAGCCGCCCGAAACCGTGCTGCCCGCCGAGATGCAGGCGCTGGAAGACGTGCCACTCGAGGAGCTGGGCGCAGCCCTGCGCCGGGCCAAGCGGCGGGTGGCGCTGTTTGCCGGATTGGCTGATCTGGGCGGGGTCTGGCCGCTGGAATCTGTCACCGGTGCGCTGTCCGATCTGGCGGATCGGGCGGCCGATCTGTCGATCCGCCGTCTGGTCGCCGATGAGATCCGCCGTGGCAAATTGCCCGGCGCGACCGAGGCCGATGCCGCCACCGGGGCCGGGATGGTGGCGCTGGCAATGGGCAAGGGCGGCGCGCGCGAGTTGAACTATTCGTCCGACATCGACCTGATCTGCCTGTTCGATCAGGACCGCTACGG
>CAYTMV010000070.1:0-10627 GCA_964439015.1 uncultured Gemmobacter sp.
GATTTCACCGCCGAGATGGCGCGGCTGGGGGCGGCGGATGCTGATACAGACCTCGTCGCTTGAAACCCGGGCCCATCGCTGGCCGGTCGGCCCGAAACTGGCGGCGCTGGCGCTGTTTGTCTTTGCGCTGTTCCGCCAGACCGACCTGCCTGCCTTGGCCCTTGCCGCTGCGCTGATCGCGGCGCTGAGCTTGGCGGGCGGGCCGGCCTTTGCCCGCGCCGCGCTGAGAGGTCTGCGGCCGCTTTGGCCGCTGGCTGTGCTGATCGGCCTCTGGCATCTGGCAACCGCCGATGTGCTGACCGGCCTTGCGTTGATCCTGCGGATGGGGACGGCGGTGGCGGCGGCCAATCTGTTCTCGATGACCACGCGGCTGGCCGATCTGATGGCGCTGGTCGAGCGGTTTTCGGCACCGCTGTCCCGCCTCGGCCTGCCGCCGGCCCGGCTGGCGCTGGCGATCGGGCTGGCGCTGCGCTTTGTGCCGGTGTTTCTGACCCGGCTGGGTCAGATCGGCGATGCGCTGCGCGCCCGTTCGCCCCGCCGTCCCGGCTGGCGGGTGCTGGCCCCCGCCACCCTTGCCGCCCTTGACGATGCCGACCGCGTGGCCGAGGCCTTGCGCGCCCGCGGCGGCGTGGACTAACCTCTGCGCGCAGAACAGGAGAGACCGATGGAACGCAACCTCACCCATATCGCGCTTTTCGCGGCGCTGATCGCGGCCCTCGGCCTTGTGCCGAAGATCGACCTTGCCGCCGGCGTGCCGATCACCGCCCAATCGCTGGGGGTGATGCTGTGTGGCACGGTTCTGGGCGCAAGGCGCGGCGCGCTGGCGGTGCTGCTGTTCCTGTTTCTGGTGGCCCTGGGCCTGCCGCTGCTGGCCGGCGGGCGCGGGGGTCTGGGTGTCTTTGCCTCGCCCACCATGGGCTTTCTGGCCGGCTTTCCGGTCGCAGCCTTCGTCGCGGGCTGGGTGGTCGAGCGCACGACGATGCGCCCCGGCATCGCCGCCACCGCCGGCGCCGTGATCGGTGGAATTGGCGTGCTTTACCTGTTCGGGATTGCAGGCATGGCCTTCGCGCTGGACAAGAGCCTGACCGAGGCCTCGTTCCTGGCCTTTGCCTTCCTGCCGGGCGATGTGCTGAAGGCGGTGCTGGCCGGGATGATCACCCAATCCATCGCAGGCCTGCGCCCCGGCGCGCTGCTGGCGCGGGCCTGAGCCTCATGAGGGCCTGAGCGTCAGCCCAGCACCAGCGCAGACCCGATACCGCCCGCGGCGGCGATGGCGGCGGCCCCCGTGCCCCAACCATCGCCGCCGCGTTGCAGTTCATGCACCAGCCGTACCGCCAGCACCGCGCCCGAGGCCCCGATGGGATGGCCCCGTGCCAGCGCCCCGCCGCCGCGATTCACGCGGGCGGGATCGAGGCCACAGTCTGCCACCGTCACCATGGCTTGCACGGCGAAAGCCTCCATGATCTCGGTCGCCCACAGGTCGGATGACGCAAGCCCGGCTTGCCGCAGCGCAGCCTTCAGGGGCGCAATCGCAGACAAAGCCGGTTGGTCAGGCTGGCTGCCCAGCGTCAGCGCCGCCCGGATCGGCACCGGCGCCAGCGCCGGCCGCAGCCGGCCCGCCACAGCCTCGGACACCACCAGCACAAAGGCCGCCCCATCCGCAGCAACCGCCATGGTCGCGGCGGTAATGCTGCCGTGAACGACCGGCGCACGGGCGGCCATACGGTCTGTCAGGTGACGGGTAAACCCATCCGAGGTTATGCCGGACAGGGCGACAATCTCGGGCATCGGCTGCGCGGCCCGGGCCTTGGCATGGCTGGCCACGGCAAAGGCCTCTTGCGCAGCGCGGGTGATACCGCGCGAAACGGCCAGTCGGTCGGCGGCCTCGGCCATGTCGGGATCGCGGTCCGGCCAGGGGGTAAAGGGCGGGGCGTCATAGGCCTCGGGCGCGCGACCCGGGGCCTGCGCCAGCCGCAGCGGCCGGCGCGACCAGCTTTCTGCCCCGCCGGCAATCACCGCCTGTGCCTGCCCGCTGCCAACCAGCGCCGCCGCCAGCGCCACCGCGTCCAGCCCCCCCGCGCATTGCCGATCGAGGCTGAGGCCCGCCACACGGTCCGGCAATCCCGCCGCCAGTGCCGCCAGCCGCGCCGGATTGCCGCCCGCGCCCAGCGCATTGGCAAGGATCACCTCATCCACCTGCCCTGCTTCCAGCCCGGCATCGGCCAGCAGCGCCCGGATCACCGGGGCCGCCAGATCATGTGGCAAATGTGCCGCAAACGCACCGCCGTGCGGCATCACCGCCGTGCGGCGGGCGGCCACGATCACCGCGCGCATCCCACCCCCTCCAGCCAGCGCGCCAAGGCCCGCAGGTCGGTCTTGCCCGAGGGCAGCAGCGGCCAGTCCGCCAGCCAGTGCAAGGCCCGCGGCGCCGCCAGGGAACCGAAGGCGCCGCGCATCTGGCGCAGGATCGCCGCGCCATCTCCTTGCCCTTCCACCAGCGCCACTGGCACCAACCCGCGGGCGGCATCGGCGACCGCCATGACCGCGGCCTGCCGGATACCGGGACAGGCCAGCAGAAAATCCTCCAGCCGCTCGGGCTGCACCCAGGTTTCGGCCACGCGAAACGCGCGGTCGGCGCGCCCGTCGATCCACAAGACCCCCGCTTGCAGCCGGCCCGTCTCGCCGGTGTCACACCAGCCAGCCGCATCCGCGACCCCTTCGGCCAGCAGGGCCGAGCGCACCTGCACCCGGCCCGCCGGACAGCGGATCTCGACGCCCGGATAGGGGCGACCGGCTGCACCTTCGGGGGTATCGGCATCGGAGAGGGCGATGAAACTGGCCTCGGATGTGCCGTAAAATTCGCGGGCCTCAGCCCCGCTGGCCGCCGCCAGCGCCGCGCGCAAGGGCGCGTCCAGCCGCGCCCCGCCGATCAGTGCCAGCCGCAACGCCGGAAGGTCGGGGCCGGGGGATGCCAACAGCAGGCGCAGTTGCGCAGGCGTGGCATAGAGATGCGTGACCCCGTGATCCGCCAGCCAGTGCCGCTGCCGGTCGGGCCTGAGGCCGGCCAGCAGATGCGCCTCGGCCCCAAGGCTCAGCGCCTCGATCATCGCATAAAGCGCCAGCGAGTGGTTCAGGCCGCCAAGACTGGCCACCCGCGCGCCCGGACCAATGCCGAACAACCGCGCATTGACGGCAAAACTGGCCTGCCAACTGGCAAAGCTGCGCCGGATCGCGCGGGGCGCGGCCAGCGTGCCGCCCGACAGGGTTTCAAACTGCCCCGGCCCGGCCGTCAGCGGACCAGCGCCGCCGATACGAAACCCGGCCGACCCCATGGCCGCCATCAGCGCGGCGGCGGGCGGCTCGGGCGCAATCAACCCGCCTGCCCCCGGCGGCTGAGCCGACCACGCGCCGCCCGGCGCGATCAGCCGCGCGGCGGGATGCCAGCCAAAGCCGCTCACCCCTTGGTCAGCCGCGCCATCCGCCGCAGGGCCAGCAGATAGCCCTCGGTGCCAAAGCCCGCGATCACGCCGTCAGCACGCTGGCTGACATAGGAGTGCTGGCGAAACGCCTCGCGCTTGTGAACGTTCGAGATATGCACCTCCAGCACCGGCCCGTCGAAGGCGTGCAGCGCATCGAGAATCGCGACCGAGGTATGGGTATAGGCGGCCGGGTTGATGATGATGCCCGCAGCCTTGGCCCGCGCCTCCTGGATCAGATCGACCAAGGCCCCCTCGTGGTTTGACTGATGAAAGCTGATGGTCAGACCCAGATCCTCGGCCAGACCCGCACAAGCCTCGGCCACATCGGCCAACGTCTCGTGCCCGTAGATCTCGGGCTGGCGCAAGCCCAGCAGGTTCAGGTTCGGCCCGTTCAGGATGTAGATCGGTTTCATCGCGCCCCCTCGCAACAAGTTGCCCGCAGGATAGACACCCGCGCGGCAAGGGCAAGCGGTGCATTGGCCATGAAAAACGCCCGGCCCCTCTGCCGGAGGGCCGGGCGCAGGGGCGATGCTGCCCGTCAGAGGGTGTGTCAGGCCACCTTCTCTAACGCCACCTGGGGGGTGATCCCCAAGGCATGGCAAACATCGCGCGTGAGATTGGGCCGGTTGAGGGTGTAGAAATGCAGATCCTCCACCCCTTCCGAGATCAGCCGGTCGCAAAGCTGGGTGCAATGCGCCACCGACAGCAGTTCCTCGCGCCCGTCGCGGCGTGCCGTCGCATAGGCGTCGACCAGCGAGCTGGGGACCGAGGCGCCGCAGCGCGCCGCAAATTTCTGCACGCCGGCAAAATCGACGATCGGCAGGATGCCTGGAATGATCGGCGCGGTAATCCCCTCCTTGGCGCAAAGATCGCGGAACCGCAGGAAGGTCTCGGGCTTGAAGAAGAATTGCGTCAGCGCCGCCGAGGCGCCGGCCTCCAGCTTGCGTTTCAGCCAGCGCACGTCCTGCAGGGTATCGGCAGCATCGGGATGCCGCTCGGGATAGGCACCGACGCGCAGGGTAAACTTGCCGGTGGCGGCCAGCGCCTCGATCAGCTCGACGCTATCGGCAAAGCCATCGGGATGCGGGGTAAAGCGTTGCGCGCCCTTGGGGGCGTCGCCGCGCAGTGCCACCAGATCGGTGATCCCGGCCGCGGCATAGCTTTCGGCGACCTCCAGCGTTTCGGCCTTGCTGGCGCCAACGCAGGTCAGATGCGCCGCCACTTTCAACCCGCTGGTGCGCGCGATGGTGGTCACGGCCTCATGGGTCAGCTTGCGGGTGGTGCCGCCCGCGCCATAGGTGACCGAGACGAATTCGGGCGCCAGCGGGGCCAGCGTCTGCACCGTCTCCCACAGGCGGAACGAGGCGTCCAGGTTCTGCGGCGGGAAGAATTCAAAGCTGATGCGGGGCGTGGCCATCGTGGTCTCTCCTGAGCGTTGCCCTCTTGTGCCAGAATATTTTCCGTGAAACAAATTCATAACATTCAAAAACATTATGCGGGAAACTCATGTATATCGAGTTGCGCCACCTTCGCACCATCCGCGCCGTCCAGCAGGCCGGCGGGCTGGCCCGGGCAGCCGAAGTGCTGAACATGACGCAATCCGCGCTGTCACATCAGGTGGCGGGTCTCGAGGATCAGGTCGGGATGGAGCTGTTCGTGCGCCGGTCCAAGCCGATGCGCTTGTCGTCGGCCGGGCAACGCCTGCTGCGGCTGGCCGACCTCGTCCTGCCAGAGGTGGATGCCACCATCGAAGAGTTTCGCGCCCTGCGCGCGGGCAAGGCCGGGCGGCTGTTCATCACCACCGAATGTCAGGCCTGTTTCGACTGGCTGTTCCCGGTGCTGGAGCAGTTTCGCCACGCCTGGCCGGACGTGGAAGTGGACATCCGCACCAGCCTCAGCGCCGAGGCCTTGCCAGCCCTGATGCGCGAGGATGTGGATCTGGCGATCACCTCCACCCCCGTCACCCAGCCAGGAACCAGCTTTCACCCGCTGTTCGACTATCTGCCGCGCCTGGTCTGCGCGGCGGCCAATCCGCTGGCAGAGGCCCCGCATGTCACCCCGCAGGATCTGGCCGATCAGGTGCTGATCACCTATGCCGGCGGGCGCGACCGGATCGACGCCTTCACCGAGTTCCTGACCCCGGCCCGGATCGAGCCGCGCCAGCACCGCACCGCCGAGTTGACCGCTGTGATCCTGATGCTGGTGGCCTCGAACCGCGGCGTGGCGATCCTGCCCGACTGGGCGCTGCGCGGCGTCGGGGAAAACCCCGATTACGCCATCCGCCCACTGCAGGGCGACCCGGCCAAACGGATGTATGCCGCCACCCGCGAAGATGACGCGCTGCGCCCCTACATGGCGCATTTTCTGCGTCTTGCCCGGCAGGAAGCCGTCAAGCTGCAACGCGGATAGGTCAAAAGGGGGCTCTGCCCCCGTCCCTTCGGGACTCCCCCGGGATGCTTGTACCTGAATGATGACAGCCGCCTTCATCGTTCAGGCCGAAATATCCCGGGGAGTGAGGCGCGGCACGCGCCGAGGGGGGCAGCGCCCCCCTTCCCTTTCACGCCCTTTGCCGCTATAGCCCCGCCCTTGAACCCGGACATCGTAGAGCCACCGCGAGGAAACCCATGCAGGGCAGCGCCAATCTGAACGTGATGATCAAGGCCGCCCGCAAGGCCGGCCGCAGCCTGGTCAAGGACTTCCGTGAAGTCGAGAACCTGCAGGTTTCGGCCAAGGGGCCGGGCGACTTCGTGACCAAGGCCGATCGCGAGGCCGAGCGGATCATCAAGGAAGAGCTGATGGGTGCGCGGCCGACCTATGGTTGGCTGGGCGAGGAAACCGGCGAGGAAGCGGGGCAAGATCCGACCCGGCGCTGGATCGTCGATCCGCTGGACGGGACCACCAACTTCCTGCACGGCTTGCCGCATTGGGCTGTGTCTATCGCGCTGGAACACAAGGGCGAGATCGTCTCGGGCGTGATCTTCGACGCCGCCAAGGACGAGCTTTACTGGGCCGAAAAGGGCGCCGGCGCCTGGATGAACGACAAGCGGCTGCGCGTCTCGGGGCGGCGCAACATGATCGAGTCGCTGTTTGCCACCGGTGTGCCGTTCGGGGGCAAGGGCACCCTGCCCGCCACGCTGCAGGATCTGGCGCGCCTGATGCCGGCCTGCGCCGGGGTGCGCCGCTGGGGATCTGCCGCGCTGGATTTCGCCTATGTTGCGGCGGGCCGCTATGACGGATTTTGGGAACGCGGGCTCAAACCCTGGGACATGGCTGCCGGCATCGTGCTGGTCAAGGAGGCCGGCGGTTTCGTGTCGGGCATCCGCGACGGGCAGGACCCGCTGGAATCGGGGTCGGTGATCTGCGGCAACGACCAGTTGTTCGAGCCGTTCCGCAAGGTGATCCGCGGCGAATAAGCCCCGGCCAAACTTCAGCGCCGCCGCCGCACCTTGGGGATGTGGCTGGCGCTGTAGATGGCAGGCGGGTGGGCGGGATGGCCTGCCGTGCGGGCCCAGAACTCTTGCGCGCCCCGTCTGCGCCAAAGGGGCCATGTCAAGGCAAGCCCAGCGGCAAAGCCGCCCGCATGGGCCCAATAGGCCACACCGCCCATGTCGATCGGGGTGGCGAGACCAGAGATGATCTGGATCGCAAACCACAGGCCCAGCATCGCCCAGGCCGGCACCGCGAAGACCCGGATCAGCACCACGATGATCACCAGAACATCGACGCGGGCGCGGGGAAACAGCAGCAGATAGCCGCCCATCACCCCGCCGATCGCGCCCGAGGCCCCGACCATCGGGATGACCGAGCCGGGGTCTGCCGCCACCTGCGCCAGCGCCGCCGCCACGCCGACCGCCAGATAGAAGCCCAGAAATCCCGCATGGCCCATCTGGTCTTCCAGATTGTCGCCAAAAATCCACAGGAACAGCATGTTTCCCAAGAGGTGCATCCAGCCGCCATGCAGGAACATCGAGGTCAGCACGCCATGCCAGACCCCGCCCTCGGTTAGGGCGGCCGGCACCAGCCCCCAGGCCATGAAGAACCGCTCGGCCTGAACTTCCGAGGTCAGCGCGGGCCAATAGCTGATAAAGATCAGGACATTGGCCGCAATCAGCGCCCAGGTGACAAAGGGCATGCGCCCGGAGGGATTGTGATCGCGGATCGGAAACATGGTTCGAGGCTGGCCGAAGGTCGGGGCGCCGTCAAGCGCGGTCAGGGGGGGCGCTGGTCCGGCCCTGCTCTTTTCAGTCCTGCGCTTCGGCCAGCAGCTTGGCGTTGCCGCCAGAAGCGGTCGTGTCGATGCAGACATGCCGCTCATGCGCGATATGGCCTTTGTCCGGCGTGCCGGTGATCAGCGGCAGGATCGGGCCGCTGCGGGCGGCCAGCGCCTCGGCCGCCGCACGGGCCGTTGCCGCATCCGCTCCCCACAGGATCGCCGCCGAAAAGCCGTTCAGCCGGGTCAGCGCCTGCGGATCAAGGCCGGGGGCCTCGACCGCCACGCCGCCCAAGGCCCGCACCGTTTCGGCCTGTTGCAGCGCGGTTGCCGCACCGGGGCCGAGGCAGAGAATCGCCGGGCGGGCATGGAGGCTGAGGCGATTGCTCTCTCCCGTCGGGCCAGGCAGGTCATGGGTGGCCAAAGCCTTTTGCCGGGCGGGTGCGGCGTTCAGACGGGCCTGAGCCTCGGCCTCGGAGGTGCGGCCGGCGCCGCCTTTCGCGGCGGGCGCACCGCTTTGGACAAAGCGCGCCAGATAATGCGGCCCGCCCGCCTTGGGACCGGTGCCAGAAAGCCCCTCGCCGCCGAAGGGCTGACTGCCCACCACCGCGCCGATCTGGTTGCGGTTGACATAGGTATTGCCGGCCTCGATCGCCTCGACCACGCGCTGCACCCGGTCGTCGATGCGGGTATGCAGGCCGAAGGTCAGGCCATAGCCGGTGGCGTTCACGGTCCGGATCACGCGGTCCAGATCGTCCGCCCTGAACCGCGCCACATGCAGCACCGGACCGAAGATCTCACGCCCCAGATCGGCGATCGACCGCACGCGGATCACCGCCGGGGCCGCAAAGGTGCCGTCGGCGGGGGCGGACATTTCGGCCATCAAGCGGCCCTCGCGCCGCGCGGTCTCGACATGATCGCGGATCACCGCCAGCGCCTCGGCGTCGATCACCGGGCCGACATCGGTTTCCAGATGCCACGGATCGCCCAGCGTCAGCTCGGCCATCGCCCCCTTCAACATGTCCTCGACGGTATCGGCCACGTCTTCCTGCAGATAGAGGCAGCGCAGCGCCGAGCAGCGTTGGCCCGCCGACTGGAAGGCCGAGGCCAGCACATCGCGCACCGCTTGTTCCGGCAGGGCGGTGCTGTCGACCACCATCGCGTTCAGCCCGCCGGTTTCGGCGATCAACGGCGCGCCGGGGGCGAGGTGTCTGGCCATCGACCGGGCGATGGACTGCGCGGTCTCGGTCGAGCCGGTGAAGGCCACGCCTGCCACCCGCGGATCGCCGGTCAGCGCCGCGCCGACCGTGCCGCCATCCCCCGGCAGCATTTGCAGCGCGGTCGCAGGAACGCCTGCCTGCAGCATCAGGTCGACGGCCAGTGTGGCGATCAGCGGCGTCTGCTCGGCCGGCTTGGCGATCACCGCATTGCCAGCGGCCAGTGCGGCCGCGATCTGGCCGGTAAAGATCGCCAGCGGGAAGTTCCACGGGCTGATGCAGACGAAGGTGCCACGCGCGGGCGCGGTCAGGCCTGCCGCGCCTTCGGCGTAATAGCGCAGGAAATCCACCGCCTCGCGCAATTCGCCCACGGCATCGGCAAGGGTCTTGCCGGCCTCGCGCGCCAGCACGGCGAAGATCAGCCCGAACTCGGCCTCATAAAGGTCGGCTGCGTGTTTCAGAACCGCCGCGCGCTCGGCGGCGCTGGCCTCCCAGACACGGGCGCCGGCCAGCGCGGTTTCGACATCGGGGGCCGCGGCGGGGATCACATGGCCCACCACCGCGCCGGTCGCGGGGTTGGTTACCGCTTGCCGCGGGCCGCCTGCCAGATCGCCGGCCAGACGCGGTCGGGCCTCGAACAGACGGTTGGCATGAGGGGCGCGGGCCGCCTCGATCCGGGACAGGTCGCCCGCATCGGTGAGGTCGAACCCGGCCGAGTTGCGCCGCGGCAGCAGCAGGCGCGGCCCCGGCGGGATGACCGGGTTTTCGACCGGGGTCGCGGCCTCGATCGCGGTCAGCGGACAGGCGGCCACGCGTTCGGGCGCCACATCCTCGTCCACCACCTGATTGACGAAGCTGGAATTGGCGCCGTTTTCCAGCAGGCGGCGCACCAGATAGGCCAGCAGGTCACGATGCGCGCCGACGGGGGCGTAGATGCGACAGGAAATGCCGCTGTCCTGACGGACCAGCTCGTGCAGGCGTTCGCCCATGCCATGCAGGCGCTGGAACTCATAATCGCCGGGGCCGCGGCCCATCTCGGCCGCGATGTGCAGCACGGCGGCGGCGGTATGGGCGTTGTGGCTGGCAAATTGCGGATAGATCCGGTCGGTCATGCCCAGCAGGCGGCGGGCAAGACCCAGATAGCTGGCATCGGTTGCCTGCTTGCGGGTAAAGACCGGGAAGGACGACAGGCCCAGCACCTGCGCGCGCTTGACCTCGGCATCCCAATAGGCACCCTTCACCAGACGCAGCATGATACGGCGATCCAGCCGGGTCGCGGTCTCGTACAGCCAGTCGATCACCGCCCCCGCGCGGCGACCGTAAGCCTGCACCACCACGCCAAAGCCATCCCAGCCGCGCAGGGCATCATCAGCCAGCACCGCCTCGATCACCTCGAGCGAGAGTTGCAGCCGGTCGGCCTCTTCGGCGTCGATGTTCAGGCCGATGCCAGCGGCCTTTGCCAGCCCCGCCAGCGCCGCCACGCGTGGCACCAGCTCGGCCATCACCCGTTCGCGCTTGGCGACCTCATAGCGGGGATGCAGCGCCGAGAGTTTGACCGAGATGCCGGGATTGCGGCGGATGTCGCCCTTGGTTGCGGCGCCCGCAATCGCGGTGATCGCCTTGGAATAGGCCAGATGATAGCGGCGGGCGTCAGCCTCGGTGCGTGCGGCCTCGCCCAGCATGTCATAGCTGTAGGTATAGCCCAGCGCCTCAAGCTCTTG
>CAYTMV010000071.1:0-10518 GCA_964439015.1 uncultured Gemmobacter sp.
AGAACTTCCCCGGCAACTGGGCCGACGGCAAGCTGTTCTCGCTGGTGACCCGGTTTGGCTTTCTGGGCGTGGCCTACAACACCGACGCGCTGACCGAGGCCGAGGCCGCCAATTACAACATCTTCTGGGACCCGAAACTGACCGGCAAGGTCGGCCATTTCGACTGGCACCTGCCCAACCTGGGCCAGATGAGCCTGCTGAATGGCAACGCCAAGCCCTATGACATCGACGAGGCCGCCTGGGAGGCGGTCAAGGAAAAGACCATGACGCTGCGCAGCCAGATCGGCGGCTTCTTCGATTATGGAGGCACCTTCTCGTCGTTGAACGATGGGCAGATGCTGGCCTTCTGCGGCATCGGTGACTGGATCACCGGCGTGCTGGAAAAGAACGGCGCCAAGGTGCGCTCGATCATCCCCGAGCAGGGGGGGCTGCAATGGTCTGAATGCTTCTCGGTCGGCAAGGGCTCTGCCAAGGCGGATCTGGCCAAGAAGTGGATTCAGTATATCACCTCGGCCAAGGGGCAGGCCAAGTCGGCGCAGATGGCCGCCTATCCGGCCCTGATCCCGAACCAGAAAGGCTGGGAAGTGCTGCAGGCCGAAAACCCGGCCGAGGCCAAGCGCCAAGGCATGACCAAGGACGCCGGCAACGCCATGGACATGATCCGCGCTGGCCGGATCAAGTTTCGCGAATGGCCGATCCAGCAGGATCTGGAAACCTGGAACGACTTCTGGTCGGAATACAAGGGCGCCTGAGCGGGCGGTGCGATCAGGCCCACCTGGCTGCGTGGGCCTGGTCGCATCCCCCATCCCGATCTGCCCTTAGCGCCGGCGGCGGACGTCCGCCGGCTTGCTGCCCCGAATGGCCTTATCCCAGAATCGAGAGCGGTTGCCGATGCGACGTCCTATCAGCCTTTATGGCCTTACCTTCTCTCTGCCCTTGTTGATCTGGCAGATCCTGTTCTTTGTCTTTCCGCTTGTCTTTCTGGTCGCGCTGTCCTTCTGGACCGTGAAGAACTTCACGATGCAGGCCGATTTCAACACCGTGAACTGGACCACGATGTATGGCCGGTCGGTGTTCTGGCAAGCCTATGGAACCACGCTGGCGATGGCGGCGGTTGCCTCGGCGCTGACCTCGATCCTGGCCTTTCCGGCAGCCTATGCGATCGCCTTCAAGCTGTCGGATAAGGCCCGGCGCTGGGCGGTCTTTCTGATGGTGATACCGTTTTTTACCAGCTACCTGGTGCGGGTCTACTCGTGGCAGATCTTCCTGTCGGATAACGGGATCATCAACGTGGTGCTGGGCTGGATCGGCCTCGGTCCGATGGCGATGCTGAACACGGTCGGCGCGACGATGATCGGCTATCTGACGCTGGCCTTCCCGCTGGTGGTGCTGTTGCAACTGTTCAGCCTGGCCTTCCTTGACCGAACGCTGATCGAGGCCGCGCACAACATGCGCTGCGGACGGTTGCGGACGGTCTTTGCGGTGATCATCCCTTCGGCCCGAACGGGTCTGGTGATTGCGGCCCTGTTTGCCTTCATCCTGTCATTCGGGGATTTCGTCAGCCCGATCTATCTGGGCGGGGGCGAGCCGACCACGCTGTCGATCCTGATCACCGACACCACCAAATCCGGCCAGCAATGGCCCCGCGCCGCAGTCATCGCGCTGACGATGATCGGCACGCTGATGGTGGTGGCCTTCCTTGCCGTGAAATTCGCCTACAAGGGGAAGTCGAAATGAACGGATCCGACGACATGAACCGCAACCGTGCGGTGAACTTGGCGCTGTATGTCTATATCGTGCTGGCCTATGCCTTTGTCTTTGCCCCGATCGCGGCCAGCTTTGTCTTTTCCTTCAACTCCGACCGCTTCCCCTCGATCCCGCTGGGCGAGTTTTCACTCGACTGGTATCGCGCCGTGGCGTCGGACCCGCTGGTCTGGGAAGGCGCGCGCAATACGCTGGTGGTGGGGGTGATCGTCGGTGTGATCTCGACCGCGCTGGGCTTTGGCGCGGCCTATACCGACTATCGCTATCACTTCTTTGGCAAGCAGGTCTATCTGGCGCTGGCGCTGTTGCCGCCGACGATCCCGGTCATCATCCTGGGTCTGGCGATGCTGGCCTATCTGTCGCGGATCGACCTGTCGGGCAATGCGCTGTCGGTCATCATCAGCCATGTCGTGGTCTGTGCGCCCTTTGCCATGGCGATCATCCGGCTGCGCCTGTCGCAGATGGACCCGGCGCTGGAGCCCGCGGCCTGGAACCTGGGCGCCTCGGAATGGAAGACGATGCGCCATGTCATCGTGCCCTTCACCATGCCCGCGATCATGGGGGCGCTGTTCATCACGATGGCGGTATCCTTCGACGAGTTTGCCGTGGCCTGGTTTGTCTCGGGCCTGAACGAGACCCTGCCGGTCAAGGTTCTGGGCTTTCTGCAAGGGCAGGTCAGCCCGCGCATCAACGCGATCGGCACGTTCGTCTTCATCCTCTCCATGACGCTTGTGATCCTGGCGCAGCTGTTGCTGTCCGGTCGCGACACCAAATCAGACGACAAGGAGTAACCCATGCAACGCGATACCCTGGTTTCCTTTGAAGGCGTTGTAAAACGGTTCGGAGCCTTCGTTGCCGTCAAGAAGCTCGACTTCGAGATCAGGAAGGGAGAGTTTCTGGCGATCATGGGCTCGTCCGGCTGCGGCAAGACCACCACGCTGCGGATGCTGGCCGGGCTGGAAGCCCCGACCGAAGGGGTGATCCGCCTCTCTGGCAAGCCGATCAACGATCTGCCGACCTGGAGCCGCGACACGCCGATGGTCTGGCAGAGCCTTGCCTTGTTTCCCTTTCTGAATGTGCGCGAAAATGTGGAATTCGCGCTGAAGATGCGGGGAGTCGGCAAGGCTGAACGCCGCCGCCGTGCGGAACAGTGGCTGGAGCGGATGCATATCCTCGAATTCTCCGAGCGCAACATCTCGCAGCTTTCGGGCGGCCAGCGGCAGCGCGTGGCGCTGGCCCGCTCGCTGGTGGTCGAGCCGGAGATCCTGCTGCTGGACGAGCCGCTGTCGGCGCTGGATGCGGCGCTGAAGGTGCGGATGCAGTCGGTCCTGAAAGACTTGCAGCGCGAGACCGGGATCACCTTCGTCTATGTGACCCACAGCCAGTCCGAGGCTTTCTCGATGGCGGATCGTGTGGTGATCATGAGCCGCGGTCAGATCGAACAGATCGGCACGCCGCAGGAAATCTATCGCACCCCGCGCACCCGTTTCGTGGCCGAGTTTCTCGGATCGTCGAACCTGTTCTCGGGTGCCGTGCGGTCAAGCCATGGCGGGCTGGAACTCGACTCGGCCGCCGGTCGCCTGCGGCTTGCGTCAGGCCCGGCCGTGGGGGCGAATGCGACGATCACCGTTCTCGACACCAAGACCCAGCTGAGCGCGACCCCACCGGCCGGTAATGTCAATGTGGTGCCGGCCCGAATGATCGGCGAGGAATTCGTGGGCGCGACCGCGACCATCTACCTCGAAACCCCGGGGGGGCAGGAAATCCGCGTCCAGAAGGGCCATGACGAGTTGGCGGGTCTGCCCCTTGAAATCGGACAGACGATGTATGCGTGGTGGAACCCCGAGGACGCGCATATCGTGGCCGAGGCTTGACGCAGCGGGCTTGAGCGCGCCTCCGGTGCCTGTGGGGGCCGGGGGCAGGTGCCTGTCAGGGGTGACCCGCCTGGGACGGTGGCCGTGTCTGGACTGGCTCCGCCGTCGATCCGTCGCAGATGATCCTCGTTGACAGGCTCTGCCCGCAGCAGGCAAAGCTGGAGGCGATAGCCACAACCGGACGTTCACCATGTCATTACCCTATGAATCCGCGCATGAAGAGTTGCATTACCTCGATCGCGCGGGATGGCTGCGTGCGGCGGTGCTGGGGGCCAATGACGGGATCGTTTCGGTCTCGTCGCTGATCGTCGGGGTGGCGGCGGCCGATCCCAGTCCCTCGGCCGTGCTGATCGCCGGGGCTGCCGGGCTTGCTGCAGGGGCCATGTCGATGGCGGCGGGGGAATATGTCTCGGTGTCGTCGCAATCGGATGTAGAGCGCGCCGATATCGCGCGGGAAAAGCAGGCGCTGATTGATACGCCCGCCGCCGAGGAGCGCGAGCTGGCCTCGATCTACGAATCCCGCGGCCTGTCGAAGGAAACCGCCGCGCTGGTCGCGCGGGAGTTGACCGAGAAGGACGCGCTTGGCGCGCATGTGCGCGACGAGTTGGGCCTGTCGGAGGTGCATACTGCCAACCCGTTGCAGGCGGCCTTCGCCTCGGGCCTGACATTTACTGTCGCGGCCGCGGTGCCGCTGATTGCGGCGGCGCTGGCGCCCGAGGGGCAGATCATTCCGGCGGTTGTCGCCTCGACGCTGGTCAGCCTGGCCGGCCTCGGCGCGCTGGGGGCGCATGCCGGGGGGGCGCCGAAGCTGCCGGCCACGCTGCGCGTGCTGTTCTGGGGTGCGGCGGCCATGGCGATCACGGCGGGTGTCGGCCGGATGTTCGGCGTGTCGGTCTGACGAAGGGCTGACAGGCTGCGGGGGTGTCCTGCGTGTTGGTGCAGCGCCTCGATCGCCCACAAGGAAAAACCCGCGCCGGCTGTCGCCCGCGCGGGTTTCCTGTCGTTCAGGCTGCGGCCCGGAAAGGGGCCGCATGTCCCGGGATCAGAGGTCTTCGCCGTCCTGGGCTGCGCCCATTTCGTCGAACAGCTCGGCGATCTCGAACTCGGCCGCAGCTTCCGCCTCGGCTGCCAGTTCCCGGATCGACTTGCCCGAGGCTTGCAGCTCAGCTTCTTCGGCCGAGCGCGCCACGTTCACGGACACGCGCACCGAAACCTCGGGGTGCAGCACCACCGAGACGCTGTGCAGGCCGAGGTCCTTGATCGGACGGTCCAGCACAACCTGACTACGGCCAACGGTGAAGCCGGCAGCGGTGGCGGCTTCGGCCACGTCACGGGTCGTCACCGAACCGTAGAGCGCGCCCGAATCGGAAGCCGAACGGATCACGATGAAAGCCTGACCGTCCAGCTTGGCTGCCGCGGCTTCGGCTTCTTTCTTGGTTTCCAGGTTCTGGGCTTCCAGCTGGGCCTTGCGGGCCTCGAAGCCCTTGATGTTGGCCTCGGTGGCGCGCAGCGCCTTGCCTTGCGGCAGCAGGAAGTTCCGGCCATAGCCGTCCTTGACCTTGACCACATCGCCCATCTGGCCAAGTTTGGCCACGCGTTCCAGAAGGATCACTTGCATGGAAGTCGCTCCTTATTTCACGGCGTAGGGCAGCAGGGCCAGGAAGCGGGCGCGCTTGATGGCTTTCGCCAGTTCACGCTGCTTCTTGGCCGAGACCGCGGTGATGCGCGAGGGCACGATCTTGCCGCGCTCGGAGATGTAGCGCTGCAGCAGACGGGTGTCCTTGTAGTCGATCGCTGGCGCGTTGTCGCCCGAGAACGGGCAGACCTTGCGGCGGCGGAAGAAGGGTTTGTTCGCCATGATGATTCCTCTCTTCTGGCCGATCAGCGACGCGGGCCGCCGCGGTCACCGCGGTCGCCACGATCACCACCACGATCACCCGAACGCTCGCGGCGCTCGCCGAAACCGCCTTCGCCACGATCGCCACGCTCACGCTCGTCGCGCTTCTGCATCTGGATCGACGGGCCTTCGGCGTGGGTGTCGACCTTGATGGTCAGCACGCGCATCACGTCGTCATGCAGGCGCATCAGGCGCTCCATTTCCTGCACGGCAGCGGCGGGCGCGTCCGATTTCAGGAAGGCGTAGTGGCCCTTGCGGTTCTTGTTGATCTTGTAGGCCATCGTCTTGACGCCCCAGTACTCGGATTCGACGACCTTGCCGCCGTTATCGCCAAGCACCGTGGAGAAATGTTCGATGAGCCCTTCGGCCTGCGCGTTGGACAAGTCCTGACGCGCGATCATCACATGCTCATAAAGCGGCATGTCTGCTCCGTCTTTGCGGGGCGCATTTCATCGGCCGGGCCTTGCCTTCCGCGGCCCGTCCACGAGAGGCTGCGCCGGTTCATGGAAATTGCGGAAGGATGGATGCGCATAGCCGAAGGGGGCGGGGTTGTCCAGCGCCAAGCACGGGTCAGTGCCCGGCGCGTGTCTTTTGTCGCTTGCGGGCGGCGCGCGGGCGGGTCTAGGCTGCCCGCAGAATGTGCAGGAGGATAGGATGCAGGGCAAGGCTTTGATCGGGGCGGTGATGGGTGCGGTGGTGCTGGCCGGCTGCACGATGGGTGCGGCCACGGCGCCTGTCCCGGTTGGGGCGGCTGTCGATCCGGCCACGGATTACGCCTGCCGGCGCGAGGTGGCGCTGGCCTCGGGCCTTCGGACTGACCGTTTGACGTTGACCGGCACGGCTGCGAACGGCGTGACCCCGGTTGTCTATTACAGCCATGGGGCGCAGCAGCATGCCTGCTATCTGGATGCGCGGGGCGTGGCCATTGGTGCGGCGCGGTTGCGGTGAAAAGGGATGGCCAGTGTTCGCCTGTGAACACAATCTTCGAAAAGCCAGTGTTCGCCAGTGAACACAATCTGTGAAAAGATCGTGAGTAGACGCGCAGGGCAGGGTGCGGCATCTTTTTCCGGCAATCCTCGAAGCTGGAGAATACCCGATGCGCCCTCTGATCCTTGCCGCTGGCCTGCTGGCCGCTGCCCCCGCCTTCGCTGCCCCCGAGGCCTATGTGCTGGACTCCAGCCACAGCCAGATCGTGTTCAGCTATAACCACCTTGGTTTCTCGACCAACTACGGCATGTTCTCGGGCTTCGAGGGCAAGATCTCGTACGATGCCGAAAACCCCGCCGCCTCCTCGGTCGAGGTCAGCTTTCCGGTCGAGACCATGCTGACCGGCTGGCAGGCCCGGTTTGACCACTTCATGACCCCCGAGTTCTTCGGCGCCGTTGAAGACAAGACCGTGCGCTTTGTCTCGACCGGCATTGAAGTGACCGGCGAGAAGACCGCCAAGATCACCGGCGACCTGCCCTGAACGGCGTCACCAAGTCGGTCGTGCTGGACGCGACGCTGAACCAGGCGGGCGAACACCCGATGGAAAAGAAGCCGTGGCTGGGCTTTTCGGCAACCACCACGCTGATCCGCTCGGACTTCAATGTCGGCATGTTCGCGCCCTATGTCAGCGATGAAGTGCCGGTGCAGATCTCGATCGAGGCCATGAAGGCCGAGTGATCGCCATCGCATCGACAGGGAACGGGCCGGGGGAAACCCCGGCCCTTTTCTTTTGGTCCGCGTTGCGGGTTGCGGATTGCGGATTGCGGGCAGGGGGGTGGATGGTCCCGTGCCGGCCTTTGCCGTCTCGGCGGGCGGTGGGGACAGATGAATGTGCCGCGATCATCCTGCCCGGCGGCGAATCGCTGCGCCACTGCGCGGTGGCGGGCAGGGGCGAGGGAGAGCAGAGACTGGCAGAGACGCGCAGAGCAGCGTGGGGCGCCATGTTCCGCATCGAGCCCGGACTTGTCTTCGGGGGCCGTGCCCGGTCGTTGAAGCCGGGCGGACGCTGTGCTGGCGTGCATGGAATAAGGAAAGGGCCGGGGAAAAGACCCCGGCCCTTCGCCATGATGATCGCGTGGTGTGTTACGGCCGGGTCGCCGTCAGCTCGAAAGCCACCTGCACCGCAAAGCCCACCGATGATTCGTCGGTGTAGCTGGCGCCCATGCCAAAATCGCGCCGGTCGAGGCCGAGGCCGCCGCTGGCGGTGGCGGTGTCGCCGGTGACTGTCAGGGTGAAGGGTAGCGTCACCGGAACCTTGACACCGCGCAGGGTCAGGGTGCCTGCCACCTCGTGGCCGTCGGCCGCGCGCTGGATCGGGCCTTCAAAGACCGCCTGCGGATGGGTGGCGGTATCGAAGAAGTCGGCGCCTTTGGCCTGATCGGTCACCGAACCCAGGGTCAGCGAGGCGGTGTCGATCACCACGCGCACAGTGCCGCTGTCGGTTTGCGGGTCATAGGCAATCTCGGCCTGCCAGGTGCCGAACTGGCCGGTGATGGGCGCGCCCATCTGGGCCACGGTGAAGGACAGGCTGCCGGTTTCCACCTGCCACAGGCCCGTGGCCGGGGTGGCCGCGGCGGTCTGGCCGGCGGGGGCGGGGGCTTGGGCTTGCGCCTCTATCGCCCGGGGGGCGGACAGGGTGAAGGCGGCGCCGACGGCCACGACCCAGAGCGCCAGTGCGGCGGCGGCCGGGGTGCGGCTGTGCGGGGCCTCGGTCCCGCCCGGCGTGCCGCGGGTCATCCGCGCCAGCGTCACATCGCGGTCGATCAGCGCGTGTTTCAACGCGCCAGCGATATGCAGGGCCAGCGAGACCAGCAGCAGTTTGGTGGCCAGCCAGTGGACGAGGCCGAAGGCATGGGCCAGATCGGGCGATTTCGGGATGCCCGGCAGGTCCTGGCCGAAGGGCCAGCGGATCGGGGCAAAGCCCTCGGTCGCGGCATGGCCCAACCAGCCCGACAGCGGCACGATCAGCATGGCGGCATAAAGCGACCAGTGGATCAGGTCGGCCACGAAGGTCTCGAGCCGGCGCTCGGGGTGGAGGGGGGCGGGGCGCGGTTGGCTGAACGCCCAAAGGACGCGCAGCAGCGCCGTAAAGAAGGCGGCGACGCCCAGGGTCTTGTGGATCGAGAAGACCTGCGCCTTGTAGGCCAGCGCGGCCGAGGTGTCATGGGGCAGGCCCTGGGCATACAGGCCCAGGGGGAAGATGGTCAGGATCAGGGCCGCGGTCAGCCAGTGCAGGCTGCGGGCGACGGGGCCGTAATGGCGGGCGGAGTTGTGCATGGGTGCAGCCTTTTCGGTTCTCTGGCCGGCAGAGTGGGCCAGAATCGCGCGGCTGCACAGGTCTGCGGATGCACAGAACTTGTGCGGGCGATTGCGAAGGCGGGCGCGGGGCGCTATGCCCGTTCTGGAACGATCAGGAGGTAAGCATGAGCCGCGCATTGGTGTTTCCGGGACAAGGGGCGCAGACCATCGGCATGGGCCGCGCGCTGGCCGAGGCCTATCCCGTGGCCCGCGCCGTGTTTGACGAGGTGGACGAGGCGCTGGGCGAGAAGCTGTCGACGCTGATCTGGGAGGGCGAGATCGCCGATCTGACCCTGACGCAGAATGCCCAGCCGGCACTTATGGCGACCTCGATCGCGGCGATGCGGGCGCTGGAGGCCGAAGGGTTCGGTCTGGACGGCGTGGGGTTTGTGGCCGGTCACAGCCTGGGAGAATACAGCGCGCTCTGTGCGGCGGGGGCGTTGAGCCTTGCCGATACCGCGCGGCTGCTGCGCACCCGGGGCCTTGCGATGCAGGAGGCGGTGCCGGTCGGGGTGGGCGCGATGGCAGCCCTGTTGGGGCTGGATTTCGAGGCCGCAAATGCCGTAGCCCATGAAGCCGCGCAAGGCGAGGTGTGTCAGGCCGCCAATGACAATGACCCGGCGCAGGTCGTGGTCTCGGGCCACAAGGCGGCGGTGGAGCGGGCGGTCGAGATCGCCAAGGCGCGCGGCGCCAAGCGGGCGCTGATGCTGCCGGTCAGCGCGCCTTTCCATTGCGCACTGATGCAGCCCGCCGCCCATGTGATGGCCGAGGCGCTGGCGGCGGTCGAGGTGCATGCCCCCGCCGTGCCGGTGGTGGTGAATGTGCGCGCCGAAGCGGTGAGCGAGCCGGACCGTATCCGCGATCTGCTGGTGGCGCAGGTCACGGGCTCGGTGCGCTGGCGGGAATCGGTGCTGTGGATGGAGACCGCGGGCGTGACCGAGTTCTGGGAAGTGGGCGCGGGCAAGGCCCTGTCTGGGATGATCAAGCGCATTGCCAAGGGCGCGGAGACCCGCGCCATCGGCACGCCCGAGGATATTGCGGCGCTGAAAGGCTGACGGGGGAAGGCGGGCGGGGGAAGGCGGGGGCGCTGCCCCCGCGCCCCCGGGATATTTGGACCTGAATGATGATGCAGGGCGCGGGCGCGGGCCGGTCCATGCGAGAGGGAACGGAACATGTTTGATCTGACGGGCAAGAACGCGTTGGTGACGGGGGCCTCGGGCGGGATCGGGGCCGAGATCGCGCGGGTGTTGCATGGCGCGGGGGCGACGGTGACGCTGTCGGGCACGCGGTTGGAGCCACTGGAGGCGCTGGCGGCGGAACTGGGCGATCGCGCGCATGTCGTGATCTGCAATCTGTCGGATGCCGCCAGTGTCGAGGCGCTGCCGAAGCTGGCCGCCGAGAAGATGGGCGCGGTGGATGTGCTGGTGAACAATGCCGGGATCACCCGGGACAATCTGTTCATGCGCATGTCGGATGAGGAATGGGCGAGCGTGCTGGAGGTCAATCTGACCTCGACGTTCCGTCTTTGCCGGGGGGTCCTGCGCGGCATGATGAAGGCGCGCTGGGGGCGGATCGTCAATATCAGCTCGGTCGTGGGGGCCACCGGCAATCCGGGTCAGGGCAACTATGCGGCCTCGAAGGCGGGGATGGTGGGGATGTCGAAATCGCTGGCGGCCGAGGTGGCCAGCCGCAACATCA
>CAYTMV010000072.1:0-10301 GCA_964439015.1 uncultured Gemmobacter sp.
TGCGCCTGCACCTGATCCAGCCGCCCCTCGGCGCAGGCCTGCATCAGGTCCAGCGCCTGCGCGCCCAGCCGCATCATCAGCACCTGACATTCCGGGTCGCCGAAGCGGCAGTTGTATTCGACCAGCCGCGCCGCGCCGTTCTCGATCATCAGCCCTGCGTAAAGCACCCCCTGATAGGGCGTGCCGCGCCGCGCCATTTCGGCAATCGTCGGGCGCACGATCAGCGCCATCACCTGATCCTGGATCGCCTGCGTCAGCACCGGCGCGGGCGAATAGGCGCCCATCCCGCCGGTGTTTGGCCCGGTATCGCCGTCGCCCACCCGCTTGTGATCCTGCGCGGTGCCGATGGGCAGGGCGTTCACCCCGTCCGAGAGGATGAAGAAACTGGCTTCCTCACCGGCCATGAACTCTTCGATCACCACCTCGGCGCCCGCCGCACCAAACTCGCCGCCAAACATGTCGTCGATGGCGGCCAGCGCCTCGGCCTCGGTCATCGCCACGATCACGCCCTTGCCCGCGGCCAGACCATCGGCCTTGACCACGATCGGCGCGCCTTTTGCGCGGATATGGGCGCGGGCGGGTTCGGCCGCGGTAAAGCGGGCATAACCGGCGGTGGGGGCACCGCAGGCATCGCAGATTTCCTTGGTGAAGCCCTTCGAGGCCTCAAGCTGCGCCGCCGCCGCCGAGGGGCCAAAGGTCAACAGCCCCGCCGCCCGGCAGGCATCGGCCACGCCCGCAGCCAGGGGCGCCTCGGGGCCGATGATGACGAAATCAATGGCGTTTTCTTCGCAGAAGGTCACCACGGCAGCCCCGTCGAGGATGTCGAGCGCCGCACATTCGGCATGCGCCGCGATCCCGGCATTGCCCGGCGCCACGATCAGCCGGTCACATTTGGGGTTCTGCTTGACCGCCCAGGCCAGAGCATGCTCACGCCCGCCGCCGCCAAGGATCAGGATATTCATGCCACGCCCCCCGATTGACCTGTGAGCGGTGTAGGCAAGGCGGGGGGCGGTGGCAAGGGGGGAGGCGGACTTCGCTTAAAGCTGTTTCAGGAACTGCGCCACATCAAGGTCCATTCCTGCTCGTCGATGCAAAAAAGGCGTGGGTGCGGAACGCAACGGAGATCGGCCCCAACCCTGAAGTGCGTATCTGTTGCAGTGCGTATCTGTTGCACGTCAATGGCTATCTGGGGTCCACGCCAGATGATTCCTGAGTGGCAGCATCCTGCAACGTGGGAAAACAGCCCAAGCCGAACGCCCTACTTAACTTAGTGGTTGCTAGTCCACTGATTTTTCGTTCAAATGACATTAGGCACGCATCTAGGGTGGGTATCATGCTGAAAAGCGTTTCTTTTAGCAACTTCACAAGCATACCGAGTGATACGTGGCGATTTTCGACTGGTCTTAACGTAATTGTTGGCGAGAATGGTCTGGGAAAATCCCATGTGCTTAAGGCTCTTTATTCTATTTTGAATTCTTTAAAGCCGGGCGGCACGCAGTTTAATAGTGTAGCAACTGAGAAGATCGGAAAAGCCCAACTTGAAAAATCCATTGCAGACGAGCTAATCGGAAACATGCGACCGGATACTTTGGGGCGGCTGGTGAAGCGCAAGCAAGGAAGGAATCGGGCCGAGGTTTCAGCTAGTTTCAAAGATAGCAGACTTGATACAAGCTTCAGTTTCGCAACAAATTCGAAGACACAAGTTGACATTACCGCACTTCCCACTTCCGCCTTGGCCAAGCCTCCTGTCTTTATCCCAACAAGGGAGATGATAACCCTATGCCCGTGGTTTGTTTCCTTCTTTGACTCTTACAACGTCCCTTTTGAAAAAACCTGGCGAGACACTGTTCTTCTTTTGGGGGCTCCAAGTTTGCGCGGTCCGCGTGAAAAGAAAGTCAGCGAACTATTGTCTCCCGTTGAAAATGCCTTGGGTGGTAAAGTTGAAGTGGATGCTAACGGACGGTTCTTTCTCAGAGTGAATGGTGGACGGATGGAGGCTGCCCTCGTCGCTGAAGGTCTTCGAAAGTTTGCGATGCTCGCACGCCTTATCAGCACCGGTGTTTTATTGGAGCAAGGCTATCTATTTTGGGATGAACCAGAAACAAATTTAAACCCGAAACTTATAAGGGTTCTTGCGCAAGTTATTGTGGCTCTTGCCGATCAGGGCATTCAGATTTTTCTCGCAACACACTCCGTTTTCCTCCTGAGAGAAATAGCAATTTTAACGGGCGGACGCAAAAGAAAGTCGCAATCAAGATACTTCTCCCTCGCAGCATCTGGGGATGATGAGGTATCAATGCTTGAGCAGGGAACCGAAATTGATGAGCTGAGGACCTTGGTGCTTCTTGACGAAGAGCTTCTCCAATCAGATCGTTATGTGGCTTCATCTCTCCATGGCTGACATTTTTTTGAAAGAAGGTAGCTTGCGCTTCGAACTGGAGCAGGTTGACTTTGCAGAGAAGTATGATGACTGGCGTCATTACCGGAATGTTTTCAATTCAGCTTGCGGATCTTCAAAGGCCGTTGATTTTATCGTATCTAAGGCGCGCACGCTTTGGCTCATCGAAGTTAAGGACTACCGGAGGCACATTAGGACGAAGCCTTCCGAATTGGCTGATGAGGTTATATTAAAAGTCCGTGATACAATGGCTGGACTTGTTAGCACCGCGTTCCTTGGTGCGGATGCCCATGAAATGGAAATATCTCGCAGTGCGTTGTCTCGTCGAAAACTTCGATTTGTGCTACATCTTGAGCAGCCGTCGAAGCCCTCAAGATTGTTTCCTGTTTCAGTGGATCCAGCAGACGTCTTGATGAAACTTAAGCAGAAGTTGCGCTTCGCTGATTGCCACCCTATTGTAGTAAATAGAGCGACATTTCCGGCGTCAGTTGGGCGAGTGACGGGCGCATAATTAGGTTCACGCGGGGGCGTCCCGTCAAAGTTGTGAGGTCGGGTAAGTCGACGTGCGCCTAACGCGCAGAATATTTTGCGCCGCGGCTAATGGAAATGCGGACGACTGCTGTGGCTTTTTTCTGCGGTTGCGATGCCGCAAATTCGCGGGCGACTCTCCGTCCAGCCCAGCCTTCGGAATAACATCCCCCGCTTCATCATCCCCAAGTTGCACCCCGCCCGCAACCCCTTCCCCTTTCCCCCACCTCGCCCTATCCTGCCGCCATGGATCTGCTCGACGACACCCCCACGCCCTCGAACCAGCCTGAATATTCCGTCTCCGAGCTGTCGGGGGCGGTGAAGCGGGTGATCGAGGGGGAGTTTGGCCTCGTGCGGGTGCGGGGCGAGGTGGGGCGGGTGTCGCGGCCCTCGTCGGGGCATATCTACTTTGCGCTCAAGGATGATCGCGCCACGCTGGATGCGGTGACCTGGAAGGGGCAGGCCGCCCGGCTGACCCAGCGCCCCGAGGAGGGGATCGAGGTGATCGCCACCGGCCGGATGACCACCTTTCCCGGCCAGTCGAAATATCAGCTGATCGTCGAAGAGATGGTGCCGGCGGGCGCGGGCGCGCTGATGGCGATGCTGGAAAAGCGCCGGGCGGCGCTGGCGGCCGAGGGGTTGTTTGACCCCGCCCGCAAAAAGCCGCTGCCCTATCTGCCGCGGGTGATCGGGGTTGTCACCTCGCCCTCCGGCGCGGTGATCCGCGACATCCTGCACCGGCTGCGCGATCGCTTTCCGACCCATGTCCTGATCTGGCCGGTGGCGGTGCAGGGCAAGGCCTGCGCGCCCGAGGTGGCGGCGGCAATCCGCGGCTTCAACGCCATTCCGCCGGGCGGGCCGATTCCGCGGCCGGATCTGTTGATCGTGGCGCGCGGCGGCGGCTCGCTGGAGGATCTGTGGGGCTTCAACGAAGAGGTGGTGGTGCGGGCGGCGGCGGACAGCCGTATCCCGCTGATTTCCGCCGTGGGGCATGAGACGGATACGACGCTGATCGACTTTGCGGCCGACCTGCGCGCGCCCACGCCCACGGCTGCGGCCGAGATCGCGGTGCCGGTGCGGCTGGATCTGATGGCGGCGCTGGATGGCCTGTCGGCGCGGATGGGGCAGGGCGTGGCGCGGGGGCAGATGCTGCGTGGGCAGCGGCTGCGCGATCTGTCGCGGGCCCTGCCGCGGCCGGAAAGCCTGACCCAGACCGCGCGGCAGCGGCTGGATGCCGCCGAGGGGCGGCTGTCGGGGGCCTTGGGGCTGATGGTGGCGCAAAAGCGCAGCCAGCTGGCCCGCGCCGGCGGCGGTCTGCGCCCCGAGGCGCTGCGCAGTCTGGTGTCGCGCAAGCGCGAGGGGTTGGTCGCGCTGGCCCAGCGGCAGGACATGGCCGGCCATCGGCGGCTGGAGCGCGCGCATCTGGCCCTGGACAAATGGGCCTCGCGCCTGACCCCGGCGCTGGCCCGGCTGTTGGCCGGGGCGGGCGCGGACCTCACGCGCGGGCGCGAGCGGCTGGCGGTCCTGTCGGCGCGGCTGGAGGCCGATCCCACGCGCCGCATCCCCTTGCTGCGGGACCGGCTGGAGCGGCTGGACCGTCTGCGCCAGACCCTGGGCCACGCCGAGACTTTGGCGCGCGGCTTTGCCGTGGTGCGGGGCGCGGGCGGCAAGCTGGTCACCAGCGCCGCCGCCGCCCGACAGGAGGCGCGGCTGGAGGTGCAGTTTCACGACGCCTCTCTGGCCGTGCTGCCCGAAGGGGCCGCGCCCAAGCCCCAACCGGCGCCGCGCAAGCCGCCGCACGGCACGCAGGGCAGCCTGTTCTGAAGACAGCCTGTTCTGACCCTCAGACACCGATATCCGGCCCGGCGCAGGCCAAGGGCGTGTCGCTTTGCGCGACCTCGCTGAGTTCGGTGCCGCTTTCGCCCAGAAAGCGCGCGGTCATGCCGAAGGGGCCGTGGCGGAACTCCCAGCATTGCGGCTCGGTCAGGTCTTCATAGACAAAGCAGATCGCCTGATCCTGCTCATACCAATGGCCGATCCGGCATTGCTCGCCGGTAAAGGCCCAGCGCACGCGGCGGCCGGGCAGGTATTCTTCGGTCCCGAAGACCTCGCCCCGTTCGGCATAGGTCAGGGTTTTGCCGGTGGCATAGGCTTCGAACTCGGCGCCGGTCATCGGCGCATTTTCCGCCAGAGCGGCAAGGGGCAGCAGAGAGAGGGTAAGGATCAGCGCGCGCATCGGTCGTTCCTTTCCGGCTCAGGCTAGGACGGGCGGCGGTGCAGGTCCAGTCACGGCTGCGTTTGCCAGCGCCTCAGGCGCGGCGCCATCTTGCGCCGCCAAAGGGGCGGCACCAGCGCCACCATGCAGGCCACCGGCAGGGACCAGGGCAGCCAGGGTGCCTGGTCGGCCTCGGGCAGGCGCAGCGCCGGATAGGGGCGCGCGGGGTGGGCATGGTGATCCGAATGGCGCGGTGCGTTCAGCATCACGCCAGATGAAAACCAGTGTGGCGCGTTCCAACTGTGCCTTGCCGCCACCGCCTCCCATTTGCCATTGGGCAGGCGGGCGCGGCGCAGGCCGTAATGCTGCACATAATCCGACAGCATCAGCTGCGCGGTGGCATAAAGTCCGATCGCGGCCCATGCCGCCAGTCCCGCCAGCCCTGCGACCCCGAGGGCTGCCAGCGCCCAAAGGGCAGACATGGCAAGGTAGGCCGCATAGGGGTGCAGCCCCGCATCCGTCCCGTTGCGCCGCGCGCGCAGGGCATTTTCAGACTTGAGACCCAGGATGAAGCTGAGTGCGTAAGCCCTTGGCAAAAATCTGTAAAATGACTCATTGCCTTTGGCCGAGTTGGGGTCCAGATCGGTTGCCGCATGGACATGGTGGACCAGCCGGTGGGCGCTGGCGTGATGGCCGTTCAGCAGGCTGGCATAGGCCGCTGCCCCCAGCCAGAACAGCCGCTTGTCGCCGCGGTGGATCAGCTCATGCGCGGCGGGATTGGTGACCTGGCCGAAAAACATCCCGAAGCCCAGAAACGCCGCCGCCCGGCCCGGCGCCGACAGGCCGCTGTCGCCCGCCACCGCCCAGATCGCAAAGGGCAGCGCGATCAGGCTGCCCAGGCCCACCGCCACCAGCAGCGCGTCTGATCCCGGAAACTCGGCCCCCTCGGGCGCGTCGGGGGCCGCCAGCGGGATCAGGTGGTCAAGGCAGGCGGCAAACGCGGTCATGTAGATCAGCCCGCCCGCGATCCACCAGCCGCCCTGCCACAGCCCGACAGCCATGATCGGCAGCGGCGCCAGCGCGGCAAGGCTGAACAGGAGCATCGGCGGCAGCGGCAGGGTGCGGCGAAAGCGGCGGGGCATTGGCATCCTCATGGCGGGGGCGGCCCCGCAATGGCGCGCAGTCTAACATGGCCCGCGCCGCCCGCCAGAGGGGGCGGCTGCGGCGAAAGGCGCGCGGGGGCGTGGAGCGCGCGGTTTGCGCCACCCGCCGCGCCGCACCTTTCCTTTTTGGCCCCGGCGCATTAGGTGGAGGATGACCCAAACCGGGAGCGGTGGCGCGATGTCCTTCTTCAAGAAACTCAAGGAGCGGATGTTCCGCTCGTCGGACAAGATCTCCGAGGGGCTGGAGGCGCTGGTGGATGAGGCGCCCGCGCCCGCCCAGTCCACCTCCGCGCCCACCTCCGCGCCCGCCTCGACCGCCACGCCCGAACCCGCGGCCCGGCCCGGTATTCTGGGACGGCTGATCGGTCAGGACGCGCCGCGCCGGGTGTTTGATGACGAGATGCTGGAAAGCCTCGAAGAAGTGCTGATCGCCGCCGACATGGGCGTCGATACCGCCGCGCGCGTCGCCGCCAATATCGCCGAGGGGCGGATGGGGCGGCGGATCTCGACGCCGGAACTCAAGGCCGCGCTGGCCGATGAGGTGGCGCGGATCATGACCCCGGTGGCCCGCCCGATGCCGATCTATCCCAAGCGCCCGCAGGTGGTGCTGGTGGTGGGGGTCAACGGTTCTGGCAAGACCACGACCATCGGCAAGCTGGCTTCGCAGTTCAAGGCGGCAGGCAAGTCGGTGGTGATTGCCGCGGGCGACACCTTCCGCGCCGCCGCGGTCGAGCAGTTGCAGGTCTGGGGCAAACGCGCGGGCGTGCCGGTGCTGACCGCGCCCGAAGGGTCCGACCCCGCCAGCCTCGCCTTTGACGCGCTGACCCAGGCCGAGGCCGAAGGGGCGGACCTGCTGCTGATCGACACCGCGGGCCGGCTGCAAAACCGCGCCGACCTGATGGAAGAGCTGGCCAAGATCGTGCGGGTGATCCGCAAGAAAGACCCCAGCGCACCGCACAACACCCTGCTGGTGCTGGATGCCACAACCGGCCAGAACGCGGTCACGCAGGTCGAGATCTTCCGCAAGATCGCCGATGTGTCCGGGCTGGTGATGACCAAGCTGGATGGCACTGCCAAGGGCGGGGTGCTGGTCAGTCTGGCCGACCGTTTCGGCCTGCCCATCCACGCGATCGGGGTGGGCGAGACGATCGAGGATCTGGCCCCCTTCGACCCCGAAGATTTCGCCCGCGCGCTGGTCGGGATCGAGGCGTGAGGGCTGACCTGATGCCACGCGTCGCCGCGCCATGAGCGACTGGCTGGTGTCACTGGAGGGCACCGCCGCCGGCCATGATCTGGCGCTGATGCTGGCGCTGGGGGCGGCGGTCCTGCATGCGATCTTTGGCGCGCTGCAAAAGGGCCGGGCCGATCCCTGGCTGTCGCGGGCGGCGATTGATGCCTGCTACGGGCTGATCGCGCTGCCGGTCGCGCTGTTTGTCGTGCCCTGGCCCGAGCCACATCTCTGGCCGATCCTCGCCGGGGTATTCGTGATCCATGCGATCTACAAGCTGTTGCAGGCCGCGGCCTATGACCGGGGTGCCTATATGGTGGTCTATCCGGTGGTGCGCGGCATGGGGCCGCTGGTGACGGTGATCCTGGCCGGGCTGGTCTTTGGCGAAGATTTCGCCCCCGGCCAATGGCTGGGGGTGGCGCTGCTGTCGGGGGGGATTCTGGCCCTTGCCGGTTGGAACTGGCAACTGGCCGCGCGCACGGGCGGGACCGGCAGTCTTGGCCCGGCGCTGGGCTTTGCGGGCCTGACCGGGGTGATGGTCGCGGCTTACACCACCTATGACGCCTGGGGCATCCGGGCCACCGCCGATCCCTTCACGTTTCTGGCGTGGTTCTTCGTGGTGGACAGTCCGCTGATCCCCGCGCTGACCCATCGCCGCTGGCGGGCGCTGCCGCGCAGTGACATCCTGTCCTTGCTGCGCCGCGGGGTGACGGGGGCGATGGTGGCATTTGCCAGTTTCGGGGCAATCATGCTGGCCACGCGGCTGGACAAGGTGGGCGAGGCCGCGGTGCTGCGCGAGACCTCGACGGTGTTTGCGGCGCTGATCGGCTGGCTGATGCTGGGCGAGCGGCCGGGCGTGGTGCCGGTGATCCTGATGGCGCTGATTGCCACGGGCGCGGTAATGGTGGAATTCTGGGGTTAGACGGGGGCGAGACAGATGGATGACAAGGGCAAGGCCAAGGCAAGACTGGCGCTGGAATATGGGCCGATCCTCGCGTTTTTCGCGGGCTACCTGTTGCTGAAGGACCGGGTGTTCACGCTGGGCGGCACCGAGTATTCGGGCTTCATCGTGATGACCGCGCTGTTCGTGCCGATGTTGCTGGCCTCGACCCTGGCGCTGTGGCGGCTGACCGGCACGCTGTCGCGGATGCAGGTCTTCACGCTGGTGATCGTGGTGGTGTTTGGCGTGCTGTCGGTCGTCTTCAACGACGAGCGATTTTTCAAGATGAAGGTCACGATCATCTATGGCCTGTTTGCCGCGGGCCTTGGCATCGGGCTGTTGCGCGGGCAAAGCTATCTGGCGGCGCTGATGGGCGGCGCGCTGCCGCTGCGGCCCGAGGGCTGGATGATCCTGACCCGCCGCATCGCGCTGTTCTTTCTGGCGCTGGCGGTGGCAAACGAGGTGATCTGGCGCAATTTCTCGACCGAGACCTGGGTCAGCTTCAAGACCTTCGGGCTGACGGCGGCGCTGTTTGGCTTTTTCATGGCGCAGGGCAAGCTGCTGTCGCAGTATGGGATCGAAGAGGGGCAGGATGGCTGACGATCTGGCCATGATCCTTCTGGCGCAGGAACAGCAGGTCTGGGCGGCGCTGGTCGCGGGCGATGCGGCGGCGGATGGCGCGCTGCTTGCGGATGATTTTCTGGGGCTTTATCCCGATGGCTATGCCGGGCGCGCGGATCATGCGGCCCAGCTTGCCCGGGGCCCCAGCGTGGCCGAATACCGGCTGAGCGAGACCCGCGCCCGCTGGCTGGCCGAGGGGCTGGGCCTGCTGTGCTACCGCGCCGAATATCGCCGCCCCGGCGGCGCGGAATGGGAGCGGATGTGGGTCAGCTCGATCTGGCGCCGGGCGGGCGCGGCCTGGCTGAACGTCTTTTCGCAAGATACCCCCTGCGACAGCCCGTTCCGCCCGGTCTGAAGCGTTGACCCCGGCGGCCCTGCGGCGTAGGGACGCAGTGACAACGAAAGGGTCAGGCCATGGTCAAGGATTGGAAGACGCGCACGCAACTGGTGCATGAGGGCAGCCGCCGCAGCCAATATGGCGAGATGGCCGAAGCGATCTTTCTGACCCAGGGTTTCGTCTATCCGACCGCCGAGGCCGCCGAGGCGCGGTTTGTGGCCCTGGGCGAGGATGAGTTCATCTATGCCCGCTATGGCAACCCCACCACCCGGATGTTCGAAGAGCGGATCGCCGCGATCGAGGGGACCGAGGACGCCTTCGCCACCGCCTCGGGCATGGCCGCCGTGAACGGCGCGCTGGTGTCGCTGCTGCGCGCGGGGGATCATGTGGTCTCGGCCCGCGCGCTGTTCGGCTCGTGCCTCTATATCCTCGAGGAGATCCTTGGCCGCTATGGCGTCGAGGTGACCTTTGTCGATGGCGCCGATCTGGACCAGTGGCGCGCGGCGGTGCGGCCGGGTGTGACCAAGGCGGTGTTCTTCGAAAGCGTCTCGAACCCGACGCTGGAACTGGTGGATATCGCCGGCGTGGCCGCCATTGCCCATGAGGCCGGCGCGCTGGTCATCGTGGATAACGTCTTTGCCACCCCGATCTTCTCGCGCGCGGTTAAGCAGGGGGCCGATGTGGTGGTCTATTCGACCACCAAGCATATCGACGGGCAGGGGCGCGCGCTGGGCGGCGTGATCTGCGGCACCACGGATTACATCCGCAAGGTGCTGGAACCCTATATGAAGCATACCGGCGGCGCGATGAGCCCGTTTACCAGCTGGATCATGCTGAACGGCATGGCCACGCTGGACCTGCGCTGCCGCGC
>CAYTMV010000073.1:0-10161 GCA_964439015.1 uncultured Gemmobacter sp.
ATGAAGGCCGGCGCGCCGGGGCCGCCGTTGAGGTATTTATAGGTGCAGCCCACCGCAAAATCGGCCCCGCCCGCCGCGCACTCCACCGCAAACGCCCCGGCCGAATGTGCCAGATCCCAGACCGCCAGCGCCCCCACTTCGTGCGCGCGCGCGGTCAGGCGGGCCATGTCATGGCGGCGGCCGGTGCGGTAATCGACCTCGGTGATCATCATTACCGCGACCGTTTCATCCAGCGCGCCCTCAACCTCTTCGGGGGCGACGGTCCGCAGGCTGTAGCCTTGACCCAGCATCCGGCAAAGCCCCTCGGCCATGTAAAGATCGGAGGGGAAATTGCCGGTGTCGGACAGGATCACCCGGCGTTCGGGGCGCATGGCGATGCAGGCCGCCAGTGCCTGATGCACCTTGATCGACAGCGTGTCGCCCAGAACGACATGGCCCGGCTCGGCACCGATGATCCGCGCGATCCGGTCGCCAAGGCGCGAGGGCAGGCCCATCCAGTCGGCCTGATTCCAGCCGCCGATCAGCATCTGCCCCCATTCCTGCTGCACCGTGCGGTCCAGCCGGGCGGCCACGGCAGCGGGCAGCGGACCCAGCGAGTTTCCGTCGAGGTAAATCACCCCTTCTGGCAGGGTGAACTTGGCTTTGGTCGCGGCAAAATCGGTCATGGCATACTCCGTTCTCGGCTCACAGTGCCGCGCCGACGGCACGGCTGCAAGCCCTTGCCCTCAGTCTCGCCAGCCGCCACTGTGCCCCGAAACGGATTGGGGGCGCCGATGAAAATCCTGGATCTGCCACCGCTCTGGCTGGCGCTGTTTGTCGCGCTGGTCTGGGGGATCGGCGTCGTGCCGCTGCGGCTGTTCGGGGGATGGGGCGATGCGCTGGGCTGGTCTCTGGTGGTGGCCGGCCTGTTGCTGATGGCGGTGGCGGCGGTGCAGATGGTGCTGGCGCGCACAAGTTTCATTCCGCGGCGCGATCCGGCGGCGCTGGTGACGGGCGGGGTGTTCAGGCTGTCGCGCAATCCGATCTATCTCGGCGATGCGCTGGTGCTGCTGGGGGTGGTGCTGATCCGCGATGCAGCCCTCGCCCTGCCGCTGGTGCCGCTGTTTGCATGGCTCATCACGCAACGCTTCATCCTGGGCGAAGAGGCGCGGCTGCGCGCCGCCTTTGGCCCGGCCTTCGCGGCCTGGGCTGCGCGGACGCGCCGGTGGCTGTGAAAGACATTGTTGCGGTGCGGCATGTTGCGGCATGGGTGTTGCGATGCCAAACTGTGCTTTGAAACAATGTTTCGCGATGGTAAGGGCGAACCGTTGCTGACGAAAAGGGCCTGCGGGCTGAATGGCGACTCCGCCGGGAAGGAAGGGGAAGACAGTGAAGATCGGTGCATTGCGAGAAATCTTCGCGGGAGAGAACCGGGTGGCGATGACGCCCGACTCTGCGCTGCAACTGCAAAAGCTGGGCCATACTTGCGTGATCGAGACCGGCGCGGGTCTGCGCGCGGGGTTTTCTGACGCGACCTATGCCGCGGCCGGGGTCGAGGTTCTGCCCTCCGCCAAGGCGGTGGCGGATGCGGCCGACGTGCTGGTAAAGGTCCGCGGCCCCGAGGCGGCGGAGGTCGCGCTGCTGCGGCAGGGTCAGACGCTGATCTCGTTCTTCTGGCCGGCCCAGAACGCCGATCTGCTGGAGGCCGTGGCTGCCCGCGGCGCGACCGTGGTCGCCATGGACATGGTGCCGCGGATTTCCCGCGCGCAGAAGATGGACGCGCTGTCGTCGATGGCCAATATCGCCGGCTACCGCGCCGTGATCGAGGCCGGCAACAACTTTGGCCGCTTTTTCACGGGCCAGGTGACGGCTGCGGGCAAGGTGCCGCCTGCCAAGGTGCTGATCGTCGGCGCGGGTGTGGCGGGGCTTGCCGCCATCGGCACCTCGACCAGCCTTGGCGCGATCACGCTGGCCTTTGACGTGCGCCCCGAAGTGGCCGAGCAGATCGAGTCGATGGGCGCCGAGTTCGTCTATCTCGACTTTGCCGAAGCGGCCCAGGATGGCGCGGCGACGGGCGGCTATGCTGCCCCCTCGTCCCCTGAGTTCCGCGAAGCCCAGCTGAAGAAGTTCCGCGAGCTTGCGCCCGAGATGGACATCGTCATCACCACCGCCCTGATCCCCGGCCGGCCCGCGCCCAAGCTGTGGACCGAGGATATGGTCAAGATGATGAAGCCGGGCAGCGTCATCGTCGACCTTGCGGCCGAACGTGGCGGCAACTGCGACCTGACCGTGCCGGATCAGAAGATCGTCACCGACAACGGCGTGACGATCGTGGGCTATACCGACTTCCCCAGCCGGATGGCGGCGCAAGCCTCGACCCTCTATTCGACCAATATCCGCCACATGCTGACGGACCTGACGCCCAAGAAGGATGGCGTGATCGTCCACAACATGGAGGATGACGTGATCCGCGGCGCGACCGTGACCCATCAGGGCGCGATCACCTATCCCCCGCCGCCGCCCAAAGTGGCCGCGATTGCCGCGCAAAAGCCCAAGGAAAAGCCCAAGGAGCTGACGCCGGAAGAAAAGCGCGCGCAGGAAGTGGCAGCCTTCAAGAAGCAGACCCGCGACCAGTTTACCCTGCTGGGGGTCGGCGGTGCGCTGATCCTGCTGGCGGGGCTGTATGCGCCGGCCAGCTTCATGCAGCACTTCATCGTCTTTGTTCTGGCCTGTTTTGTGGGCTTCCAGGTGATCTGGAACGTCTCGCACAGCCTGCACACGCCGCTGATGGCGATCACCAACGCGATCTCGTCGATCATCATCCTCGGCGCGCTGATGCAGATCGGCTCGGGCTCGGTCCTGGTGATCCTGCTGGCGGCGCTGTCGGTGTTCATGGCCGGGATCAACATCTTCGGTGGTTTCATGGTCACCCGGCGCATGCTCGCCATGTTCCAGAAGTCGTAAGGGAGGGCCGTGGATATGGAATACGGTTTCACCACCGCCGCCTATGTTGTTGCGGCTGTTCTGTTCATCCTGTCGCTGGGCGGCCTGTCCGGGCAGGAAAGCGCCAAGCGCGCCGTCTGGTATGGCATTGTCGGCATGGCGCTGGCGGTTGCCGCCACGCTGATGGGGCCGGGCGCGGGCCTGTGGATCTTGTCGCTGGCGCTGATCGTCGCCGGGGGCGGTATCGGCTGGGTCGTGGCGCAGCGCGTGCAGATGACCGAGATGCCGCAGCTGGTTGCCGCGATGCACAGCCTCGTCGGTCTGGCCGCGGTGTTCATCGGCTTCAACACCCAGATCGAGATGGCCCGCATCGCCGAGATGCTGTCCACCGCCGACGCCGACGGCTTGAACGCGCTGAAGGGCTTTGCCCTGAAAGTGGCCGAAAAGACCCCGGCCGAACTGTCGATCCTGCGGGTCGAGACCTTCCTCGGCGTGTTCATCGGCGCCGTGACCTTCACCGGCTCGGTGATCGCCTATGGCAAGCTGGCGGGCAAGGTTGACGGCAAGGCCAAGAAACTGCCGGGCGGTCATGTGCTGAATGCCGGCGCGGCGGCGCTGTCGCTGGTGCTGCTGGTCCTGTATCTGAACGGTGCGGGCAGCTGGGCGCTGATCCTGATGACGCTGCTGGCCTTCTTCATCGGCTATCACCTGATCATGGGCATCGGCGGCGCCGACATGCCGGTGGTGGTGTCGATGCTGAACAGCTATTCCGGCTGGGCGGCGGCGGCGATCGGCTTCAGCCTTGGCAATGACCTGCTGATCGTGGTGGGCGCGCTGGTCGGCTCCTCCGGTGCGATCCTCAGCTACATCATGTGCAAGGCGATGAACCGCAGCTTCATCTCGGTGATCCTCGGCGGCTTTGGTGGCACCACCGGCCCGGCGATGGAAGTGACGGGCGAGCAGATCGCGATCGACGCCGAAGGCGTGGCCGCGGCGCTGAACGATGCCGACTCGGTCATCATCATCCCCGGCTACGGCATGGCGGTGGCGCAGGCGCAGCAAAGCGTGTCCGAACTGACCCGCAAGCTGCGCGCCAAGGGCAAGAACGTCCGCTTTGCCATCCACCCGGTGGCCGGCCGTCTGCCCGGCCACATGAACGTGCTGCTGGCCGAGGCAAAGGTGCCCTATGACATCGTTCTGGAGATGGACGAGATCAACGAGGACTTCCCCGAAACCGACGTGGCAATCGTCATCGGCTCGAACGACATCGTGAACCCGGCCGCGCAAGAAGACCCCAACAGCCCCATCGCCGGCATGCCGGTGCTGGAATGCTGGAAGGCCAAGCAGGTGTTCGTGTCCAAGCGCGGGCAAGGCACCGGCTATTCGGGCATCGAGAACCCGCTGTTCTACAAGGAGAACACCCGGATGTTCTATGGCGACGCCAAAAAGAGCATCGACGCCCTGCTGCCGATGATCGAGTGATACGGGCCTGAGGGCTGGAAGACAGAACCCCCGGTGCTGAAAGGCACCGGGGGTTTTGGTTTTGGGGGCGGGATTTATTGACCTTTGATTGAACTAATTACATCTTCCATTTTTTCTGCGCGATACGCGCCAATGACGCTCACTAAAAGCCAAACTATTGAGGCGGCCAAAGCAATGGAGAATCCAAACTGCCAAAGCTGAGCCTCTATATTGAGAAAGTTCTTAAAATTTGAAGTGAGCAATGTTGCACTTAAGGTTAGTGAGAACGCAAGTGGGACATGCCAATCTTTGCTTCTTTCGACTGAGTGAGTGTAATCCTTTAATTTTAACCTTAGCTTGTCCTCCGTTATGAAGATGACCTCGGTCGATGTGTTGCTGTGAATTCTGTCAACCACAATGTGGTTGGGGGCAAATGTTCCACCTGTCCCCCTTTGTTCCTGATCGGTTATGGTCAATTTATTGCGTCCAGCATAAATTGCATGTCGATTTTATTTACGTCCCCAATTAACCAGTGTGTGGCAATGAACGAAAGTCCTTGATTTGTGTTGGTGCGTCCAATCTCAACGGGCTTAATAAGTGCGGTTCCGATCGAGTTTGTCCAGTTTCTGAATTTTAAATGTAGTTGGTTGTCGATGTTGTCGTATAATATGTCCCTGCTGCCTTCTTTCGTTGAATCGGTTTCAAACGAAATTTTAATGTCTATTTCCCAAGCGCCGACGTTAAAGCAAATTTCGGCGGATTCCGAACTTGGTATTATTAAGGAGGTGCAATGAATGACTTCGCGCGCGCCGACTTTGGCTTTCATGCCGTAATAACTCCAAGATTTTTTTTAAAATTATGAAATCCTAAAAGGTGTGTCAATGCCCCCATAGCAAACCCGCAACACTCCCCCCGGCATACCCTTGCACACCGCGCCGCCCTCTTTTCCCAGGGGGGCGGCTGCCGCATTCAAGGCGGATGAGCAAAGGCCCGCGCATCACCCCCGAGACCGATCACCCCCAGCGTTACGCGCTGGTCAACGAGTTGCACGCCCGGCCATTTCCGGCCCTGCAAGTACCAAGTCACGCGGTGTTCGTGGCGATCAAGGAGCCGGTCACCGCCCATGCGCGCGACCGGGGGCTGGATCGGGCGCATCTTCTGGATCTTCTGGACCGCCACGGCTCGGCCCATCCGCAGCCGGAGGCCACGCATTTCTCGGGGCCGATTGGCCGCTATGCGCTGAAATGGGAAAGCCATACCGAGTTTGTGACCTATTCCGCCTTTGGTCATGGCAACGCCGCGCGCCCCTTCGATCCGGCGCTGGCCGAGGTGTTTCCCGCCGATTGGCTGGCGGCGGCACCGGGGCTGCGGCTTTGCTCGGTTCTGATCCGGGTGGCTGAGATGCCCGCCGACGATGCCGCACTCAATACCGCGCTGGATGAGTGGTTTGTGGCCGAAAGTCTGGCCTGTGCGCGGGTCGTGGATGGCGCGGCGGTCATCGCGGGCGATTTCCGCATCGATCCGGCGGGGCACATGCGCTTTGCGGTCTTCGTGCGGCCCGGCACCGGCCCGCGCCGGGTGGGGCGGATCGTGCAGCGCCTGTGCGAGATCGAGACCTATCGCGCCATGTCGATGCTGGGTCTGATGCGGGCCCGCGACCTGACCGCGCGGCTGAACGTGATCGACCCGCGCCTGTCGGATCTGGTCGCGCGGCTGGAAGGGCAGGACAAGCCGGCCGAGGCGCTGCTGCATGACCTTCTGTCGATCTCGGCCGAGCTGGAGACGCTGGCGGTGCAGTTCTCGTTCCGCTTCGGCGCGACCGGCGCCTATGAGGCGATTGTGGACCAGCGCGTTGCGGCGCTGCGCGAAGAGCGGTTTCTGGGGCGGCAGACGTTTTCCGAGTTCATGGCGCGGCGCTATGATCCGGCGATGCGGACAGTGAAGGCGACCGAGGCCCGGCTGAAAAGCCTGGCCAAGCGGGCCGCCCGCGCGGCCGAATTGCTGCGCACGCGCGTGGATGTGGAACGCAGCGCCCAGAACCAGCGCCTGCTGGAAAGCATGGATCGGCGCGCCGATCTGGCCCTGCGCCTGCAGCACACGGTCGAGGGGCTGTCGGTGGTGGCGATCAGCTATTACGCGGTCAGCCTGGCCAGCTATGCCGCCTATCCGCTGATGAAGGCGGCCGGGATTGGCAAGGAGGCGGGCACGGCGCTGTTGGTGCCGCCGGTGATCCTTGCCGTCTGGGCGATGATCCGGCGCATCCGCAAGGGGATGCACTGAGGGTCTAAAGATCCCGCAGCCGTGGGTCCAGCTGCCGGCGCAGCCCCTCGCCCAACAGGTTGACCGCCAGCACCGTCAGGGTGATCGCCAGCCCTGGCCACAGCACACGGCCGGGATGGCTGCGGATGTCGTCCAGCCCCTCGTGCAGCAGGCTGCCCCAGGTTGGGAAATCGGGCGGAAAGCCCTGTCCCAGAAAGCTCAGCACGCTTTCCAGCAGGATCGCCTCGGCCACGCAGAGGGTGGCGGCGACAAGGACGGGGGCGGCCAGATTGGGCAGCAGGTGGTGGCGGATGATCCGCGGGCCGCGCGCGCCGATCCCTTGCGCCGCGCGGATGAAATCCCGCTCGCGCAGGGACAGCACCTCGGCCCGCGCCAGCCGCGCCACCGGCATCCAGGCGGTCAGGCCAAGGGCCGCGACGATCAGGATGAAGGGGCCGGCCTCGGGCCCCAGCGCGCGGGAGGCTGCATCGCGAAACAGCATCAGCAGAACCAGCAGCAGGGGCAGCAGCGGCAGCGACAGCCAGGCATCGGTCAGCCGCATCAGCAGCCCGTCCAGCCCCCGCACCCAGCCCGCCAGCACGCCAACGGCGGTGCCCAGCGTGACCGCAAGGACCATCGCCGACAGCCCCACTGCAAGGCTGATCCGGCCGCCCTGCAACAGCCGGGCCAGCAGGTCGCGGCCCAGCTGGTCGGTGCCCAGCGGATGCGCCGCACTGCCGGGCAGGTTGCGCGCCGCCAGCATCCGCACCGGGTCCGGGTCGATGAAGGTCGGGTCAAGAGGCCAGAGCCACGGCCCCAGCGCCACCGCCGCCGCAAGACCTGCCAGCAGCGCCAGCCCTGCCACAAGGCGCGCGTCAGCCATGTCGCAGCCTCGGGTCCAGGGCCGCGTAAAGGACATCGGCAATCAGGTTGCACAGCACCACCAGCACCGCGAACAGAAAGACAATGGTCTGCACCATCGGCAAGTCCGAGGCCCGGATCGCCCCGATCAGCGCCGCGCCGATGCCGTTCACCTTGAAGATCGTCTCGGTCACGATCGCGCCGCCAAAGACCGTGGGCAGGCCCAGAGCGATCACCGTCACCACCGGGATCAGCGCATTGGGCAGCACATGCACCAGCACCACGCGCATCTCGGACAAGCCACGGGCGCGGGCGGCGCGCACATGATCCTGCGGCAGCACCTCCTGCATGGCGGCGCGCAGATAGCGGCCGATCACGGCGGCGTTGGCCAGTGCCAGAACGCCCACCGGCAGCGCCATCTGCCGCACTTGCTGACCAAGGCTGGCCCAATCCGTCACCCGCAGCGTGGTGTCATAAGCGGTCGGAAACCAGCCCAGCCGCGCCGCAAACAGCAGCGAGACCAGCGCAGCGGTCAGAAACGTCGGCAGCGACACGCCCAGCAGCGTCACCAGCCCAAGGCCGCGATCCCAGAGGCCCGCGGGCCGCAGCGCCGCCACGATCCCGATCGGCAGGGCCAGCACGGCACCCAGCAGATAGCCGCCGCCCACCACCGCCAGCGTCTGCGGCAGACGCTCGGCGATCACCTCCATCACCGGGCCGCGCGATTGCCAACTGGTGATCCGCGCCTGCCCCTCGGCCATCGCGGTGCCAAAGGTGGCATCAAGGGCGGCCAGCGGCTCGATCATGAAGACCTGCCTGAGCCACAGCAGATAGCGCCACAGCGCGGGCTCGTTCACGCCCATCTGCTCGATGAGCCGCGCGCGGACCTCGGCGGGGATGGTCTGCGGGATCTGGCTGGCCGGGCTGCCCGGGGCCAGATCCACGACCAGAAACACCACCGCGCTGATGACCAGCAGCGTCGGGACCGAGATCAGGAGCCGACTTGCGATGTATCGCCGCATCCCTGCCGCCCCCTTGCACCCATGGTCCGCGCGTCGATGGCGCGGTGCCTTACTTGATACGATACCATTCGGCCGCGCGCGAGAGTTCGGCATCCCACGGCCCGGCCACCACACCGCCCAGACTGTTGGCCCGCGCCGACAGACGGCCCCGATGCACCAGCGGCAACAGCGCCATCTGTCCGGTGGTGACCATGGTGTCCAGCGCGCGGATCAGCGCCGCCCGCTCGTCCGGGGCGATGCTTTGCTGCAATCGTGCCAGCGCCGCGTCAAAGGCCGGATCGCAGAAGCGGCCGATATTTTCGGCCTGCCACTGGTTTTCGGGGCCGGGGATGCGGTCGCAGGTCAGTTGCGCCAGATAGGGCTCGGGGTCGGTGCCGTCCCACTCGCTGGCATACATCTGCACATCGGCGTAAAATTTCTGATGCGTGTCGGGCGAGGCAGGATCACTGCCAAAGAACACGCCCGCGTCGATCTGCCTGAGCGTGACCGAAACGCCGATCTCGGACCACCAGCTTTTGACCAGCGCCTGAACATCCTGCCGGATCGGGTTGACCGTGGTCTGGAAGGTCAGCGCCAGCGGCCGTCCATCCTTTTCGCGCACCCCGTCGCCGTCCTGATCCTGCCAGCCGGCCTGGTCCAGCAGGGCCTTGGCCGCGGCAAGATCCTGCGTCAGGCAACTGGTGTCGGCCGAGGCATATTCGGCGGGGGCCGGGATCAGATTGCAGACCGGCCGGCCCGCGCTGCCATAGCCGAGATCAGCCAGCACACCGCGGTCAATCGCCAGCGACAAGGCCCGGCGCACCCGAAGATCTGACAGGATCGGATGCGGATGGCGGGGCGTGCTGCGCGCGCCCTCGGGCAGATCGGGCGAGGGGTCGCTAAGGTTCAGCACGATCCGCTCGACCAGGCTCCCAAAGCCGGTGACAAAATCGCCCTTGCCCGTCTTTGCCAGCTCGGCCTGCAGGGGCGGGGGGATCAGCGTGTTCCAGGCATAGTCGAACTCGCCCGTCTCCAGCACCGCGCGCGCCGCCCCCTCGGCATCGCCGCCACCCTTCAGCACCACCTCGGCAAAGGCCGGGCGAGCCGGGTCGTGGTAATGGGGATTGGCGGCAAAGGTCGCCACATCATTGACGCGAAACTCTTGCACCACAAACGGGCCGGTGCCGATGGGGGCAAAGTTCTGCTCGGAACAGCTGGCCGCGGCGGCACCCAGACAGGCGGCAAACTGCGCCTTTTGCAGGATCGGGGCCGAGGCGCCGGTAAAGGCGATCCAGGGGTTGGCCTTTGGCGCGTCAAAGCTGATCCGCACGGTCAGCGGGTCCACGGACTCGACCGCGGTCACGCCGGCAAATTTGGCAAGTTGCGCGCAGGCGCCCTCGGGATGGGTGCAATAGCTGTGGGTAAAGACCACATCCTCGGCCGTGACCGGGCTGCCATCCGACCAGCGCAGGTCTGGCCGCAGCCGCCAGGTGACCGACCGGCGATCCGCCGCCACGCCGCCATTCTCGACCGTCGGAACCGCCTCGGCCAGCCGCGGGACCAGATGACCGTTCTCGTCAAAGCCGGCCAGCGGCTCCAGCACCAGCGAGGCCGCGTCGATATCCTTGGTGCCGCCCGACAGGTAGGGGTTCAGGAT
>CAYTMV010000074.1:0-4885 GCA_964439015.1 uncultured Gemmobacter sp.
TGGCGGGTGCTGCTCCTCGCGTATGGGCCTACTTTTCCAGTGGCCGATAAGCAAGCGAACGGGGGCTGGCTCTGGCAGGATCCTGGTCCTGCTACCTGGCGCCCACCTGAGACCTCTGGCTCTCGGGAAAACCATGTGCCCGACGGTTGCTGCGGGCCCGCCACCGCAACAAAAAACCCCCGCCGCCGGCGGGGGTTTTTGCATTTCGGCTGATGTTCAGCGGCGGCGCGTCACGGCCTGCGCCTCGGCCCGAACCGGCTCCATTCGCACGACCGGGGCGCGGGTGCCGCCTTTGGGGCCTTTGTCATCCTCGGCCATACGCATCACGGCAATGGCGAATTGCACGCCGGCAAAGACGATGCCGTTGAACATCACCATCATCACCCCGGCCAACCAGCCCATCGACGAGCCGAACACCAGCCGCTGAAGATCGGCCACATTCAGCCACAGCAACCCGGCCACGAAAACCAGCGACAGCGCAAAGCCGATCGCGACGTTGGTGATGTAGAGTCGAACCAGCTTCGGCATGGCGAATCCCCCTGATCTGCGCCTTCACAAAAAAGATAAGTCCGCGCGCCGCGCAGTTCCACCCCCATACAGCAGATCGGCCAATCACCGCCGCTCAGGGCCGCATGAACACCAGTTCCACCCCGGGCCCGGCCAGCACCAGCCGGCTTTCGGACTCTTCAACCTGCGTCACCGCGGAAAGGGCGGCGAAGTAATCGGCTTCCAGCGCCAGCTCCGGGCACGCCATCTTGGTGGAACCCAGCGCGCCCACGGCAAATGCCGGCGCAAGGCCCACACGCTCACCGAAATAGC
This sequence comes from uncultured Gemmobacter sp., assembly GCA_964439015.1. Lineage (GTDB taxonomy): Bacteria > Pseudomonadota > Alphaproteobacteria > Rhodobacterales > Rhodobacteraceae > Gemmobacter. Next base: position 820 of record CAYTMV010000074.1, read on the forward strand.
GATTGCAAGGCCCCTGCCCCGCCACCCTGTCGGCCTGCGAGAGGTCCAGCGTGACCTCGGCCGCAACCGGCTGGCCGTTCAGACTGTCCAGCCGCCACAGGCCATCCTCGGCCAGCGCCGGGGTAACCAGAAAAAGGGACAAGACGAAAGGACGAAACATCGGCGCCTCCGGGGTCAGTGCCGCATTCTGCGCCAAAACCCGGCGCAAGTCAGCGACAAACGCCCTCAGAATGCCTCGGGCTTGGCCTCATGGGCCATATGGTCGAGGACCGCGTTCACGAATTTCGGTTCTTTCCCCTCGGGAAAAAACGCCTTCGCCACATCGACATATTCGGTGATCGCCACCTTGGGCGGCGTGTCCAGCGCCACGATCTCGGCGCCGGCGGCCCGGAACAGCGCCCGGATCACCGGATCGATGCGGTCGATCGGCCATTTCGCCACCAGCGCCCGGTCGGTCAACTGGTCGATCTTGGCCTGCCAGTTCACCGCCTGCGTGACGATGGCGCGGAAATGGGTGCTATCGCCCTCGAACATCTCCACACCGTCTTCCAGCGCCTCGCCAAAGCGAAAGCTCTCGAACTCGCGCGTGACCCGCTCTACCGTCTGCCCCGAGGTCTCCATCTGAAACAGCGCCTGCACGGCGTACAGCCGGGCTGCGGATTTCATCTGGCGCTTCGAGGGGGCGGTGGTCATGGATATGTCCTGTTCAGGAGGCCGGCTTGAAGCCAATGCCCTGGCTGCGAGCGGCCCATTTGCGCGAAAGCGCGACCAGATGCAAGGCCGCCGCGGCAGCGCCGCCGCCCTTGTCCTGATCGGCCGGATTGGCGCGCACCTCGGCCTGACCGCGGTTTTCGACCGTCAGGATGCCATTGCCGATGCAGATCCCCTGAAGGCCCAGCAACGTCAGCCCCCGCGACGAGTCATTGCAGACCGTGTCGTAATGCGTGGTCTCGCCGCGGATCACGCAGCCCAACGCCACAAACCCGTCCCAGTCGCCCATCCGCGCCGCCATGCCGATGGCCGTCGGGATCTCCAGCGCGCCCGGCACCTCGATCACCTCCAGATCGGCGCCGGCCTTCTCAGCCACCCCACGCACACCGGCCAGCAGATTGTCGGCGATGTCCTTGTAATAGGGGGCCACCACGGCCAACAACTTCACCGGCCGCTCAAAGGTCGGCAGGTCCAGGATGTGATGCGTCTCATGTCCGGCCATGTCTTACTCCGTGATCTTGCGGGTGCCGGTGATCGTCAGGCCATAAGCCTCCAGACCCACCATTTTCGGCTGCGCCGAGTTCGAGACCAGCACGATCTCGCGCAGGCCCAGCGCCGACAGGATCTCGGCTCCAAGACCATAATGGCGCAGCGTCTGCGGCGAATGTTCGCCCGGCTCGACCATCTTCATTTGCGTGTCGCGCAGCAACACCACGACCCCGCGCCCCTCTTCGGCGATCAGCTCCATCGCCGCAGGCACGGTGCCGGCAGCGCCAACCCCCAGCACATCCTCCAGCGGGTTAAGCGCATGCACCCGCGCCAGCACCGGCCCCGGGGCCGTCAGGTCGCCCTTCGACAGCACCACATGGTCCGCGCCCTGCGTGTCGTCGGTAAACACCTGCATCAGCCAGTCGCCGCCATGCACCGACTGCACCGCCCGCACTTCCGAAACCTTGACCAGATTGTCATTGCGACGGCGATAGGCGATCAGGTCCGAGATCGTGCCGATCTTCAACCCGTGCTTCTGCGCAAAGGTGATCAGGTCCGGCAGCCGCGCCATGGTGCCGTCATCATTCATGATCTCGCAGATCACGCCCGATGGGTTGAGCCCTGCCAGACGGCTGACATCCACCGCGGCCTCGGTATGCCCCGCCCGCACCAGAACCCCACCATCGCGGGCGCGCAGCGGGAAGATATGGCCCGGCGTCGCAATATCCGACGCCCCCTTGCCGGGGTCGATCGCGACCGAGACGGTCCGCGCCCGGTCAGCTGCCGAAATGCCGGTCGACACCCCCTCGCGCGCCTCGATCGAGACGGTGAAGGCCGTCTCGTGGCGGCTGGAATTCTTGGCACTCATCAGCGGCAGGCCCAGCGCCTCGATCCGCGCCGCCGGCAGCGCCAGACAGATCAGCCCGCGCCCATGGGTGGCCATGAAGTTGATCGCCGCCGGGGTGCACATCTGCGCGGGGATCACCAGATCGCCCTCATTCTCGCGATCCTCGTGATCGACCAGAATGAACATCCGCCCATTGCGGGCATCGTCGATGATCTCCTCGATCGAGGAAATGGCGTCGGAATAGTCAGTCATGCAGCAATTCTCCCCGCGGGCCGTCCCCGCCTTAGCAAAGCCCGCGCAGCATTGCGAGTCTTCCCCCGCATCACAGCCGCGCACAGCCCCTGTTCATCATTCAGGCTGAAATATCCTCGGGGGGTGTGGGGGGCAGACAGCCCCCCACCTGTCCCGCGCTCAGCCGTATTCGCGCAGCCGCGCCACATAGCGCGCCATGGTATCCACCTCGAGGTTCACCACACTGCCCTCCGTCACATCCCCCCAGGTCGTGACCTCTCGGGTATGCGGGATCAGATTCACGCCAAAGGTGTCGCCCGACACCTCGTTCACAGTCAGCGAGGTGCCATTCAGCGCGACCGAGCCCTTTGGCGCGATGAATCGTGCCAGACCGGCCGGTGCGCGGAAGGTCAGGCGCAGGCTGTCGCCCTCGGGCCGGGCGGCGATCACTTCGGCCACCCCATCGACATGGCCCGAGACGATATGCCCGCCCAATTCATCCCCCACCTTCAACGCGCGCTCCAGATTGAGCTTGCGCCCCGGCGCCCAGGGCTTGCGGCCAATCGTGGTCTTTTCCACCGTCTCGGCGCTGATCTGCACGTCAAACCAGGGCTTCGGCTCGCGCCCGGTAGCGATCACCGTCAGGCAGACCCCGTCGCAGGCGATCGAGGCACCAATGTCGATCCCCGCCACGTCATAGCTGCAGCCGATCCGCGCCCGCAGATCGCCCGCCTGCTGGACGGAAAGAACCTCGCCGATATCGGTGATGATGCCGGTAAACATGCCTGCCTCCTGATCTGCGCCGCCAAGCGGTATCGAAGCCCCGCCGCGCGCGCAAGTCGCCGCGCGCCATAATGCCGCCGGCTTTTCGCGGGAAAACTGCACGCGGATCGCGATCATTCCCCTTTTCTTGCGGCCCGCGCGTGCTAGGACGGATCCATGACAGTGCCCCGCCGTTTCCTGTTCCTGCAAGGCCCGCATGGGCCGTGGTTTGCCGCCCTCGGCCAGATGCTGACCCGTGCGGGCGCGCAGGTCTGGCGCGTGGGCTTCAATGCCGGCGATGCGGCCTTCTGGCCTGACCGCGCCAGTTTCATCCCCTGGCACGGCACGATCCAGGTCTGGCCCGACCGGCTGACGGGGCTTCTGGATGAAAAATCCATCACCGATCTGGTGCTTTATGGCGACACGCGGCCGATCCATGCCGCGGCTGTCGCCATCGCCCGGGCCCGCGGCCTGACGGTCCATGTCTTCGAGGAAGGCTATCTGCGCCCGCATTGGGTCACCTATGAGCGCGGCGGCTCCAACGGCCATTCGCGGCTGATGGATCTCGACCTTGCCGCGATGCGCGCGGCGCTGGCGGGTGCCGATATCGACCTGCCGGATGCCCCCGCCCGCTGGGGCGACATGCGCGAACACATGTTCTATGGCGCGCTTTACCATTTCCGGGTCTGGCTGGGCGCGCGGGCCTGGCCCGGCTTTCGCCCGCATCGGTCGCTGACCGTCTGGCAAGAGTTCAAGCTCTATCTGCGCCGTTTCCTGCTGCTGCCCTGGCACGCCCTGGAACGGCGGATCGCCAGCCTTCGCATCCGCAATGGCGGCTTTCCCTATCATCTGGTGCTGCTGCAGCTGGAACATGATGCCAGTTTCCGCGCCCACTCGCCCTTTTCCTCCATGACCGAGTTTCTGGAACTGGTGATCGAGGGCTTTGCCACAGGCGCGCCGCCGCATCATCATCTGGTGTTCAAGGCCCACCCGCTGGAGGATGGCCGCGTGGCTCTGGCCCCGGCG
>CAYTMV010000074.1:4985-10105 GCA_964439015.1 uncultured Gemmobacter sp.
GGCAAAATCTGAGGCAAGCACCGCAAAGGGAGCCCGGGCAGTGAAAATCGTCAAAGGAAAAGGGGCCGCGTTGGTGGCCCTTGTCGTGGTTGTGGCAACCGTCAGCGCCTGCGGCCTGCCGCGCTCTGGCCCCAACAAGCGCGAGATTTTCGCGGGCTCGGTGCTGAAGGAAGGCGACGCCTTTGTCGTCAGCGTCAATTCCCGCGTGACGCGCGCGACCTCGGTCATGCCAGCGCTGGGCTTTGGCCAAAGCTTCCTCAACGCGGGCACCGTGGGGTCTGACACGATCAATGCCGGCGACGTGCTGGCGCTGACGATCTTTGAAAACGTCAAGGACGACCCGCTTCTGGGCAATACCGGCCAGCGCGTCTCGCTGCTGGATCAGGTGCAGGTTGATGGCGGCGGTTATATCTTCGTGCCCTATGCGGGCAAGATCAAGGCGGCCGGACAGACCCCTGACGGGCTGCGCCAGATCATCACCAAGAAGCTGGACACCCAGACCCCTGACCCGCAGGTGACCGTGCAGCGCGTGGCGGGCGACGGGCAGACGGTCTCGGTCTCGGGCTCGGTCGCGGCCTCGGGCGTCTATCCGATCGAGCGGCCGACGCGGACGCTGTCGTCGATGCTGGCCAAGGCCGGCGGGGTGGCGATCGAACCGGCGGTGGCGATCGTGCGCGTCACCCGCGGCGGCCAGACCGGGCAGGTCTGGCTGAACGATCTCTATGCCAATCCGGCGCTGGATATCGCCCTGCGCGGCGGCGACGAGATCGTGATCGAGCGCGATCAGCGCGCCTTCACCGCCATGGGCGCCACCGGCACCCAGACGCTGGTCCCCTTCGAGACGCAGACCCTGTCGGCCATCGAGGCCATCGCGCAGGTCGGCGGGCTGAACACCTCGCTGGCCGATCCCACCGGGGTCTTCGTGTTCCGCAACGAACCGGCCGAGATCGCCAATGCCGTTCTGGGCCGCAACGACCTGCAGGGCGCGCAGCGCATGGTCTATGTGCTGGATCTGACCCAGCCCACCGGCATGTTCGAGGCCCGCGATTTCCTGATCCGTGACGGCGATACCGTCTACGTGACCGAAGCGCCCTTCGTGCAGTGGCAGAAAACCATCAATGCAATCACCGGCACGGCCACCGCGGCCAACTCGCTGGGTTCGACCACGGGCAACTGAGGGTTTGGCGGGGCCTGACGATATTCCAGCCGCCGGGGTGGCCCCCCTGCGGCTGTTCTATCGCAACAGCGGCTTTCTGACCCAACCGCGCCTGCGGCGCATGCTGGCCCTGGCAGGACATGAGTTGCGGCTATGGGGGCGCCCGGCATCGGGCGATAGCGTGGCGGTCTGGGGCGCTTCGCCCCACGCCCTGCGGGGCGAACGGCTGGCCGCGCGTCACGGCGTGCCGCTGGTGCGGATCGAGGATGCCTTTCTGCGCTCGATCCGGCCCGGACGGTCAGGCGAGCCCGGGCTGGGGCTGATCATAGATCCGCTGGGTGTGCATTTCGACCCCACCACACCCTCGCGGATCGAGGCGATCCTGAGTGGCGATCCATTAGACAATTCCAACCTTTTGCGCCGTGCACGCGACGGAATATCGCGTATTCGCGCATTGGAATTGTCAAAATACAACATTCATGACCCATCGCTGGCGGCACCTGCACCGGGTTATGTGCTGGTGGTCGATCAGACCCGTGGCGATGCCAGTCTGCGGGGGGCGGGCCCTGCGGCCTTCCGACAGATGCTGGCCGCAGCCCAGGACGAGAACCCGGGCACCCGGATCATCATCAAGACCCATCCCGAGACAGCGGCAGGCCATCGTCCCGGACATTTCGGCCCCAAGGATGTCGGCGCGCAGGTCAGCCTCTGCGCCGAGCCCATCTCGCCCTGGCAGCTGCTGGAGGGGGCGGTGGCGGTCTATGTGATGTCCTCGCAACTCGGGTTCGAGGCGATTCTGGCCGGGCATCGCCCCCGGATCTTCGGCCAGCCCTTCTATGCCGGTTGGGGCTTGACGGATGACCGCGATCCGCCCCCGCGCCGTGGCCGCCGCCTGACCGCGGCGCAGCTGTTTGCCGGGGCGATGATCCTTGCGCCGACCTGGTATGACCCATGCCGCGACCGGTTGTGCAGCTTTGAAGAGGCCGTCGACCAGCTGGAGGCCGAGGTTCGGGCCTTCCGCGAGGATCGCAGCGGCCATGTGGCTGCGGGCATGCGGGCTTGGAAACGCGGCCGGCTGCAGCAGTTTTTCGGCGGTCCCAAAGGCTTGCGCTTTCGCGCCACGCCCGAGGGGGCAGCGGGGCTGGCCGCGCGTCAGGGGCGCGGTGTGCTGGTCTGGGGGGCGGCCGCGGCCCCGGAAGGTGTGCCGCTGCGACGGGTGGAGGACGGGTTTCTGCGCTCGGCCGGGCTGGGCGCGGCGCTGGTGCCGCCGCTCAGCCTGATCGCCGATGATCTGGGCATCTATTATGATCCCCACCGCGAAAGCCGGTTCGAGCGGCTGATGCAGGCCCCCCTGCCCCCCGGGGCGGCGGCCCGCGCGGCCCGGTTGCGCGCGGCGCTGGTTGCGTCAGGCGTGACCAAATACAACCTGACCGGCACCCTGCCCGAGATGCCGGCCGGGCGGCGCATTCTGGTGCCGGGACAGGTGGCCGACGATGCCTCGATCCGGCTTGGATGCGGCGAGGTGACGGATAACCTCGGCCTGCTGCGCGCGGTGCGGGCGGCCAATCCCGATGCCGTGATCGTCTGGAAGCCACATCCCGATGTGGTCGCGGGGCTGCGGCCGGGCGCAGTGGCTGCGGCCGATCTGGCGGGGCTGGTGGATGTGGTGGCGCATGATGCAGATCCCGCCGCGCTGATCGCGACCTGTGACGAGATCTGGACGCTGACCTCAACCCTCGGCTTCGAGGCCTTGCTGCGCGGCAAGCCCGTCACCACATTGGGCGCCCCGTTCTATGCCGGCTGGGGACTGACCCGCGATCTGGGGCTGATGCCCCAAGGCTGGCAGCAACCCTCCGCTCCGATCTTTGACGCTTTTGGCAACATCGTCACGCAAACCGTTGCAGAGCGGCGTTTTTCCGTGATCCCGGCCCGGCGGCATCTGGATGCCGAAGGCCATCGCCGCCCGCCCGTCAGTCTGGATCACCTGACCCATGCCGCGCTGATCGCCTATCCGCGTTATTTCGACCCGATCAGCCGCCGCCCCTGCCCGCCCGAGGTGGTGTTGGAGCGTCTGGCCCGCGGGATGGTCCCGCCGCCCGGTCCGGGCTTGCGGATGCTGTCGCGGCTGCAAGGCTTTCTTGCGCCCGCCGCAGGACTGTGGCGGCGCGGTCAGTAGATGTAGCGGATCTGCTCGGTCCAATAGCGTTCCATCCGGCGCAGCGCCTGGTTGATATCCTCCATCCCGGCTGCGTTCAGCACCCCGCGCCGTTCGATCCCTTCGGCATGGCGCTGGAACAGACCGGTCAGGATCACGCGCACCTTGCGGCCCTTTTCGGTCAGCCGCACCCGCACGGAACGCCGGTCGATCTCGGACCGCTGGTGATGCATGTAGCCCAGCTCGACCAGTTTCTTGAGGTTGTAGCTGACATTGCTGCCCTGATAATAGCCGCGGCTTTTCAACTCGCCGGCGGTCACCTCATTCTCGCCGATGTTGAACAGCAAAAGCGCCTGAACCGGATTGATCTCCAAGAGGTTCAGCCGCTCGAACTCGTCCTTGATGACATCCAGAAGCAGCCGGTGCAGCCGCTCCACCAGCGCGAGGTTGTCGAGATAGCCCAACATGAACGCCTTTTGCGAGCCGTCGAGGACCGGGCTGTGAACAGTCATGAAATCCGTCTCCGCCATGTGAAAACAGGGCTGAGATTCGGCACAAAATGAAAACATAGAGTAAACTTATGCGGAATCTTTTGGTCGAACTTTCGACACTTAAGGGGCGCTCGTTTAACTTAAGGGTCGCTCGTTTACGTTCTGCCAAGTCTTTCGCGGGCAAAGGCGGCGATTCGGCCCAGGAGTGCCGCATATTCGGCCGGCGCGGGCGTCTGGCCCAGCACCCAGGGCAGCAGATCCTGGTCATTTTCCGACAGGATGCCGTCATACAGGACCAGATCGGCCTCGCCCAGCGAATCAAGGTGGGCATCGGCAAACGGGCCCAGCACCAGATCCATCTCCTTGGTGCCGCGTCGCCAGCTGCGCATCCGCATCCGCTTCAGCCGCGCATCCTGCGTTTCCATGGTTGCCCCCTTGCCCCACCCGGCCTAAGACGAACAAAAATCCAGCCGGAGACTGTCATGGCCTTCCTGTCCGATACGCTTGCCCGTGTCAAACCCTCGCCCACCATCGCCGTGACCACCAAGGCAGCCGAATTGAAGGCGATGGGCCGCGACGTGATCGGCCTCGGCGCGGGCGAGCCCGATTTCGACACACCGCAGAACATCAAGGATGCGGCCAAGGCGGCCATTGATGCCGGCAAGACCAAGTATACCGCCGTCGATGGCATCCCCGAGCTGAAGGCCGCGATCTGCGCCAAGTTCCTGCGCGAGAACGGCCTGACCTATCAGCCGAACCAGATCACGGTCGGCACGGGCGGCAAGCAGATCCTCTACAATGCGCTGATGGCCACCTGCAATCCGGGCGACGAGGTGATCATCCCCGCGCCCTATTGGGTCAGCTATCCTGATATGGTGCTGCTGGCCGGCGGCACGCCGGTGCCGGTGGTGGCGACGCTGGAAAACGATTTCAAGATCACGGCCGACCAGCTTGAAGCCGCGATCACGCCCAAGACCAAGTGGTTCATCTTCAACAGCCCGTCCAATCCGACCGGCGCGGGCTATACGCGGGCCGAACTCAAGGCGCTGACCGATGTGCTGCTGCGCCACCCGCAGGTCTGGATCATGTCGGACGACATGTATGAGCATCTGGTGTTTGACGATTTCGAATTCGTCACGCCCGCGCAAGTCGAGCCCGCGCTTTACGATCGCACCCTGACCTGCAACGGCGTCAGCAAGTCCTATGCGATGACCGGCTGGCGGATCGGCTATGCCGGCGGGCCGGTGAATCTGATAAAGGCGATGGGCACGATCCAGAGCCAGTCGACCTCGAACCCCTGCTCGGTCAGCCAATATGC
>CAYTMV010000075.1:0-9671 GCA_964439015.1 uncultured Gemmobacter sp.
TCGGCGCGCACCTTGGCCTTGAAGCGGTTGCCGATCGAATACAGCTCTTCGCCCGGGCGCAGCATCCCGCGCTCGACCACCTGACCAAAGGGCACCCGCGGCTCGGCGCGCTTGGACCCGGTGACCTCCAGCCCGCTGGCGTCGAACTTGCGCACCCGCGCAATCCGGGCTTCGGCGGCCTTGCGATAGGCCTCTTCACGTTCGATGCCGATGAAATCACGGCCCAGCATCTTGGCGACTGCGCCTGTGGTGCCGGTGCCGAAGAACGGGTCCAGCACCACATCGCCGGGGTTGGTCGTGGCCAGCAGCACGCGGTGCAGCAGCGACTCGGGCTTTTGCGTCGGGTGGGCCTTATCGCCGTTCTCGTCCTTCAGGCGTTCATGGCCGGTGCAGATCGGCAGCACCCAGTCCGAGCGCATCTGCACGCCTTCGTTCAGGGCCTTCAGCGCCTCGTAGTTGAAGGTGTATTTCGCGCCCTCATCCCGGCTGGCCCAGATCAGCGTTTCATGCGCATTGGTCAGCCGCTTGCCGCGGAAATTCGGCATCGGGTTCGATTTGCGCCAGACCACATCATTCAGCATCCAGAAGCCGGCATCCTGCATCGCCGCGCCAACGCGGAAGATGTTGTGATAGCTGCCGATCACCCAGATCGCGCCATGCGGTTTCAAAAGTCGGCGCGCGGCAGACAGCCAGCAGCGGGTGAAATCGTCATAGGCGGCAAAGCTGGAAAACTGGTCCCAGTGATCGTCCACCGCATCGACCTTGGAGTTGTCGGGCCGATGCAGCTCGCCCTTCAGTTGCAGGTTATAGGGGGGATCGGCAAAGATCAGGTCAACGCTGCCCGCAGGCAGGCTGTTCATGACCTCTATACAGTCACCGTCAATAATCTGGTTCAGCGGCAGGGCTTGCGCCTGCGCTCCGGTCTTCCGCGTCGTCATTACTGCCTCGTCTTGCCCGGCCTCTGTTGGGCCGATTTGTTGTCCACAGGATGAGTCAGCGGAGATTCGCCGTCAAATTCTTTTTTGAATCAACGAGTTACAGAAACTTCTTGATACAAGATATTGTGGATCGGTCTGAACGAACGTCTATGATGAGGGGTGACGCCCAAATCTAGCAGCGCCTGCAGATGGTCCTTGGTCGGGTAACCTGCGTTGCGCTCCCAGCCATAACCGGGAAATTGTTGCGCCAAATCCACCATGATCCCATCACGCTCGACTTTGGCCAGGATCGAGGCCGCGGCGATGGACAGGCTCTTGACATCACCCTTCACCACTGCTTCGGCGGGGGCGGGCAGGCCGGGCGGCAGACGGTTGCCGTCGATCAGGATGTGGTCGGGCACCTGCGACAGGCCGGCGAGGGCACGATGCATCGCCAGATAGGTCGCCTGCAGGATGTTCAGCCGGTCGATCTCTTCGACCGTGGCGGCGCCGATTGCCCATATGGCCGAGGCGCGGATCTCAGCGGCCAGAGCGGTCCGGCGGGCAGGGGTCAACGCCTTGCTGTCACCGATCCCCGAGGGGATGCGTGACGGATCGAGGATCACCGCGGCTGCCACAACCGGCCCGCAAAGCGGGCCACGCCCAACCTCGTCCACGCCCGCAACATGGGTCATGCCGCGGGCGATGGCGGCGCTTTCAAGCAAAAAGTCTGCGGTGATCCTGGTCATGGGGCGGCATTACCTCGCGCCCTGCCTGCAAGCAATGGCCGGTCATGGCGCGCAACGTGCAGGGCCTTCCAGCGGCATGGCGCAGACCGGGGGCGGGGTTTCCATCGGACCGGAACAGGCTGCAACCACCGCGAAAACGGCTGCGACGATCACCGAGGGCAGGAGGGGACGCTGATACATGATGGCTCCGGTCTGGGGTGCCGGAAGGCTGGGCCGGGCGGTGGTTGCCGCTCAATATCGGGGCTTTGTTATTGAATAACCGCGCGGCCCATGCACATTGCAGCTAAGGCGCACCCCGCGCCGCAAGGAAGTGCCATGACGCGCGCCCTCATCCTCGCCACCCTGTTGGGCTTGCTGGCTGTGCCGGCAAGCGCCGAGTGCTATGCTGATTACAAGGCCAAGCGCGACAACCCGCTGCGCCTGCACTATGGCGTGGCAGAGGTTTCGTCTTGCAACAAGAAGGGCGCCCGGGCCGAACTGGCACCGCGTCTTGCCGCAGGCGGCTGGAAGCTGTTGAACATCGTTTCGGTCTTCGGGCCCGAGGGGTTGAACGAAAGGAAGGCGAGTGCAGGAGACTTCTTCCTCCGCTATTGAATCATTGCGAACCGGCAGTCGGGTCGTCGCCTTTGGCATTGCGGCCATCGTGCTGATCCTGCTGGCGGCGGCGGTGTTTCTGTTTCTGGCGCTGCCAGATGCCAACGCCTTCAACGCGCGGGTCGAGCAGATCTTCGTTGAGAATGACGATCTGCGGATGCTGGCCGAGATCAAGCTGCTGGAGATCATCGCCCAGTCCGGCACCGCCTTTCAGGAGGTGTTCACCTCGTATCGGATGGTGATCCTGGTGCTGCTGGTGTTTTCCACCGCGCTGCTGCTGGCCTGCCTGGTGTTTCTGGTGACGATCGTGACCTTGAACCGGCGCATCTCGGCGATCCAGCGGTCTGGGATCGAAGTGTCGTCGATGTTGATTTCGCGTGAGGCGCGGGCGGTTTACATCAACGATCTGGAGTTCAAGCTGACCGAGGCCTCGCTCGAGACGCTGGCCGTGCTGGCAGAGGCGCGGCTCGATGACGAGGTGTTGACCGGCGCGCAGATCGAGGCGGTGATTTCGGGCCGCGATTCGGCCGACTGCGACGAGGCAGCGGGCGCCACCCGGATCAAGAGGTTGCGCGATGCGCTGGGCAATCAGCTGGTATCCGAGTTGCTGGTGAAGACCATCGCCCGGCGTGGCTATGTGCTGGCTGTTGGCAAGGACGCCTTGCGGATGATCTGACACTTGCCGCCTTGCGGCGATTCTGCCAACCAAGGCCCGGTGCAAGGGGTGCGTGATGGCAGGTCAGGAAATTGTCGCGTTGCTTTGGGGTTATGTGCAACCCGGTTGGGAGTTGGCGCTGGGCTGGCTGACATCGCCCGCCGCATGGTCGCAATTTGGCCTGCTGGTCGCAGCTTTCCTGCTGGCGCGGCTGGTTGCGCGCAAGGTGCAGCCTTTGGCAGAGCGGTTTCTGACGCCCGGGCCGGGCAAGGCCGGGTTGATCGCGCAGGCGCAGCTTTTCCTGTTGCCGGTCCTTCCGCTGTTGTTGCCGCTGATGGCCTATGGCTTCACCGCGCTGGGCGAGGCCTTTACCCGCTCGATGTTCGGATCTGGTGCGGTGATCGCCTTTGGCAAACGGCTGTTCCTGTTTCTGGCGGCACGAATCTTCGTGCGCGACGTGTTGCGCGAACCCTTCCTGAGATTGATGGGCCGCTATGTGCTGATCCCGATCGCGGCGCTTTACGCTTTGGGGGTGCTGGTGTCGATCACCGCATTCCTTGAGGAAAGTGTGGTGGCGCTGGGCAATATCAGCTTTTCGGTGATGGCGCTGATCCGGGGGCTGATCGCAGGCAGTTTGCTGTTCTGGCTTGGCGCATGGTCCAATCGGCAGAGTGCCGACTATATCAAGCGTCAGCCGGCTTTGCGCCCCGCCACCCGTGAGCTGGCCATAAAGGCAGCCGAGGTGCTGATCTTTGGCGCGGCCTTCCTGCTGCTGATGTCGATCATGGGCATCGACCTGACGGCCGTGGCCGTTCTGGGCGGCGCGCTGGGCGTCGGTATTGGCCTTGGCCTGCAACAGATCGCGGCAAATTTTGTCTCGGGTATCATCCTGCTGGTCGAGGGGCAGACGACCGTCGGCGATTATGTCGAGCTGGATGGCGGCGAAAAGGGCACCATCGTCAAGATGACCGCCCGCGCCTGTGTGCTGGAGACCTTTGACGGCAAATGGATCGTGGTTCCGAACGAGCATTTCATCACGACGCGCGTGGTGAATTATTCGGATCAGGGCAGTGCCAACAGGTATGAGGCGACGTTCTCGGTCAGCTATGACACCGACATCAACCGTGTGCCCGCGATCATCGAGGCTGCCGTGGGCGCGCTGCCTTTCGTGTTGCATGCACCTGACGGCCCGGATTGCGAGTTGCGTGGGTTTGGCGAGAGCAGCGTTGATTTCGCGGTGGAATACTGGGTGAATGGCATCGATGACGGGCGTAACAAATATGGCTCGCCAGTGCTGTTCGCGATCTGGAACGCGCTGAAGGCTGAGGGGATTGAAATGCCCTACCCGCATCGGGTTATCGAAGTGAAGGGTGGCGGGCTTGGCTGAGGCATTGGTGATCGGTGCTGGTCCCGCCGGGTTGATGGCGGCCGAGCAATTGGCCCTTGCCGGGCACAGCGTGACAGTGACCGAGGCCAAACCCAGCCCGGCGCGCAAGCTGTTGATGGCCGGCAAATCCGGCCTGAACGTCACCAAGGATGAAGTGCCCGAGGCATTCGCCGCGCATTTCAGCGCCAGCTGGCTTGCGCCGATGCTGGCGGATTTCGGACCAGAACAAGTCAAGGATTTCTGCCGCAGTCTGGGGCAAGAGGTATTCACCGGCAGCTCGGGCCGGGTGTTTCCGGTGGCGATGAAAGCCTCGCCCTTGTTGCGCGCCTGGCTTTTGCGATTGGAGGGGTTGGGCGTGCGCCTGCTGACCCGATGGCGCTGGACCGGATGGCAGGGCGCGGCCTTTGCCTTTGAAACACCACGCGGGCCGCAACTGATCCGGCCGGATGTTTGTGTGCTGGCGCTTGGCGGCGCGAGTTGGTCCCGCCTGGGATCGGATGCGGCCTGGGTGCCGTGGTTGCAGGCGCGGGGTGTGACGGTGCATCCGTTTCGACCCGCCAACATGGGGCTTGCCATGGATTGGTCGGCGCATATGGCGCGTCATTTTGGCCAGCCCATCAAAGGCGCTTGCCTGATTGCCGGCACCCAACGCGAACGCGGCGAGTTTGTCCTCTCGGCCCGCGGGCTGGAGGGGGGCGGGATTTATGCGGTGTCGGCCGCCGTGCGCGACGGCGCTGCGCTGACGCTCGATCTGTTCCCCGATTTGACCGAACCGACGCTGCGCGAGCGGCTGGCGCGGATGAAGCCTGGCGAAAGCGCGGCCAACCGGTTGCGGAAACTGGGGCTCTCGTCCCCTGCGATCGCTTTGGTGCAAGAGATGGCGCGCCCCTTGCCCGCTGAACTTGCGGGTCTGCTGAAGGGCTTGCTGATCCGCCACGCTGGTCCGCGCCCGCTGGAAGAGGCGATCTCGTCTGCCGGCGGCATCGCGCGCGATTCGCTGACGGATGGGTTGGAGTTGCGGGCCATCCCCGGCACATTTGTCGCCGGTGAAATGCTGGATTGGGAGGCGCCAACCGGGGGGTATCTGCTGACGGGCTGCTGGGCGACCGGGCGCTGGGCAGGCCGCGCAGCGGCCGGTTCGCTGGCCTAGCTGCGCCCGCGAATCGGATCTGCCAGCAAGCGCAGCCCGTTCAGCACGACAAGCACCGTCCCCCCCTCGTGCCCCAGCACCGCAAGGGGAAGCGGCATGTTGAAGAACAGCCCGCCAATCACCAGCAGCACCATCGCGCCCAAGGCGAAGATCAGGTTCTGGCGGATGATCCCTGCCGTGCGCCGGGCCAGACGCTGCGCCTCGGCCAGTCGGGCCATGTCATCGGACAGCAGCGCGACATCCGCGGCCTGCAACGCCACTTCGGACCCGGCGACGCCCATGGCGATCCCGACATCCGCACGCGCCAGGGCGGCGGCGTCGTTCACCCCATCGCCCACAAAGGCGACCGAGCCCCTTTCGGCCAGATCCGCAACCAGCCTGACCTTGTCATCCGGCAACAGGTCGGCGGCGATATCATCGGGTTCGAACCCCAATTCCCGCCCGATCCGGATGGCAACCGCGCGACGATCGCCGGTCATCATCACCAATCGCCGCACGCCGCCGCCGCGCAAGGCTTCAAGCCCGGCGGCCGAGCTTTCCCGCGGCCGGTCTGCCACGCGCACCTGACCCAGCAGTTGCCCGCCTTTCCCGGCCCAGATCGTGGTCTGGTCATGGACCTCATGTCCGTCCGGCGCAACAAGACCCTGCCGCGCGAGCATGCGCGCATTGCCGGCCCACCACTCGCCCGCGATGATCCCCTCAGACGGGATCGCTGCGCCGTGAGGCAGCTCGGGCGGCAGCAACCCGCGCGCCTCGGCCTCGCGACGGATCGCCCCGGCAATCGGATGCTCCGAATGGGCCTCGATCCCGGCCAGAAGGGCCAGGAAGCCATCTTCGTCGCCATCTACCGCCTCGATCGAGGTGACCTCGGCCCGGCCGGTCGTCAGGGTGCCGGTCTTGTCAAAGGCAAAGGCGGTGACTGATGCCAAACGCTCCAGCGCCGCGCCGCCCTTGAACAGCACGCCACCCCGTGCCGCTGCCGACAGCGCGGAAAGAATCGCGGCCGGGACCGAGATCACCACCGCACAAGGGCTGGCCGCGACCAGCAGCGTTGCCGCGCGATACATCGCGTCCTGATGTGGCAGACCCCACCACAAGAACCCGGCATAGGCCACAACAGCCCCAAGCAACACCGCGATCGTATACCGCTGTCCGAACCAATCCGAGAATGCCTCGGACGGGGCGCGGGCGGCCTGAGCCTCGGTCACCAGTTGCACCATCCGCGCCACGGTGCCTTCGGCGACCGGACGCGTCACGCGCAGGGTCAGCACGGCGTTCAGGTTGACCGTCGCTTCGGCAACGGTATTGCCCGGACCCCGTGCCACCGGCATCGATTCACCGGTGATGGTGGATTGGTCAATCTCGCCCTCGCCAGCCACCACAACGGCATCAGCGGGGATGCGGGCGCCGGGGCGCACGATCACGATATCGCCGGCTTGCAGCGTTTCGACCGGCACTTCCGAAACCCCGTTGGGGCCCTGCAAAAGGGCGGTGTCCGGTCGCAGCGCCATCAACGCCTCGACCGCGCGGCGCGCC
Organism: uncultured Gemmobacter sp.; assembly: GCA_964439015.1. GTDB lineage: Bacteria > Pseudomonadota > Alphaproteobacteria > Rhodobacterales > Rhodobacteraceae > Gemmobacter. The sequence goes on from CAYTMV010000075.1 coordinate 6,989, forward strand.
CGACCCATTGCGCGGGTTTCCAGCGTTTCGGACAGGGCGAACAGTGTCAGCAGCACCGCCCCCTCCAACGCCGACCCTACAAGCCATGCCGCCACCGCCGCCAGCACCATCAACAGGTCGATGTCCAGCCTGCCCCGGACCAGCGCGCCCAAAGCCTCAAGCGCGGTAGGCACGCCCGCGGTCACAAACACCAGCGCGATACCGACCGCCCCCCACGGGCCGGGGGGGCCAAAGGTGTGCGCCAAGGCCAGCGCCATTCCGATCAGGGTCAGAGCCAGAAGGGTTGTTCTGGCGCGCTCGGTCTCAAGAATTTCCACGGCTTTCTCGCTGGCATGATGCTGGCTTGTCGGCTGTCTTTCTAGACCGGCCACCGGGGCGCGGCCATAGGCGATCAGGCCTTGGCCATTAGCTTGCCGTCAGCATGCCGCCTTGCTGGCCGGTGATTCGGGCCGTTATGATCTGACCTTCGGACTGATCGGCGTCAAAAACCACCTCGGCGAACTGTTCGGTGCGACCGATTCGTGGACCTTCGGTCAGGATGCGATGGGTCTTGCCCAGCTGTGCCGCCAGGTGCCGGGCCAGCGCCGCATCCCCCACCGCACGCAACCGCGCGGCGCGATCCTTGACCTCGGGGCCTGAAACCTGCGGCATCCGCGCCGCTGGCGTGCCCTTGCGCGGGCTGAAGGGGAAGACATGCAGGAAAGTCAGGTCGCAATCGGTAACCAGCCGCAGCGAGTTTTCGAACATCTCCTCGGTCTCGGTCGGGAAACCGGCGATGATATCGGCGCCAAAGATGATGTCGGGCCGCAGTCGGCGGGCCTCTTCGCAGAAACGGATCGCGTCTTCGCGCAGGTGGCGGCGCTTCATCCGCTTGAGGATCATGTCGTCACCGGCCTGCAACGACAGATGCAGATGCGGCATCAGCCGGGGCTCGGTGGCGATCGCCTGCATCAGGTTTTCATCGGCCTCGATGCTGTCGATGCTGCTGATCCTGAGGCGCGGCAGATCCGGCACCAGCCGCAGGATCCGCATCACCAGATCGCCCAGACGCGGCTGGGCGGGCAGGTCTGCCCCCCAGGAGGTCAGGTCAACGCCGGTCAGCACCACTTCCTGAAAACCCTTGTCCACCAACCGCTTGATCTGCTCGACCACCACGCCCGCAGGAACCGAGCGCGAGTTGCCGCGGCCATAGGGAATGATGCAGAAGGTGCAGCGGTGATCGCAGCCGTTTTGCACCTGCACATAGGCGCGGTGCCGGCCGAAGCCGTCGATCAGATGGCCGGCTGTTTCCTTGACCGACATGATGTCGTTGACCTGCACCTTCTCGGTCGTGCCGATCAGGTCTGGCGCGCGCAGCGTCTGCCAGGTCTCGGCCTGCATCTTTTCGTGGTTGCCGATGACTTTCGTGACCTCGGCCATGACGGCGAAGGTCTCGGGCTCGGTCTGGGCAGCGCAGCCGGTGACGATCACCGCGGCGCCGGGATTTTCGCGGGCAAGGCGGCGGATTTCCTGCTTGGCTTTGCGCACGGCTTCGGCGGTGACGGCGCAGGTATTGACGATCACGGCCCCGGACAGGCCCGCCGCCTCGGCCAGCTCTTTCATGGCTTCGGTCTCATAGGCGTTCAACCGGCAGCCGAGGGTCGAGAAAACCGGCGCGCTCATGCGGCACCTTCCAGAAGGTCGGGCGACAGCACGCCCTCGAAGACATAAGCCACCGGACCGGACAGCCAGACGCCATCGTCCCGCCAATCGACCTCCAGCACGCCGCCATCCACGGTCAGTGTGACGCGCCGCCCGGTCAGCCCGCGCACCGCCGCCGCGACCGCTGCCGCACAAGCGCCCGAGCCGCAGGCCAGCGTAATGCCAGTGCCACGCTCCCACACGCGCATCCGCAGGTGGTCGGGGGAGATCAGGCTGGCAAACTCGACATTGGTGCGGGCGGGAAACAGCGGATCATGCTCGATCTGCGCGCCATGGCCAGCCACATCCGCCGCTTCGGCATCTGCAACGAAGAAGACGCAATGCGGGTTGCCCATGCCCATCGCCACCGGATCGCCCGGCAGGGGCAGGTGGTCGCTGTCGACAGCGTGCGAAAGTGGCACGTCAGCCCAATCGCGCTGCGGATGGCCCATGTTCACAGCCACCCGGCCATCGGCCAAGCGTTCGGCCCGCAGCAAGCCGCGCGCCGTGACCAGCGTGACGTCATCCCGCCCCAGCTGCCCCATCATGTAATGCGCCACGCAGCGGGTCGCATTTCCGCAAGCGCCTGCCGTACTGCCGTCGCTGTTCCAGAAATCCAGCGCGAAATCGGCCTGATCGCTGTCTCGAATCTCGGCCAACTGATCAAAGCCAACGCCGCGATGCCGATCACCAACCGCCCGTGCCAATGCAGGCGTGGTGACCGCCGCGCGTCCGCGCGAGTCGATCACCACAAAGTCATTGCCCGCCCCGTGCATCTTCATGAAGGGCAGGCCGCGGAGAGGAGTTTTCTGGGCCATGCCCGCGCTTTACAGCTGTTTCACGGATTCTGCCAGTGCATCGCATTTTCTTGAAGCGAACCCCTTGACCCCCAAACCATTACCCCATAGGAAGCGCACCAGTCGTGGGCCCGTAGCTCAGTTGGTAGAGCAACTGACTTTTAATCAGTGGGTCACAGGTTCGAATCCTGTCGGGCTCACCACTG
>CAYTMV010000076.1:0-9271 GCA_964439015.1 uncultured Gemmobacter sp.
CGATGCCGAGCGCGCCTTCGAGGATTTCGCCCACCGACACATCGCGGATCGGCTCGGGACGTTCGAACTCTTCATCCTGCCAATCATCCCAGCCCGCATGGCCGCGATTGACGCTGCGGGTGTCGTGGGTCAGCCAGCGGTCGATCCGCGCGTCCCAGGCATCCGCCTGATAGCGTGCTTCCTGCGCGGCGGCGGCTTCGGCCAAGATCGCCGGATCGTCGATCCACCAGATTGCGCCGTCGCGGAAACGGTGGACGGCTTCGGCCCAGAGTTGATCCCGGTCACGGGCGATTGCGGCGATATCGATGCTGCCGCAACGGAGCGGCCAGAAGCGGCGATTGCCGGTTTCGTCGCGCAGATAGGTGTCGGGGTTCACGGTGCCCGCGAAGACGCATTGGCGCGGCACCTCGACGGTGTAACGGCCATAGGGCGGACGGAAGCGGTCGGTGGTGCGGGTCAAGAAGGCCTTGATGCGCGAGACCTCGGCCCGGCCGATGGCGTCGAGTTCGGCAATTTCCACGATCCAGACGCCCTGCATGTGAATGGCCGCGTCCTTGGACCCAAGCTCGGGCAACTCGTCGGTGAACCAGTCCTCGCCCGCCAGCACCTTGATGGCCGTCGATTTGCGCGCGCCCTGCGGCCCTTCGAGGATCAGCATGTGATCGGCCTTCACCCCGGGTCGGTAGATCCGGGCCACGGCCGAGATCAGCCAGAGCGCACCGATGGTGTGATGGAAGGCTGTCGGCGCAGCGCCGAGATAGGTGCTTGTCCAGGTCTCGATCCGGGGCGTGCCATCCCATTTCAGGGTGTCGAGCCAGTCGCGAACCGGATGGATGCGCAGGTCGCGGGCCACCGCACCCACTCCCCGGCTGACGACCATCGGGGCGACGTTCAGCCCGCGCAATTGCAACCATTCGGCGGTGCGCACATCGTCGGCATCGTCCCACGGGCGCCGAAAGCGGATGGCCGGGTCATCCCATGGCAGCGGCTGTCGCACCACGATACCTTGGGCGAACTCGTCGAAGGCCAGGAGCCCTGCGAATACCGGATCCGATGACAGGGCGATGATCACATTGGCCTCGTTGCGCTCGGGCGTGCCGGACAGATCCTGACACAGCCGCCCAAACCAGGCGGGACGCGCAATCCTGCCCTGCGGATCGCCCGTCGCATGCACGCGGCGGCGCAGTTCCGTCAATTGCTTGTCGAGGATCGACATGGAGATGCCGGTCGCGGTCTTGATCCGGGCGAGGATCTGGCGTTCGGGCAGCGGATCGAGCCGGGCAAGCGCAAGGCGGCCGAGAAGGCTGGAGAGCGCGGCGAGTTCGGGCGGGTTGGTCAGCGCCTCTGCGGCGGCAATCAGAGCGTCCGGATCGCCAGGCGTCGGAGCTGCAACGGTCGTCGACGTCTCAGGTCCGACCGGCTCGTCTGCCGAAATCTCCGGGCGATAGTCGGACGCACCCGCCCCGCGCATCAGATCGTCGTTGAAATCATCGCCATGCAGCGGGAGCACGATCTCGTTCGGAATGTCGGCCCGGTTCAGCCGATCCGAAAGGGACGCGGCAGCCTGACGGCCGGCATCGCCAGCATCGGCGTAGATCGTGACCCGTGTCGTGCCCGTCGGCCACTGAAACCGCGCGAGCCCGTCGGCAGAGAGCGCCGCCCAGACGGCGGTCCCGAACAGGGCATGCGCCGCTAGGGCGGTCTCGATGCCTTCGGCAATGCCGAGATGGCCGTCCGCAGGCATGGCGAACAACCGCACGGCCGCTTCGGCCACCGAACCCAGCATCTTCTTTCCGGCAGGCGCCTTGGCACTGCCGTCGTCCAGCAGGAAGGTCCGGTGGATGCCCTGCGCGCGGGTGCCATCCGCCAGGCGTGGCAATGCGATCAGCCCCGGCCAACCGCGTCGCGTGTCGAAATCAGGCAGGTCGGGGTGGAACAGCAGATCCGGGCATCCCGGATCGGCAAGGCCGCGGATGCGGAGGTAGGTTTCGCCGGGGGTGCCAGAGATCGGCTGCGCGCCATCGACCAGCCGGGCAATCTCGCCGGTATGATCGGGCTTCGCGCGTGGCGCGTTTCGGGGCGCGGGATGATCCATCCCGGCAATCCGCGCCGCCTCGTCGAAGAGCGCGCCATCGCAGAGCCCGGTTGCCTGCGCGATCAGATCGATCGGCCCTGCGCTTTCGCCGGTGGCATAGTCGAAACCCCAGCCGGCATAGGGCCCGTCGAGATGGATCGTGCAGGACCCTTCCTTGCGCGGCGGGCGGCCGGACAGGTCGGCACAGCGCAAGGAGCGACGGTCGCGCGCAAGCCGCGCCTCCGGAAATATGCCGGGGAGCCAGTCGCCTGCGGTCGCCGCCAGCCGGTCCTTGACCGCTGCCAGATCGTGGCGTGCCTTCGGCGTGGCGACATCGTTGAGATCGATCATCGCGCCCCCTCAGGCCAGAAGGACAAGGCCGCGTTCAGCGCGGGTGATAGCGGTATAGAGCCAGCGGTGGCGGTCGATCTCGCTGCGTCCCAGCCCGTCATCCCAGACGATCACATTCTCCCACTGCGACCCTTGCGCCTTGTGGGCGGTGATCGCCCAGCCGAAAGTCGCCTCGGTCAGCTTGCGTTTTTCCCGCCAATCGCGGTCATGGCGCTTGGCGTCGTAGGAGACGTGATCCTCGAAATGCCCCTTGTAGATGCGCAACCGGCCCGGGCGGCCGTCGCTGTCGAAGGGAGAGACCCGGCGCCCGTCCTCGTCATGCACCACGGCCGAGAAATAGAGGCTGCCCTCGTCGACAATATCCTCGAGGGTCAGGAACATGCCGTTGATAAGCCCGAGCGAATTGTCGTTTTTGAGGCAGATGATCTTTTCCGCCGCTCCAGCGGGCAGATACGACCCGCCCAGCCCAGCCGCCGCACGCAGCGCATTGTTGATCTGCAACCGTGTCGCATTCAGCCCGCAGATCAACTGCCCGCCACGCAGCGCCTGTTCCGGCGAAATGTCGCCCTTGCGCATCTTGGCGACATGGGTGTCGTAGGTGCCAAAACCGATGGGCTCACCCATCCGCGCCATGGTGGCGAGACGGATGATCGCGCTCTCGGCCGCCTGGCGGTGGATCTCGGTCAGCATCACGTCTGGCGTATCGCGGGTGAAGGCGCCTTCGCCCTTGATGGGCGGCAACTGACCCGGATCGCCCAGAACGAGGATCGGTTTGCCAAAACTCATCAGATCGCGCGCCATTTCCTCGCCCACCATCGACACCTCGTCGAGGACGATCAGCCTTGCATCCGCAGCATCGCTCTGCGGATTGAGCGCGAAACGCGGGTGCTTCATCGCCGAGAGCGCCTGCCGCATGGCCTCGATTGCGGCCTCGGCCGTGGTGCGGTCAAAGCCGGTCAGCCGCCGCGCGGCAGTCTCGGCCTCTCGGACCTTCTGCGCTGCGGCCTCGATTTCCGCTTCCGTGGCCTCGATCACGGAATAGATCAGGCTGTGGATGGTACGCGCAGGCGTGCCCTTGCGGGTCAGCACCAGCGCCGCCTTGCCGGTGAAGGTGGCGGTAACCACACCCGGCACGCAGGTGCCGTCCTTCGCGCCGCGATGGGGCGACAGGCCAAGCTCATCGAGCGCGAACTTCAGCACCGTGCTCTTGCCCGATCCGGCATAGCCAAAGAGCCGGAACACCTGTTGCTGCTCGGTGCGATTCTCGAACCAGTCGCGGACCTCGGCTATGGCGGCGGCCTGCGCGGCCGATGGGGTAAATTCCGTCATGTCTGCCGCGCCTCCACCGCATAATCCTTCACCACCCCGCCGCGCGCGGGATCGCCCACTTCACATTGGCGCACAAAGATGCGCCGACCGTCCGGCAACTGCCGCCAATGCCCTCGACGCAGGTGCCAGCGCGGGCTGGCATGACTGCCACCGAGCCGCTCGGATGCTTTGCGAACCCGGGCCGGATCGATGGCGACCTGATGCCAGGTCCAGCCGCGCACGCCATCCCGCGCGAAGGGTTTGCGCTTGACCGGGGCGATCTGGCGTTCGCTGATGCTCGCTGCCGATGCGAGGATCGCGACCCCGCGCCAGACGATGGCTGCGGCCGCCTGACCGCTTTGTTCCGCCAGCCCTGCATCGCGGAGCGCCGGATTGATGGCGAATTCCGCGATGCCGCCATCCGCGATCCGGACATGGGCATGGATATCGGTCCAGCGTCTGGGGTTGCGCCACAGGGCGAGCCAGACCGCCTCGATGCCATCGTCGCGCTGCCGGGCATAGACGATCTGGCTGCGGATGGTCCGGCTGCGGTCGGCCAACTCAAAAATCGTCTCGGGGTGCGGCAACCGTTGCGGACCGGCCGCCAGGCGGCGGGCCAGCGCATCGACGTCGTCGGAATCGAACTGCGCCTGATCGGCGAAGCGCCAGACCGGTGCGAACTCGAACCCTTCGAGCAGGTCCGGCAGCCAGAAGCGCGCGCGATGGGCGCGGACAATCCGTTTGAGATCATAGGCGTCAGGGATCATCGCCGCTCACCCCAGCACTTGGCGGCCCATGCGCAGGGCGCGTGCCACTTGCCACCAGCCATGCCACCCCGGCAGACGACGGCCGTAGGTTCGGTCGCCGCCCGGGGCAACCATTCGCCCGCCTCGGACGCCTGCACGACCGTGACCGCGCGATCCGACATTTCCTGCGCCAGGCGGGCATCGAACGGCACCAGTTCCGCGTGCAATTCCATCGTGTCGCGATTCAGCGCGGTGAACAGCGCCGGGTTGGGCAGGTCCATGTAGGCCTGATAAAGGGCGATTTGGGCGGCATAGACAGGCCGCGCGATGCTGACGCCGCGCTTGACCACATCCTTCCAGCTGGAGGCCCCGAGCGCCTTGTTCTCCCAAAGGGCGGGATAGTCCATCGCGACGGGGCCCGAGACGAAGCAGCCATCGATATGCCCCTTGAACCGCCCCGCCATGGCCTCGAAGCCGAACTGGCGCCCATCGGGGCGTTCGGTGCGCAGGTCGAACCCGGCGATCCTGAACCAGCCCGCGACAATGTCCTCGGCCCGGTGGCCAGCCTCGAAGATCCGCAGGATGCGCGGTTCAAACTCTTGGCCCTCGTCCTTTGGCACCGCCAGAAAGTCGTACTGGATCTGGCGCAGGCAGTTGCGCCCCAGCCCCGAGGAACTGACATAGGTGCGGGGGCGCTCGGCGCGATTGCGCGCCGTCAGGGCGCCATCGATGGCGGCCGATACGGCGGAGGCGATCGGTGGACGCGGCGCGTCCTGGCCATAGAGGCAACCAGAGCCATGGTTCAGGTCGATCATTGGTCACGCTCCCAGAACCCGCCAGCCTGCGCGATGCAGGTCAGCTTGTGATGCTGGGCCTCGGTCAGCCGGGCACGCGCGCCGAATTTCTCGATCTTCAGGCGCAGGCTTTCGCAGAACTCGACCTCGAAGTCGGTGATGGCGTTCGCCGTCGCGGCGGCAAGAAGGTCGGTCCAGGGGGCGGTCTCGTCGTTCAGATCGATCATGGCGGCCCCCTCAGAACGGAATCGGATCGTCATGGGCCGTGCCGGTGCGCTCCTTGCGTGCGCCCTGCGCCAACATGCTGTCGACATAGCCGGTGACAGCCGCTTCGATCAGCCGGTCGATATCGGCCGCGGTGCGATGGAAGAAGGGCTCCATGAGCCCGAGGTCGGTCAGCGCTTCGGCAAAGAGCGCCCGCGCGTCGCGGATCGCCTGTGCCTCGCGGGCGGTCTTGTCGATCATGCCATTCATCCTTTGGGCGATTGCGCTGCCCACGACCTGACAGCGGAGCGAGCAGAAGCGGTGATAGGGATAGCGGTCGTGCTGGAGCCGGTGGACGTAGCCAAAGCCACGGGCCTCCCGGGCGCAGACGGCGCAAAGCGCTACCCCAGCAAGAAATTCGCGATCGGGTCTTCGGGCGGCCATCCCGCCCGCTGGAGCTTCTCGGTCTGCATCACGATCCAGCGCGAGATCGCGTTGCTGGCCATGGCCTCGAGGTCGCCGAGGGTGAGGCTTGCGATGGGTTGGTGCAGTCTTCCTCGGGCCTCGAGCCATGTTCCGATCTCCAGCGCGGCGGCGCGCGTCACATGCGCCTGCCATTCGTCCGGGGTCATGGGCCGGTCTGCCGGCCCATCCCCTTCGGGCTCGGCGGCAGGCGACCCAACGGAACCACCCGACCGTCGCTTCCGCCGCGCCTCAGCCATTGAGCCAGGCGGGCATTGCCGGGGTGCCCGGCGCGGCGGATGCCGGTGCCTGCGTCGCGGCAGCCGCTGCGGGTGCGGTCTGCGCGCCCCAGGCCGGAGCGGCCGTCGCATTGGGCTGCGGTGCCGCGCCCCATGCCGGCGTCGGCGCCTGCCAACCCGGCGCGGCGCTCGCGGCCTTGCGCGGCGGGGCGTTGACGGGTTCCGGCGGGACGGTTTCACCACGCATGACGGCGGCATGCTGCGGCTCGTCGGGCAGAACGACGTTGGCGATGCGGTTCTGGTCGCGATACTGCGGGTTCGAGGCGGGCTCCACCATGATCCGGGCCGCAAAGACGATGCCGTCGAGATGCTTGAGGCCGGGCAGCACCCGCTTGGCCTTGGTCGCCGGAGTTTCGTCGCGAGGATCGAGCCCGAGAGCGCTGTCGACCATGGCGCGAAACGTGGATTTCGAGATCTTCCAGCCGATGGACTGGCCCTTCTCGTCCAGCTTTCCGCCAGCCACGGTGAAGCTCTGCCAGAACTTGCGGCGGGCATGCGGGCCCTCGACCACGGTGAATTCGCAGTCGAGCATCCGCGCATCGCTCGATTGCGAGGCCTTCAGCAGCCCCGCATCCATCGGCGTCGCGCCGTTGACCCCGCCGGGGCGGATGGTCAGGCGGACCTTGGCAAAGGTGCCGTCCGGGATCAGCTCGCCGATGGGGGCCATCTGCGGCTGGGCGTCGTTCAGATCGTAGCTCATGGTCAGTTCCTTTCAGGGATCAGGAGGCGAATTCGGATTGTTGCGGGGCGCGGCCGTCGATCCGGGCGAGCAGCGCGCCGAGATCGGGCGGTTCGGTCAGGTCGAGACGGCCGGAACGGTCCTTGGCGGGAAGGCCCCAGGGATTGCCGGACTTGCAGACAAGGCGGCGGTCGGTGGCGGTCTCGTCCAGCACCCAGCCGCCTTCGGCATCGCGGGCGAAAAGCTGCATCGAAACCACCTGGTCCACGATGCCGGGCAACTCCCGCCCGGCCTTGCTGCCTTCCATCTGCGGCTGCCAGGTGACGGCGCCGAAATCGTCGGTCACCTTTTCCAGCACGCCCACGAAGATCACGGTCTTGCCGCGCGCATGCTGGAGGTGCTTCAGCGCCTGAATGACCTCGCGCCCCAGAAGCCCATAGGCGCCCCGGACATCCGGCTTGCCGGTCCGGTCCGAGAAGGCCTCGGGCTGCTGGCGGGCATAGGCCATCGCCTGCCGGGTAAGATCGGTGATCGAGTCGACAAAGACGATGCGGCGCGCTGCGAGGAAGGCCTCAATACCGCTTTCACGGTGCTGGGCCTGCAGCCACGCATGGCGTTCGGTTCCATACCAGGACTGCGGGTGTTGCGCGGGGTCCGGTCCGCCGATCAGTACCGCAAGATCGCGGAAGTCGGTGAAACTGCGCACCGGGATCGAGGCGCCGCGCCAGTCCTGCACCGATTTCATCCCGGCCTCGAGGTCGAGGCAGACGGTTTCGTCGGGTGGAAGGGATTTCAGAAGCGTAGTCTTGCCCACGCCGGGTGGGCCGAAGATGGCGAGCGAGGTCTTGTTCTCGGCGGCCGAGAGGCGTTCGTCGGCGGTGATGATGCGGAAGGCCATGGGATTCTCCGAAGGATTGCAAGGGGCGCGGCGGCGGGGGTGACCGGGTGCCGAAGGGGAACCTGCCCGGCGTTACCGCTCGGGCGTCCCGCCGCCGCGCGTCACCGGTCTCGGGTCTCGAGCCGGAACACGGGTTTGCCGGTGGTCTCGGACCGGGCGGCTGCGAAGCCCTCGCGCATGGCGTCAGGCCAGGCGCCGAAGCGGCGTTCCGGCACGCGATAGGCGATCTCGAGATACTGGGTCGGATCGTCGCCCGCCTCGCGGATCCGGGTTGCCATGGTGGCCAGCCGGTCCTGATCCCACGTGACCTTCTTCGGCAGGTCGGCGATCACCACCACGCCCGCATCCTCGATTCGGACCGTGCCCGAGGTCTTGCCCTGCGCAGACCGCTCGGCCTCGGTTGCAGCGTCATAACGCTGCGCCAGTGCCGCTTCGAAACGGTCCTTCAGGCGCTTGACCCGCGCGGTCTCGGCCGCTGCTTCTTCCTGCAGCGCAAGAAGCAGCGCCGGCGGCATGTCGGCGATTTCGCCGATGGACAGCTGGTCGAGGTCGTCGAACTTCGGCATGTTTCCGTCGCGCCCCTCGGTCGGCGCATCGGTGCTGGGGAAAGGCATGGCCATTAGCGCCCCTCCCGTTTCAGGGCCGCATCCACGGCGCGGTCCGTGCCAACAGCCCCGGCTTCGCGAGCCAGACGGTGGAGCTTTTCCAGCGCCGAGGATCGCTGGATGGCCGCAGAGAGTTCGGCATTCGCGGCGACGATCGCGATGGCGATATCGTCGACACTCGCTGTCTCGACTGGCAGCGGATCGGTGGCATCGCCGGGACGCCAGGCGGCGGGGATCACCTCCGGCAGATCCTCAAGGCTGCGGAAAGCCTTGCGCAGGCGCGCAAGCGGGCCGTTGGTCTCGGTCATATCGAGGTCTCCGTTGAGGGATGCGGCCGAGTTTCCGGCGAGAAGGAAGTAAAGGGACGGCGGGAGCCAATCCCCGATCCAGGCAAGCGTGGCGCGCATCAGGCGGCCTCCTCTGTCGCGATGAGTTGGGAAAACGGGATCGGCGCATGGCGCGGCTTGGTTCTCGCGATGGCCAGATAGGCGAAGCGGTCGGGGCCGACCCGGACCTGCACCAGATGCACCAGCGCGGCCTCGAAGGCGCGGTGGGCGGCACTGGCCAGCGCCCCGAGCCTGCGGCGATCCGGTTCCGGCAAGGTGGAAATCACCGCCGTGGTATCGATCCCGAGAAACCCGCGATGATACTCGAGGCGGTCGCCCGGCATGGCCTGGCCGATCCAGGCGCAGAACTCGATGTCGGTGAGCGGCCGGGCCTTTGCGGGCGTGAATTCGGTGAGGGGCATGACGATCATCTCCATGTCGGTCCTCTACTCACGCTGCTTTCGAACCGTCCCACTCGGCCCCGATCCCGCGCATGGCGAGGTCGAGCCGCAGGCGGGCGATGTG
>CAYTMV010000077.1:0-9210 GCA_964439015.1 uncultured Gemmobacter sp.
GCCAGACCGCCAAGCTGATGGACACCGGCGGCCGCGTGTCGAAGTTCAAGAACAAATACGCCGGTCTGGGCTTCTGAGCCTGACTGCCGGACAGATGAAAAGCCCCGCCACTGGCGGGGCTTTTTTGTTTGGCGGTGTTGCCTCGATGAAGGTGGACGCTGGCAGGGGTTCTGGCTATGGTTGTGGGCGTTCAACCAAGATAGATTTCCTGCCGGGGTTCCTATGGCGCTTTTCGTTCTGGCCGACACGCCGGCCATGTTGTGGAACACAAATGTGTTCGGGTTTCACTACGGAAGTTATCAGATTGGCAGCATCACCGGCACGGCGACGCTGATGCAGGTAACGTCGACCGATGGCAGCTTCATGGTCGAGTTTCACGGCACCGGCCTGACGGCCAATGGTGCCACCCCCACCGGCGGCCGTTACACCGAGATGCGCGCCTGGCGGGACGGGGTCGAGATCGTGCGGCTGACGCAATTCGGCGCAGCCGATTTTTCGGCGATCACGACCAATGCCTTGGCGCTGGACGTGTTGCGCAATCAAAGCAGCCGCATCGTTGATGGGGAAGGCCGGCACAGTCTTATAGGCAGCCTTGGCGGGACCGAGTTTGTCGGGTTGGAGCGCGGGGACGTTACACAGGCATCCGCCGGCAACAATATCTTTCATGTCAGTGCCGAGGCCAGCTGGACGCCGGCGCAAATCCCTCGGGCGATCTATGATCTCGATGGCGGGACTGGCAGTGACCGGGTCGTCTTTCACGGCGGTGACAATCCCGGTGGATTTGTCGACTTGCGCCGCAGCAACATTAATTCAATCGACACGCTGGACTTTCGTGATGGCGTGACGGCTATCCTTGATGGGTATCGCTTTGCGTTGAACGAAGGCGTGAAAGCCAACGGTTTGGAAATCTATGGCACCGCTAGCATCATCGTGACATCTTTCTTAAGTTCATATTTTACAAATTATACGATGTTCGCAGACCCGTCGCGCTGGATATTCCACGATGACGGCCCCCACCAGGTGGAGATCCGCAACATCAGGAATGCCACCGTCACCGGCAATGTCGCCTCGCATGACCGGCTGATCGCTGGGGGCAACGCAACTGTCATCGGGGCGGGTGGCGGTGACTGGCTGGCCGCGGATCAGGGCAACAACCTGATCATCTCGGGCGGTGTTGGCGATACGCTGGCAGGCGGCTTGGGCAACGACACTTTGGTGATGAACGATGCACAGGATGTGATCCGTAACACCCATCATGGCCATGACTGGCTGCAAACATATGTCAGCGTCGATCTCATGGCGCGGGATGCGAAGTATTTCCAGCTGGTAAAGGCGATGGGAACGGCCGATCTGGACATCAGCGCCCATCGGGACGATGAAATCTGGATGATCGGCAATCCGGGGAACAACCGCCTGATCGGCAACCGGCAACGCGATCTGCTGAACGGCTGGAGCGGTAGCGATACGTTGATTGGTGGGGCCAGTAATGACACGCTGAATGGCGGCGGCTGGGGCGACCGTCTGATCGGCGGGGCGGGGCGGGACCGCTTCGTTTTCCAGAACCAAAGCGGACGCGACCGGCTGATCGACTTTGAAACCGAGGGCGATTTTCACGACATCATCGACCTGCGCCAGGTTGATACGATCACCGATATGGCCGACCTTCTGGCCAACCACCTCAGTACCGCGGGCAATGCGCTGCGGATCACGTTCATGCCCGGCCATCATGTCGATCTGGTGAATGTGACGGCCGAGCAGCTGACCGCCGACCACTTCCTGTTCGCTGTGCCGGCCTGACGGCAGGATTTTGCCCACTTCCCCACCGCTGCCGCGCCCGTTAGGAAGGCGCGGCAGACGGGGAGTATCGCATGGCGCATATCATTGTTTTCGGCAACGAAAAGGGCGGGTCGGGCAAGTCGACCAGCTGCATGCATGTGGCGACCGCGCTGGCCCGGATGGGGCACCGCGTCGGGGCACTGGATCTTGATCTGCGCCAACGCAGCTTTGGCCGATATGTCGAAAACCGCCGCGCCTTCATCGCCCGCGAAGGCAAGGCACTGGCCTGCCCGGATTACCGCGAGTTGCCCGAGGCCGATCCCGACTCGCTCGCCCCCGGTGAAAACCCCTTCGATCACCGCTTGTCGGCCGCCGTGGCGGCGCTGGAGCCGGTGTCGGATTTCATCGTCATCGACTGCCCCGGCTCGCACACCCGGCTAAGTCAGGTGGCGCACAGCCTTGCCGATACGCTGGTCACGCCCCTGAACGACAGTTTCGTCGATTTCGACCTGCTGGCCCGGATCGACCCCGAGACCGGCAAGGTCAAAGGCCCCTCGATCTATGCCGAGATGGTCTGGAACGCCCGGCAAGTGCGCGCGCAGGCCGGATTGAAGCCGATCGACTGGATCGTGATGCGCAACCGTCTGGGCGCACAGCAGATGCACAACAAGAAAAAGGTCGGCGCTGCGCTGGAAGAACTCAGCCGCCGCATCGGTTTTCGCGTGGCGCCGGGCTTTACCGAACGGGTGATCTTCCGTGAGCTGTTTCCGCGCGGTCTGACGCTGCTGGATTTGCGCGATACCGGGGTGGATCAGCTGAACCTGTCCAATATCGCCGCCCGGCAAGAGCTGCGCGAGTTGATCACGACGCTGCGCCTGCCCGGTGTCACGCCTGACTTCTGAACGGCGTGCGCCGGGTCGGGCGCCCCTCGCGCCCGCGGATCGTCAGCAGGCGGCGGTCAAACACGTCCTCCTGGTCGGTGGGGGTTGGGCGCAGGCGGGCGATCAGGCTTTGCAGCAGGGCCATGGGGTATCCTCCGTGTTGGTCCGAGGATCAGCGCAGATGATGGCCGGATTGCGACGAAAGCGCGGTCATTACAAGCAATTGCCCAAGCGCGGCAGGCATGGCAGGAAAACGTGGTCCAGTCGGAGGAGTGTCATGGCCAACCCGCTTTACGATGCGCTGCTTGCCCCGCTTGAGGGGCGGACCAAGCCCTTTTTGATCCTGCCGGACGGAACCGAGATTTCCGGCGACTCCTTCCTGCAGATCTCGGCACGGCAGGCGCATGTTCTGGCCGCCTTTGGCGTTGCGCCGGGGGACCGGGTCGCGGTGCAGGTATCCAAGACCCCGCAGGCGCTGGCGCTTTACTCCGCCTGCGTGGCGCTGGGTGCGGTTTTTCTGCCGCTGAACACCGCCTATACGGCTGCAGAAGTGGGTTATTTCCTCGCTGACGCCCACCCCGCGGTCTTTGTCTGCGACCCCGGCCGGATGGCCGATCTGGCCCCTGTGGCCGCAGGCGCGCAGCTTCTGACGCTGGACGCGGCGGGGCAGGGCAGCTTGACGGATGCCAGTGCCGACAAGCCCGGGCACTTCGCCCCGGTCGATCGCAGCGGCAGTGATCTGGCCGCGCTGCTCTATACCTCGGGCACGACCGGGCGCTCCAAGGGTGCGATGCTCAGCCAGTCCAACCTGCTGAGTAATGCGCAGGTTCTGGCAGATCATTGGCGCTTTGGCCCGGATGATGTGCTGCTGCATGCGCTGCCGATCTTCCACACCCACGGGCTGTTCACCGCCACCAATGTTGTTCTGGCCTCCGGTGGCGCGATGGTGTTCCTTCCGGGCTACGCACTTGAGGCGATGCTGACATGGCTGCCGCGATCCACGGCCATGATGGGCGTGCCGACCTTTTACACGCGCCTTCTGGACGATCCGCGCTTTGACGCAGCCATGACCGCCAACATGCGGCTGTTCATTTCCGGCTCTGCCCCGCTGCTGGCCGAGACCCACCGCGCCTTCGAGGCCCGCACCGGCCACCGCATCCTTGAGAGATACGGGATGACCGAAACCAACATGAACACCTCCAACCCCTATCTGGGCGAGCGGCGGGCGGGCACGGTGGGTCCTCCGCTGCCGGGGGTGGAGCTGCGGATCATGGGCCCGCAGGGCGAGATTGGCGCCCCCGATACCGTGGGCGTGATCGAAGTGCGCGGCCCCAATGTCTTTCAGGGCTATTGGCAGATGCCGGAAAAAACCGCCGAAGAGCTGCGCCCCGACGGCTGGTTCATTACTGGCGATCTCGGGACCCGCGATGCGGATGGCTATGTGACCATCGTGGGGCGCGCCAAGGATCTGGTGATCTCGGGCGGGTACAACGTCTACCCCAAGGAGGTCGAGCTGGTTCTGGACGAGGTGCCGGGCGTGCTGGAAAGCGCGGTGATTGGCCTGCCGCACCCCGATCTGGGCGAGGCGGTCTTTGCGGTGCTGGCGCCGGAAAAGGGCGTGACGCTTGATCCGCAGGCGGTGCTGAACGCCATCGGCGGGCAACTCGCGCGGTTCAAGCATCCGCGCGCGGCCGTGGTCGTCGATGCCCTGCCGCGCAATACCATGGGCAAGGTGCAGAAGGCGGCGCTGCGCCAGACTTATGCCGACTGGTTCAAACCCTGATACGGGGCTGGAAATCCGCGCGGCCCCCGCTACCCTTGCAGGGCCGCGCTGCGGCATGTCTCGACCAGATCCAAATACCCCCTGCCTGTGGGGGCATGTCCCCCGGTTAACCATGTCGCTCACCGCCCAACTGCACGACTCCATTCTGTCGATCCCAGAAGCCGACTGGGACGCGATGGCCTGTCCCGAGGCCAGCGACGGTGGCCGACCGCTGGATCCCTTTACGACGCACCGCTTTCTGGCTGCGCTGGAACGTTCGGCCTCGACCGGGGCAGGCAGTGGCTGGCATCCGCATCCGCTGGTCATCCATGACGGCACCCGTCCCGTTGCCGCCCTGCCGCTTTACGCCAAGACTCATTCGCAGGGAGAATATATATTCGACCACGGCTGGGCCGAGGCTCTGCATCGCGCGGGCGGGCGCTATTATCCGAAACTTCAGGCCGCCGTGCCCTTCACCCCCGTGACAGGCCGCCGCTTTCTGACCCTGCCGGGGTATGAGGCCGAGGGCACCGCGGCGCTGGTCTCGGCGGCCACGGGGCTTGCGCAACAAAACCGCCTGTCCTCGCTGCATGTCACCTTCTGCACCGCCGAAGAGGCCGCGCGCGGCCGGTCGCTGGGGCTGATGCACCGCGTCACCCAGCAGTTCCACTGGCTGAACCGCGGGTATCGCGATTACGACGATTTCCTGAACGACCTTTCATCGCGTAAGCGCAAGGCGATCCGAAAAGAGCGCGCGGTCGCGGCCTCGCACGGCCTCAGGATCGAGGCGCTGACCGGTGACGCCCTGAACCCCGCGCATTGGCAGGCATTTTGGTCCTTTTATCAGGATACCGGCAGCCGCAAATGGGGCCGCCCCTACCTCACCCGCGCCTTCTTTGATGCCTTGCACAGCGAAATGGCGGATGATGTGCTGCTGTTTCTAGCCTATGACGGCGACCGTCCGGTCGCAGGCGCGCTGAACCTGATCGGCCGCGAGGCGCTGTTTGGCCGCTATTGGGGGGCGCTGGCAGATTATCCCTGCCTGCATTTTGAACTGTGCTATCATCGCGCCATCGACTGGGCGATCGCTCATGGCCTCTGCCGGGTCGAGGCGGGCGCGCAGGGCGAGCACAAGCTGGCCCGGGGCTACCTGCCTGCCGAGACCCACTCGCTGCACTGGATCGCCGAGCCAGCCTTTGCCCGCGCCGTTGCCGACTATCTCGAGCAGGAACGGCAGATGGTGGGCGAAGAGATCGAGATCCTGACCGGCTACGGCCCCTTCCGCCGCGGTCCGGCACAGGAAGATTGAATGGAGGAAACGACATGGACCGTCTGACCGCTGACGCCCGCGCCACATCTCTTCCGGGGCTGGAGGCCACCGGCTGGCGCCTGACCCCTGACCGCGATGCAATCCGCAAGATCTGGCGCTTTGCCACCTTTTCCGAAGCCTGGGGCTTCATGTCCCGTGTGGCGCTGGTGGCGGAAAAACTGAACCATCATCCCGAATGGCGGAACGTCTACAACCTTGTCGATGTGACGTTGACCACGCATGAGGCGGATGGCCTGACCGAACTGGACCTGAAGCTGGCCGCCCGCATGGACAAGCTGGCCGGTGCAACGCCCGTAGAAATTGATCATCAGGCCGACCTGGTCTGCGCCTGCGGCACCTGAAACACAAAGGGGCCAGATTGCGATCCGGCCCCCCGTTCACCATGACCCAAATACCCAAAACCGCCGTCTTCATCAGGTGCGGCGGCGCAAGGCTCAGATCGCTGCCAGCAGCGCCTCACCGCCCGAGGTCTCGCAGACGCCGGGGTTTTCTTCCAGGTGCAGCACCTTGACCACGCCATCCTCGGCATAAAGCGCATAGCGTTTCGACCGGCCGATCAGGCCCACGGCCGCAGCGGTGAAATCCAGCCCCAGCGCCTTGGTAAAAGCCCCCTCGGAATCGGCGAGGAAGGTGATCCCGGCCGCGGCCCCGCCGGTCGCTTCACCCCAGGCCTTCATCACGAAGGGGTCGTTGACCGAGACGCAGATGATCTCGTCCACGCCCTTGGCGCGGAACTTTTCTGACGTGCGCATGAAGCTGGGCACATGCGCCGTGGTGCAGGTGCCGGTGTAGGCGCCGGGCAGGCCGAAGATCACGACCTTGCGGCCCTTGATCTTGTCGGCCATCGCCACCTGATCCACGCCCTTCTCGCCCGCATGCAGCAGCGTGGCCTCGGGCAGCTTGGTTCCAACCGAAATCGTCATGGCAATCCTTCCTGTCGCGTTGCGTGTTCCAGCAGCGACGATATAGGGTCCGGGGCGTGACTGGCCAGAGGGGATGCGCAGCATGGAGCATGTTGTTGTGATAGGCGCGGGGCAGGCGGGGGCTGCGGCAGTGGCCCGGCTGCGCGCCAAGGGCTTTCAAGGGGAGATCACCCTGATCGGCGCCGAGGACCAGCCCCCCTATCAGCGCCCGCCGCTGTCCAAGGCCTATCTTCTGGGCGAAATGGCGCTGGAGCGGCTGTTTCTGCGCCCGGCAGAGTTTTATGCCGAAAACAACATCCGCCTGCTGACCGGTGTCGAGGTTGCGGCCATTGATCCCGCGGCGGGGCAGGTGCGGCTGGCCGATGGCGCGGTGCTGGCGTTCAGCGATCTGATCCTTGCCACCGGGGCCACGCCGCGCCGCCTGCCGGCTGCGATTGGCGGCGATCTGGCGGGCGTCTATACGGTCCGCAGTCTGGCCGATGTCGACGCCATGGCTGCGGCCTTTCGTCCGGGTCGCCGTCTGGTGATCGTGGGCGGGGGCTATATCGGGCTTGAGGCCGCGGCGGTTGCGGCCAAGCTGGGCCTTTCTGTCACAGTGCTGGAAATGGCGCCGCGCATCCTGCAACGGGTGGCAGCTGCCGAGACTTCGGACCATTTCCGCGCGCTGCATCAGGCGCATGGAGTCACGATCCGCGAGGCGACCGGGCTGGAGCGGCTGTTGGGCGATGGTCAGGTCAGCGCGGTGCGATTGGCGAATGGGACCGAGATCCCTGCCGATTTCGTGATTCTGGGGGTTGGTGTCACCCCCAATACCCAGCTTGCCGCAGCTGCCGGCTTGGCCATCGACAACGGCATTGCCTGCGACGCACTGGGCCGCACCTCGGCCCCGCATGTCTGGGCGGCGGGCGATTGCGCCTCATTCCCGCATGAGGGCGGACGCATCCGGTTGGAATCAGTCGGCAATGCCATCGACATGGCCGAACTGGTCGCCGACAACATCATGGGTGCTGGCCGCCCCTATCAGGCGAAACCGTGGTTCTGGTCAGATCAGTATGACTGCAAGCTGCAGATCGCCGGGCTGAACACCGGCTATGACCGGATCGTGGCCCGCAAGGGCGAGGGGGCGGCGGTGTCGTTCTGGTATTATGCCGGGGACAGGCTGCTGGCGGTGGACGCCATGAACGACCCGCGCGCCTACATGGTCGGCAAGCGGCTGGTCGAGGCCGGGCGCTCGCCCGATCCGGCGCGTGTGGCCGATGCGGCGGACCTGAAAGAGTTGCTGGCATGAGGATCATTGGCGGGCAATTTCGCGGGCTGAAACTGGCGGAGGTGGGCGAGGGTGACACTGCGGCGCACCTGCGCCCGACCTCGGACCGGGTGCGCGAGGCATTGTTCAACCTGCTGCAAAACGGCAAGGGCGCGGATCGCGGTGATCCTGTCGCGGGTGCGCGGGTGCTGGACCTGTTTGCCGGCACCGGTGCGTTGGGGCTCGAGGCGCTCAGCCGCGGCGCCGCCCGCGTGGCATTTGTGGATGACGGCGCCACCGCCCGCGCGCTGATGCGCCGCAATATCGAGTTGATGCGCGCGATGGGCGTCACCGATGTCTGGCGGCGCGATGCCACAGCCCTGGGGCCGAACCGGGGGCCGGGCTATGATCTCGTGTTTCTCGATCCGCCCTATGGCAAGGCTTTGGGCGAAAAGGCTCTGGCCTCGGCCGTCGCAGGTGGCTGGCTGGCCCCCGGCGCCTTGATCGTCTGGGAGGAGGGCACCCCCCCGGCCCTGCCCGCAGGCTTTGTCCAGATCGACCAACGCCGGTATGGCGAGACCTGGATCACGCTCCTGCGCGCGCCCGAGGCCGCGCCGTGATCCCTGCCGCTGTGCTGTTCGACTGCGATGGCGTGGTGGTGGACAGCGAGCCAGCCACCTTTGCCCTGATCCGCGAGGATCTGGCCGCACATGGCCTGACCCTGACGGCTGAAGAGGCCGACCATCATTTTCTTGGCGGCACGATCCGGGGCGTGGGGGACAAAGCCCGCAGTCTGGGCGCCCGTCTGCCGCCGCTCTGGCACGAGGATTTTTATGACCGCCTCTATGCCCGTCTGGCGGAAGGCACGCCGCTGATCGGGGGCGTGGTGGCGGTGTTTGATGCGCTGGACGCGGCCGGGGTGCCCTATGCCATCGGCTCCAACGGCACCGGGCGCAAGATGGCGGTGACGCTGGGTCAACACCCCGATCTGGTGCCGCGTCTGCGGGATCGGTGCTTTTCCGGGCAGGATCTGGGGATGCTGAAGCCGGCGCCTGATCTCTATCTGCATGCCGCGCGGGCGCTGGGCGTCGATCCCGCGGCTTGCGTGGTGATCGAGGACAGTGCGACCGGCGCGCGGGCGGCCCGTGGTGCAGGGATGCGATGCCTCGGCTATGCGCCGAAAGGTGTCGCCCCCGCGCTTGCGGCAGAAGGGGCGAAGCTGTTTTCAGCCATGGCTGACCTGCCGGCGCTGTTGGGCCTTCACGCCGGGAAGGGCGCGGCGTAGCCTTCGA
>CAYTMV010000078.1:0-9191 GCA_964439015.1 uncultured Gemmobacter sp.
CGGTCCGAGGTGTCATAGTCGGTCGAGACGGTCTCGGGGTTGCAGTTGACCATGATGGTCTCGTAGCCCTGCGCGGTCAGCGCAAAGCAGGCGTGGCAGCAGCAGTAATCGAACTCGATCCCCTGACCGATCCGGTTCGGGCCACCGCCGAGGATCACCACCTTCCTGGCGTCACTGGGTCGGGCCTCGCACTCCACATCGCCCATCGCGGGGGCCTCATAGGTGGAATACATGTAGGGGGTCTGCGCCTCGAACTCGGCGGCACAGGTGTCGATACGCTTGAACACCGCAGTCACGCCTTGGGCACGGCGGGCCTTGCGCACGGCGGTCTCGGACTTGCCGGTCAGCTTTGCCAGACGGGCATCGGTGAAGCCCAGCATCTTCAAGGCGCGCAGCCCTTCGGCATCGGCAGGCAGGCCGGCCGCGCGCACTTGCGCCTCGGTGTCGATGATCTCGCGGATGCGCGACAGGAACCACGGGTCAAAGCTGGTGGCCTGCTGGATCTCGTCATTGGTCAGGCCGTGGCGCATCGCCTGCGCGATCACCCGCAGCCGGTCCGGCGTGGCCTGGCCCAGGGCCTTGAAGATCGCGGCCTTGTCCGGCGCGCCGGGGATGGCGATCTCGTCAAAGCCGGTCAGGCCGGTCTCGAGGCTGGCCAGCGCCTTTTGCAGCGATTCGTGGATGGTGCGGCCAATGGCCATGACCTCGCCCACCGATTTCATCGCGGTCGTGAGGTTGGGCTCAGAGCCGGGGAATTTCTCGAAGGCAAAGCGCGGGATCTTGGTCACGACATAGTCGATCGACGGCTCAAAGCTGGCGGGCGTGACCTTGGTGATGTCGTTGTCCAGCTCATCCAGCGTATAGCCCACGGCCAGCTTGGCCGCGATCTTGGCAATCGGAAAGCCGGTGGCCTTGGAGGCCAGCGCCGAGGAGCGCGAGACGCGCGGGTTCATCTCGATCACGACCATCCGGCCATCGGCGGGGTTGATCGCCCATTGCACGTTGGAGCCGCCGGTCTCGACGCCGATCTCGCGCAGCACGGCGATACTGCCGTTGCGCATGATCTGATATTCCTTGTCGGTCAGCGTCAGGGCAGGGGCCACGGTGATCGAGTCGCCGGTATGCACGCCCATCGGGTCGATATTCTCGATCGAGCAGACGATGATGGCATTGTCCTTGCGGTCGCGCACCACCTCCATCTCGTATTCTTTCCAGCCGAGCAGCGACTCGTCGACCAGCACCTGTGCGACCGGGCTGGCCTCCAGACCCGACTTCACGATGGCTTCATAGTCGTCGCGGTTATAGGCCACACCGCCGCCGGTGCCGCCCAGCGTGAAGGCGGGGCGGATGATCGCCGGCAAGCCCACATAATCCAGCTGGCGCATCGCTTCGGCCACGCCGGAAGCGATGTCGTATTTGCCGTCCACCTTGGGGGCGGCGATGATCGTGGCCTTGGGGTTTTCGAGTCCCAGCCGGTCCATCGCCTCGCGGAACAGCTTCCGGTCCTCGGCCATCTCGATGGCGGCGCGGTTGGCACCGATCAGCTTGACGTTGAACTTTTCCAGCACGCCCATGTCATCCAGCGCCAGCGTCGTGTTCAACCCGGTCTGCCCGCCCATGGTCGGCAGGATCGCGTCAGGGCGTTCTTTCTCGATGATCTTGGCGACCACTTCGGGGGTGATCGGCTCGATATAGGTGGCGTCCGCCAGACCCGGATCGGTCATGATCGTGGCCGGGTTGGAGTTGACGAGGATGACGCGATAGCCTTCCTCGCGCAGCGCCTTGCAGGCCTGTGCGCCGGAATAGTCGAACTCGCAGGCCTGGCCGATGACGATGGGGCCTGCACCGATGATCATGATCGAGGAGATATCGGTTCTTTTCGGCATGGTGGCCCCCGTGGCTGTTCCCCCGCACCCCTTGGGGGCAGGTGGAAGGATTGTCTGGCAAAGCGCAAATTGTCGGGGGTTATATCCGGCCCGAGACAAGGCGCAAGGCCGAAAGCGCGTGGTTGCAGGCCTTGGTGGCAGTTCCGTTCGGGCCACTGGCAAGGGGCCGGGCGCGGTGCTAGATCGGAGGGCATGGACACGACAGGTATCATCCTTCTGGAACACGGGCCGGGTGGACAGCCCGCGGCCTTTTCCGCGCCCCGCGCGGTGGTGTTGGCGCGCCATGCCGATGACGTGGCGCCGTCACTGGCGCGCCTCGATGCGGCGCGGGCGGCGGGGCAATGGATCGCGGGCTGGATCGGCTATGAGGCGGGCCTTGCGCTGGAGCCAAAGTTGGCGCGGCTGATGCCCGAGGGTGGCGCCCCGCTGTTGGCCTTTGGCATCTATGATGCGCCGGGCGATGCCGCGGCCCTGCTGGATCAGGCAAGCGCGCAGGCGGCGGGGGCGGGGCTGCAGGGTCTGCGCCCGCAGATGAGCCGGGCCGATTATGGCGCGGCCTTCGACCGGGTGGCCGAATATATCCGCGCCGGGGACTGCTATCAGATCAACCTCACCTTCCCGATGCAGGCGCGGCTGACGGGCAGCGCCCTGGGGCTTTACGGCGCGCTGCGCGCCCGGCAGTCCGTGGGCTTCGGGGCATATCTGGATCTGGGCGCCGGCCCGGTGGTGGTCTCGCGCAGTCCCGAGTTGTTCTTTGCCACCGATGCCGCCGGCCGCATCCGCGCCCGGCCGATGAAGGGCACGGCCCCGCGCGGTGCCGACCCCGAGGAAGATGCAGGCCTGGCCGCCGAGCTTTATGAAAGCGAGAAGGCGCGTGCCGAAAACCTGATGATCGTGGATCTGCTGCGCAACGACATCTCGCGGCTGGCGCGGGTGGGATCGGTGCGGGTGCCGGAATTGTTCAAGGTCGACAGCTTTGCCACCGTGCATCAGATGTCCTCGACCGTGGTGGGCGATCTGGTCGATCCGCCTGCGCTGACGGGTCTGATGACGGCGCTGCATCCTTGCGGGTCGATCACCGGGGCGCCGAAGATCCGCGCGATGGAGATCATCGCCGAGGTCGAGCCGCACCCCCGGGGCGTCTATTGCGGCGCGATCGGCTGGATGGGGCCCGATGGTGCCAGCGCCTTCTCGGTGGCGATCCGCACCCTCAGCATCACCGGCGATCGGGTGGTGCTGAATGTGGGCGGGGGCGTGGTGCATGACTCGACCGCGCAAGGCGAATGGGAGGAGGCGCATTGGAAAGCGCGCTACGCATCAATCCTGAACCGGGACTGACCCTGATCGAGACGCTGGGCTGGGACGGGCAGACCCTTGCCCGCCTGCCCGCGCATCTGGCGCGGATGGCAGGCACGGCCGCAGGCCTTGGCTGGGGGTTCGACCCGAGCCAGGCCGAGGCCGCCTTGCGCGCGGTAACGCCCAGGACGCCCGCCCGGATGCGGTTGGCCTTCGATGGCCAGACCTTTCAGGCCACGGCCGCGCCGCTGCCGCCCGCGCGGGCTGAATGGCGGCTGACGATCGCGCCCCAGCGCCTTGATCCCGCCGATCCGTGGCTGGCCCACAAGACCAGCCACCGCGCGCTTTATGATGCCACCCGCGCGGCGCTGCCGGACGGGGTGGAAGAAGTGGTTTTCCTCAACACCCGCGGCGAGCTGTGCGAAGGCACGATCACCAACCTGTTCTTTGATCGCGGGCAGGGGCTTTGCACCCCGCCGCTGGGCTGCGGCCTTCTGCCCGGCATCCTGCGGGCCGAACGGATCGCGGGGGGCTGCCGCGAACAGGTGCTGCGGGCCGATGATCTGCCGCATGTGCGACTGTGGGTCGGCAATGCCTTGCGCGGGTTGATCCCGGCCCGGCTGATCTGACCGTTTGCCACGATCAAGCCGCGCCTTGACTTGCGCGCGCCCGTGATGTGTATCACCCCATCGGAAAGCCTCGGAAAAGGGGAGCGTGATGCACGCCTATCGCAGCCATACCTGCGCGGAACTCAACAAGGCCCATGTCGGCCACGAAGTGCGGCTTTCGGGCTGGGTCCATCGCGTGCGCGATCACGGCGGCGTGCTGTTCATCGACCTGCGCGACCATTACGGCGTGACGCAGGTGCTGGCCGACAGCGACAGCCCGGCCTTTGCCGAGCTGGAAAAGGTGCGCGCCGAATGGGTGATCCGCATCGACGGCCGGGTAAAGGCGCGGGACGCCAGCCTGGTGAACGCCAAGATCCCGACCGGCGAGATCGAGGTCTATGTCACCGGCCTCGAAGTTCTCGGCCCGTCCGAAGAACTGCCGCTGCCGGTCTTTGGCGATCAGGAATACCCCGAGGAAACCCGCCTGACCTACCGCTTCCTCGACCTGCGGCGCGACTCGATGCACCGCAACATGATGCTGCGCTCGAACGTGGTGCGCTGGCTGCGCGAGCGGATGTGGGATCAGGGCTTTACCGAGTTCCAGACCCCGATCATCACCGCCTCCAGCCCCGAAGGCGCGCGCGACTTTCTGGTGCCCTCGCGGCTGCATCCGGGCAAGTTCTATGCGCTGCCGCAGGCGCCGCAGCAGTTCAAGCAGCTGATCCAGGTGGCGGGCTTTGACCGCTATTTCCAGATTGCGCCCTGTTTCCGCGACGAAGACCCGCGCGCCGACCGCAGCCCGACCGACTTCTACCAGCTGGACGTCGAGATGAGCTTTGTCACGCAGGATGACGTCTTTGCCGCCGTGCAGCCGGTGCTTCAGGGGCTGTTCGAGCATTTCGGCAATGGCCGCAAGGTTTACGGCGACTGGCCGCATATCGCCTATGCCGACTCGCTGAAATGGTATGGGTCGGACAAGCCGGACCTGCGCAACCCGATCAGGATGCAGGACGTGTCCGAGCATTTCCGCGGCTCGGGCTTTGCGATCTTTGCCAAACTGCTGGAGCAGGACGGCAACGAGGTCCGCGCCATCCCCGCACCCACCGGCGGCAGCCGCAAGTTCTGCGACCGGATGAACGCCTTTGCCCAGCAGCAGGGTCTGCCGGGCATGGGCTATATCTTCTGGCGCAAGGCCGAGGACGGCTCGGGCATGGAAGCGGCAGGTCCGCTGGCCAAGAACATCGGGCCGGAACGCACCGAGGCGATCCGCGTGCAGCTGGGCCTGAACGAGGGCGACGCGGCCTTTTTCCTCGGCGGCAAGCCCGAGGTGTTCGAGCCGATTGCCGGCCGCGCCCGCAACGTCATCGGCGAAGAGCTGGGTCTGACCGAGAAGGACTGCTTCCGCTTTGCCTGGATCGTTGACTTCCCGATGTATGAGAAGACCGACGAGGGCAAGATCGACTTCAGCCACAACCCGTTCTCGATGCCGCAAGGCGGGATCGAGGCGCTGTCGGGCGATCCGCTGAAGGTGCTGGGCTATCAGTATGACCTGGCCTGCAACGGCTATGAGGTGATTTCGGGCGCGATCCGCAACCACAAGCCCGAGATCATGTACAAGGCCTTCGAGGTTGCGGGCTATCCCGCCTCCGAGGTGGACAACCGCTTTGGCGGCATGGTCAAGGCGTTCAAATACGGCGCCCCGCCCCACGGTGGCTGCGCGGCAGGCATCGACCGTCTGGTGATGTTGCTGGCCGATACGCAGAACATCCGCGAGGTCATCATGTTCCCGATGAACCAGCGCGCCGAAGACCTGCTGATGAACGCCCCGTCGGAACCCACGAACGAGCAGCTGCGCGAGCTGCGCCTGCGCGTGGTGCCGAAAGAGGCCTGATCCGTTTTCCGCCGATCACGCGGATTTTGCACCCGTCCGATCCTCCGGGCGGGTGTATTTCGTCTCTT
Organism: uncultured Gemmobacter sp.; assembly: GCA_964439015.1. Classification (GTDB taxonomy): domain Bacteria; phylum Pseudomonadota; class Alphaproteobacteria; order Rhodobacterales; family Rhodobacteraceae; genus Gemmobacter. The sequence goes on from CAYTMV010000078.1 coordinate 5,750, forward strand.
TCCCGCATATCTTCCGGGCGAACCAAAGGCGGCGAGGTCCTATGCAGCGCGAAACGGCAGTGGCAGCTTTTCGATATGGCTACGGTTTGCCGCTGCCCGAGGGGGCGCCGATCAGGGCCGAGGGCATGGCACGGCTGTTGGCCGGGCCGGACCGGATCCTGGACCGCTGGCCGGGGCTGGGGCTGGACGAGGTGCTGCCGGTGCAGGACGCAAGCAGCGCCGCGCGGCGTGAGGCCCGCAAGAGCGACGCCGACCGCCTTGCCTATCGCGACTGGCTGCGCAAGGTGACCGATCAGATGTTGCAGGCGGCAAAGCTGCGCATGGCGCGCGCCCTGGACAATCCCGATCAGCTGCGCGAACGGCTGGTGGGGTTCTGGATGGACCATTTCACCACCGTCGGCCGGTTTCTGGTCGATCGCGGCTTGCCCGGCGCCTTGGCCGAGGATGCGATCCGCCCCCATGTCGGCGGGCGCTTTGCCGATATGCTGCGGGCGGCGGTGTTGCATCCGGCAATGCTGATCTATCTCGACCAGACCCGCTCGGTCGGTCCCGGCTCGCCCGAGGGGCTGCGGAGCGGTGGTGGGTTGAACGAGAACCTCGCGCGCGAGTTGCTGGAGTTGCACACGCTGGGTGTCGGGGCAAAGTATACGCAGGCTGACGTGCGCGAGTTGGCCGAGTTGTTGACCGGCGTGACATTTTCCGGGGGGAAGGGGCAGATCTTCCGCCCTGATCTGGCCGAGCCGGGCGCCGAAACCGTGCTGGGCAAGACCTATGACGGCGCGGGCATGGCGCCGGTGCTGCGGGTTCTGGATGATCTGGCCCGCCATCCGGCCACGGCGCGCCATATCGCCGGCAAGCTGGCCGCGCATTTTGTCGCCGATCAGCCGCCTGCGGATCTGGTCAAGACCATGGCCGAGACCTTCCGCAACACCGGGGGCGATCTGCAGGCGACGGTCGCCGCGATGCTGCACCATCCTGCCGGGATGGGCGGGCCTTTGGCCAAGGTGCGGCAGCCCTTCGATTTTCTGGTGGCAAGCCTCCGGGCCTTGGGGGTGACGGGCGCCGATGTGGTCGCGCTGGGGGATGGCAAGTTTCGCAAGATGCTGTGGAAGCCGCTGGCGGTGATGGGGCAGGATCTTGAGGCAGGTCCGCCGGGACCGGACGGCTGGCCCGAGGAGCGCGCGGCCTGGATCAACCCCGCCGGCCTCGCGGGCCGGGTGGAATGGGCGATGACCATGCCGCAAAAGCTGTGCGACGTCTTGCCCGAACCGGCCGTCGTCGCCCGGCGGGCGCTGGGCCCCTTTGCCTCTGACGCGCTGCTTTGGGCTGCCGACAAGGCCGAAAGTCGCGCCGAGGGGCTGGGACTCGTGCTGGCTTCGGCCGAATTCAACCGGAGGTGACGCGGATGGAACGGCGGAAATTTCTGCAAGGGCTTGGCACGATTGCCTGTTCGGCGGCGGCGCATCCGCTGATGTCCAGCGTCACCTTCGCCGGCGGCCCGGAACGGCTGGGCGAAAACCGGCTGGTGGTGGTGATCCTGCGGGGGGCGATGGACGGGCTGGATGCGATCCAGCCCCGGGCCGAGGCGGGCTTTGCCCTGTTGCGCCCCGGGTTGTCCAAGGCCGCCTCCCTGGATCTGGATGGCTTTTACGGGCTGCATCCCGCGCTGGGCGATCTGTTGCCGCTGTGGCAGTCAGGCGAGTTTGGCGCGGTGCAGGCCACCTCGACCCCCTATCGCGACAAGCGCAGCCATTTTGACGGGCAGGACATTCTGGAAGCCGGCACCGGCATGGATGTCGCGCCCAATGCGCTGCGGGATGGCTGGTTGAACCGGATGTTGCAGGCGGTGCCGGGGTTGTCGGCTGAGACCGCCTATGCGCTGGGCGAGGGGCAGTTGCTGTTGCTGTCGGGCAAGGCGCCGGTGCGCAGCTGGCAACCCGACTTGCGGCTGGACCTCTCGCCCCAGGCGCGGCTGCTGCTGGAACATATCTATCACGACGATCCGCTGTTCCGCGAGGCCGCGGCCGAGGCACTGGAAATGTCGCAGGCCGAGCCGATGATGATGACGGCCGATGGCGGCAATGCCCCAGACCGGCAGGCGCGGCGGCTGGCCGAAGTGGATCGGCTGGCCGATTTTGCCGTGACGAAGCTGCAGGGCGAAGCGCGCATTGCCGCGCTGTCGATGACCGGTTGGGACACCCATCGCAGTCAGGGTGGGGTGCTGCCGGCGTCGTTTCAGCGTCTGTCGCGGCTGATCCTGCAACTCAAGCAGGGGCTGGGGCCGGTCTGGTCGCGCACGGCGGTTCTGGTGATGACCGAATTCGGGCGCACCGCAGCCGAGAACGGCTCCGGCGGGACCGATCACGGCACGGGCGGCGCGATGCTCTATGCCGGCGGCGCGCTGAAGGGCGGGCAGGTGTTGGGCCCCTGGCCCGGCCTGTCGGAGGCCGCGCTTTACGACCGCCGCGATCTGATGCCCACCACCGATGTGCGGATCTGGGCGGCGGCGGTGATGCAGGGGCTGTTCGGCTTTGACCGGGCGCTGTTGGAGGGATCGGTGTTCCCGGGGATGGAGATGAAGCTGCCAGCCGGCGGCAGGATCATCACCTAAGCGATTGCCTCGCCACGCGGTTCTGCACCGAATCCCCCCTCGGGCGCCTCGGTCACGACCCAGGCGGCAGGGGGCAGGGTGCGGGCGCGTCGCCGCTCCAGACGCCACAGCCGCGGGGCGCGCGCCTGATCCAGTCGCGGCGCAGGCGCGGGGGCGGGGGCCATGTGCCAACGGCTTTCGGCCCCGGCAGCCCCGCCCTCACCCGGCGTCAGCACCAGACCCAGCGGTGGCGGGCGGCGATGGGGGCGGGCGGCCTCGGCCCCGGCCTCGGCGGCCAGTTGCAGCCGGCGCATCGGCGTCAGGGCAGGGGGGGCGGGCAGATCGGCCACCACCACCGGGGCGGCGCCCGACCGCAATCCCTCTTCCATCGCCCACAGCAGATCCTCGGGGCGGCGGGCCAGCGCGAACAGAAACCGCCCCGGATCGGCATAGTCGTTCACCCCGGCCGGGCACAGCCGGTCGGCGATCCAGCCCGGCTGCACCCAAAGCACCGGCCCCTCGGCCGAAGCCAGCGCCAGCACCGCCAGCACCCGCCGTGCCGGCCCGCAGATCTCATGCGTGCGGCCACGGCGCAGCGTCAGCCCCGCCGGGCCAAGGCCGGGGATCAGCGCCAGATCGGGCAGCGCCCCTATCGCGTGCTGTAACGGAATCGCCATGTCGCATCCTGGCATGTTCTTAAAATGTTCTCAATGCCGCGCTTGCCATTCCGCCTTCCGCCCGTATTCTGCCGCCAAGGCAGGAGTAGACCATGAAACGCATCCCCCTTGGCCGCACCGGCATCGAGGTTTCGGAATATTGTCTGGGCACCATGACCTGGGGCAGCCAGAATAC
>CAYTMV010000079.1:0-9159 GCA_964439015.1 uncultured Gemmobacter sp.
TCATCTGCTATCCGCTGATCTGGCTGTCGCGCCGCATGGAAGGCCGCAGTCAGGCCCCCATCCTGTAATCCCGACCGCCGACCGTCCGAGGAAGACCCATGATCGAATTTTCCAGCCTCAACAAATGGTTCGGCCAGTTGCATGTGCTGAACGACATCAATCTCAAGGTCGAGAAGGGGCAGGTTGTGGTGGTCTGCGGCCCCTCGGGCTCGGGCAAATCGACGCTGATCCGCTGCGTGAACGGGCTGGAGCCGTTTCAGCAAGGCAAGCTGGTGGTGGATGGCACCGACCTGAAGGATGGCGCGGCCCTGCGGCACTTGCGCATGGAGGTGGGCTTCGTGTTCCAGAGCTTCAACCTTTATCCCCACAAGACCGCGCTGGAAAACGTGACGCTGGCCCCGATCCATGTGCGCAAACTGCCGCGCGCCGAGGCCGAGGCGCGGGGGCGGGCGCTGTTGGAAAAGGTGGGCCTTGGCGACCGGATGGGCAACTATCCCCACCAGCTTTCGGGCGGCCAGCAGCAGCGGGTGGCGATTGCGCGGGCGCTGTGCATGCAGCCCAAGATCATGCTGTTTGACGAGCCGACCTCGGCCTTGGACCCCGAGATGATCAACGAGGTGCTGGAGGTGATGGTCACCCTCGCGCGCGAGGGGATGACGATGATGGTCGTGACCCATGAGATGGGCTTTGCCCGCAAGGTGGCCGACCGGGTGATCTTCATGGACAACGGCGCCATCGTCGAGGAGGCCCCGCCCGAGCGGTTCTTCTCTGCGCCGCAGAATGAGCGGACCCGCGATTTCCTGAGCAAGGTCTTGCAGCACTGATCGGAGGGCGGGCCATGGCAGATGTCGCGGTGGTCGGGGCGGGGATTGTCGGCTCGGCGGTGGCGCTGGCGCTGGCAGCCGACGGGCATCAGGTCACGGTATTTGACCCCGATCCGCCGGGGGCGGGGACGTCCTCGGGCAATGCCGGGGGGATCGTGACCGGGGCTGTGGTGCCGACCGCCACGCCTGCGGTGCTGCGGTCGTTGCCCAGTTATGTGCTGGACCGCAACGCGCCCGCCGTGCTGCGCTGGCACCATGCGCCGCGGGCGCTGCCCTGGCTGTGGCGCTTTGTCCGGGCGGGCCTGCCTGCGCAGGTGGACCGGATTGCCGCGGCGCTGCAGCCGCTGGTGTCGCAGGCGATGGTGGCCCATCGCGCGCTGGCCGCGCTGGCGGGCGCCGAGGCGCGGATCACCGAGGAGGGCTGGCTGAAGGTCTATGCCTCGGAGCAGGAATTTGCGGCCACCGCTCTGGATCGGCGGCTGATGGACCGCAACGGCGTGAACTACCGCGTGTTGACCCAGGCGGAGGTGATGGATCTGGAGCCGAACCTCGATCCCGCGCTGTGCCGCTTCGGCATGCACCAACCCGAAAGCGGCTTCGTGCGCCACCCGCGTGGCTTGGCCGAGGATTACATGGCCGCAGCATTGGCCCGTGGGGCCGTGCATCAGCGGGTGAAGGTGCGCGGGGTGCAGCGAGTCGAGGGCGGGGTGCAAGTCGTGACCGAGGGCGGCACGCGGCGCTTTGACCGGCTGGTGGTGGCGGCGGGCGCGTGGTCGGGCCAGTTTGCCCGGCAGTTGGGCGACCGCGTCAGCCTTGATACCGAGCGCGGATATCACCTTGAATTCGCGCCAGAAACCGCCGGGTTGATGCGCGGGCCGGTGGTCTTTCCGGGGCTGTCGCTGGTGCTGTCACCGATGCAGGACGGCATCCGGCTGGTCAGCGGCGATGAGCTGGCAGGTCTGGCGGCGCCGCCCGATTTCCGCCGCATCCGGGCGCTGGTGCCGGCGGCGCAGCGCGCCTTGCCTGCGCTGCGCACGGCGCCGGTGGTGCGCGAATGGATGGGCTATCGCCCGTCCACGCCGGATTCGCTGCCGGTGATCGGCCCGTCGTCGCGCGGCGATGCGGTGATCCACGCCTTTGGCCACGGGCATCTGGGGCTGACGCTCTCGGCCATCACCGCCCGGCTGGTGGCCGATCTGGTCTCGGGGCGGCCATCCGATATCGACCTTGCGCCTTACCTTATCTCGCGGTTCTGACATGTCCGGTTTTCCGATCACCCTCGACACCCCCGCCCGTTTCACCGGCCCGCTGCCCGAGGCCGTGGATATCGCAGTGATCGGCGGCGGGATCATCGGCCTGCTCAGCGCCTGGGCGTTGGCGGCCGAGGGCAAGCGCGTGCTGGTCTGCGAAAAGGGCCGGATCGCGGGCGAGCAATCGGGCCGCAACTGGGGCTGGATCCGCCAGCAGGGGCGCGATCTGACCGAATTGCCGATGATGGTCGATGCGCTGCGGCTGTGGGCGGGCCTGCCCGAGGCGCTGCGCGCCGCGATCGGATTCCGGCAGACCGGCATCACCTATCTGGCCCATGACGAGGCGCGGATGGCGCGGTTTGGCCAATGGCTGGACAAGGCGCGGGCGCATGGCGTGGACAGCCGCCTGCTGTCGCGCCGCGAGGTCGAGGCGATGCTGCCCAATGCGGCAGGCTGGGTGGGCGGGTTGCATACCCCCTCGGACGGCCGGGCCGAGCCCTTTGTCACCGTGCCCACGCTGGCCGCAGCCGCGTCCGAAGAGGGCGTGACGATCCGCGAAAATTGCGCCGTGCGGCGGCTGGATCTGGCGGCCGGCAAGGTGGCCGGGATCGTGACCGAGGCAGGCCGGGTGCGCTGCGCGCAGGTCGTGCTGGCGGGGGGCGCCTGGTCCTCGCTGTTCTTGCGCGCCCATGGCGTGCGGTTGGCGCAACTGTCGGTGCTGTCGCCGGTCTTTGCGACCGAGGCCCTGCCAGAGATCCTGCCAGGCGCGGCAGGGGACGAGCATTTCGCCATCCGTCGCCGTAACGATGGCGGCTATACGCTGACGCCTTGGTCGTCGCACGAGTTCTACATTGGCCCCGATGCCTTCCGCCACTTCCGCGCCTTTCTGCCGCAGCTGCTGGCCGATTTCAGCGCGACGCGGTTTCGCGCCCTCGCGCCCCCGGGTTATCCCGACGGCTGGCGCACGCCGCGGAACTGGCGCGCCGACGAAGTCTCGCCGTTCGAGCGGTGCCGCATCCTGAACCCGACGCCCGGCGCCCGGATGGGGGCGCGGCTGCAAGACCGGTTTGCCGCCGCCTTTCCGCAGATTGGCCGCCCCGGCCTGCGGGCGGCCTGGGCCGGAATGATCGACGCCACGCCCGATGCCCTGCCGGTAATCGACCACACGCCGATCCCCGGCCTGATCCTGGCCACGGGCATGAGCGGCCACGGCTTTGGCATCGGGCCGGGGGTGGCGCAGGTGGTGGCCGATCTGGCGCAGGGCCGCACGCCGCGCCATGACCTGTCGGCCTTTGCGCTGGCGCGTCTGGCGCCGGGGCGGCGGCTGGCCCCCGGCACGGCGATCTGAGGGTTTGCTGCACGCCAGTCGGTCCGGCTGTCAGTCGACTGCCGCTCCCAACAGGCCCGGGCAGCCGCCCGCACGCGAAAAGACGCGTTCAGGGCGCGTGGTCCGGGCGGTTGGCAATCCGGCGCGCTGCCCGACAGCGCGTGTCGTCCTGATCGCAAATGTGTCGCTATCCGTCCAATTTCTGCTACGCTGCGGGCCACTATCCGTCAGGTCGACAGGGGATTCCGATACGCTTTGCACGAGACGACTCGCTGTCCTCCGAAAAAAAACGAACTCAGGGAGAAATGACATGAACCGCATCATCGGCATGCTGGCTGCCACCACTGCCATCACCGCCTTCGCAGGTCTGGCCAACGCCCAGGAATGCGGCGATCTGACCATCGCCAGCATGAACTGGCAGAGCGCCGAGTTTGCCGCCGCAGTGGACCAGTTCATCCTGAACAACGGTTACGGCTGCAATGCCGAGATCATCCAGGGCGACACCGTTCCGACCATCACCTCGATGGTGGAAAAGGGCGATCCGCAGATCGCGCCGGAAGGCTGGATCGACCTGGTGCCGGAAGTTGTGCAGGCGGGTCTGGCCGAGGGCAAGATTGTCGGCGGCGCCAAGATCCTGTCGGACGGTGCGGTGCAGGGCTGGTGGATCCCGAAATACATCGCGGACGCCAATCCCGAGATCAAGACGATCGATGACGTGTTCAAGCACCCCGAGCTGTTCCCCGATCCGGAAGATGCCAGCAAGGGCGCTGTCCATAACGGCCCGCAGGGCTGGGGCGGCACCGTGATCACCGCCCAGCTCTACAAGGCTTATGGCGGTGAGGCGGCGGGCTTTACGCTGGTCGATACCGGATCGGCCGCGGGGCTGGATGGCTCGATCGCCAACGCCTATGAGAAGAAGGAAGGCTGGGTCGGCTATTACTGGGCGCCCACCGCGCTGCTGGGCAAATACGAGATGGTCAAGGTCGAGCATGGCGTCGATCTGGACATGGACGAGTGGAAGGCCTGCACCTCGAACGCCGATTGCGCCGAGCCGAAGAAGAACGACTGGCCGGCGGATACCGTGCAGACGCTGGTTGCCAAACCCTTCGCCGATGCGGCCCCTGCCGAAGTGATGGACTATCTGAACAAACGCGCCTGGACCAACGCCACCGTCAACGGCATCATGGCCTGGATGACCGATAACCAGGCCACCGGCGAGGATGGCGCACGCCAGTTCCTGAAGGAAAACGAGGCGCTGTGGATGGAATGGGTCAGCCCGGAAGTGGCAGAGAAGGTCAAGGCCGCGCTCTGACCTGATCCTGCCCGAACAGGGCGGCGCCGCCAAGGCGCCGCCCTTCCTTCCTCTGCGCGCCGGCGCAGATCTCCCGCTCAGATCGGAACACGACACCCATGGAATGGCTGACCCAGTTCCCGCAGATGGATGATACCCAGCTGCGGAACATCAAGAAGACTATCGACGAGGGCTTTCGCGGTTTCACCCGCGCCTATGGCGACAGCATCGAATCCTTGTTCGAGCCGCTGCGCATCTTCATGGTGCAGGCCGAACGCTTCATGACCTCGACCCCGTGGATCATCATCTTCGCGCTGATCGTCGGCATCGCCTGGGCCGGCAGCCGCAGCCTCAAGGTCGTTGGCGCCACCGCCGCAACCATGCTGCTGATCGGTTATTTCGGCATGTGGGAAGACACGATGAAGACCATCTCGATGATCTTTGTCTGCACGGTCATCTCGATCGCCGTGGGTATCCCGCTGGGCATCGCCATGGCGCGCTGGAACCGCATGCAGGCCATCGTGAACCCGGTGCTGGACGTCATGCAGACCATGCCGAGCTTTGTCTATCTGATCCCGGTGGTGATGCTGCTGGGGATCGGCAAGGTGCCGGGGCTGATCGCCGTGGTGATCTATGCCATGCCGCCGGTGATCCGCCTGACCAATCTGGGCATCCGTCTGGTCGACAAGGAAATGCTGGAAGCCGCCGATGCCTTCGGCTCGTCCGACTGGCAAAAGCTGAAGAACGTGCAGCTGCCGCTGGCGCTGCCGACGATCATGGCGGGGATCAACCAGACCATCATGATGGCGCTGGCCATGGTGGTGATCGCCTCGATGATCGGTGTTCAGGGTCTGGGTCAGCCGGTGCTGCGTGCCATCTCGAACCAGTATTTCACGCTGGGCGTCTTCAACGGGTTTGCCATCGTCGGCATCGCCATCATCTTCGACCGCGTCAGCCAGTCCTTCGGCAAGCGCCTGCAGAAACACACGGAGGTGGTCCATGGCTGATCCCATCGGTATCGAGATCCGCAACCTCTACAAGATCTTCGGCCCGCAATCCGTGCAGCTGATGGATGCCGTGCGCAACGGCATGACCAAATCCGAGCTGAACGCAAGGCACCATCATGTGCTGGGTCTGAACAACATCAACATCTCCATGCCGGCCGGGCAGATCCACGTGATCATGGGGCTGTCGGGCTCGGGCAAGTCGACGCTGATCCGCCATATCAACCGGCTGATCGACCCGACGGCGGGCGAGGTGATCGTCGGCGGCGAGAATGTCGTGACCATGTCGCCCGAGGCGTTGCGCGACTTTCGCCGCCACAAGACCGCGATGGTGTTCCAGAAATTTGCACTGCTGCCCAACCGCACCGTGCTGGAAAACACCTGCTACGGGCTGGAGGTGCAGGGCATCCCGCAGGCCCAGCGGGTTGCCACCGCCCGGCACTGGCTGGAGCGCGTGGGGCTTGCCGGCTTCGAGTCCAAGTATCCCAACCAGCTTTCGGGCGGCATGCAGCAGCGCGTGGGTCTGGCGCGTGCGCTGGCCAATGACGCTCCGATCCTGCTGATGGACGAGGCCTTCTCGGCGCTGGACCCGCTGATCCGGGTGGACATGCAGACCATCCTGCTGGACCTGCAGAAAGAGATCCGCAAGACCATCGTCTTCATCACCCATGACTTGGACGAGGCGCTGCGTCTGGGCGACAGCATCGCGATCCTGCGCGATGGCGAGATCATCCAGAAGGGCACCAGTCAGGATATCGTGCTGCGCCCGGCCGATCCCTACATCGAAAGTTTCGTGCGCGAGGTGAACCGCGGCCGCGTGATCCGCGCCGATGCGGCGATGCAGGGCACCGAGGGGCAGGCGCTGCCTGACGAGACCGTCGATGGCGATTGCACGCTGGAAGAGGCGGGCCGCATGATGGTGCAATCGGGTGTCACCCGTCTGGCAGTGCGCGATCAGACCAGTGGCCGCCCGGTCGGCCTGCTGACGATGGAGCGCATCCTGGCCTCGATCACCCGCCGCGCGGCGGATCACGCCTGACGCGGCACAGGGCTGCAGACCGGGCTTTCAGACTGGGCTTCGATACTGGGCCGCGCGGTTACCGCGCGGCCTCATCCTTGCCGGCCTTCTTGCTCGTCTTGCGGAAATGCGAAAAGCGGTGGGGCGACACGCCAAAGCGGGCCCGGAAACTTTTCGAGAAATGCGCGCTGGAGCCGTAGCCGCAGGCGATCGCCACATCCAGCACGCTCATGTCGGTTTCCGCCAGCAGCGCCCGCCCGTGTTGCAGCCGCAGCCCAGCCAGATATTGCAGCGGCGTCACGCCCAGATTGTTGCGAAACAGCCTTTCGATCTGGCGGCGCGACACGCCGACATGTGCGGCGCAATCGTCGATCGAAAACGGCTCTTCCAGATGCTGTTCAAGATAACTCACCGCATCCAGAAGGCGCCGGTTGCGGTTGCCCAGCCTGGATGTCAGCGAGGTGACCTGCTCGTCCTCGGCATCGCGGCGGCGCGTCATCAGGCACATGTTCATAACGGCCTGCGACAGTTCTGGCCCGACATGATCGTCGATCAGCTTCAGCACCAGATCCGCCGCCGCCACGCCGCCGGCACAGGTGACGATGCGATCATCCACGCAATAGACCTGCCAGACTGGCGTCAGCGTCGGAAACAGCTCGGAAAAGCTGCGGAAGTTCTCCCAATGCAGGGTAAAGCGCCTTCCGTCCAGAATGCCGGCCCGCGCCAGCGCATAGGCCCCGGTGCAAAGCCCGCCCACGCTGCGCCCATGCCGCCATTGCGCGCGCACCCAATCGGTCAGCGCCGGGGTGCAGGCTGCCTCGGGCTCGACCCCGCCGCAGACCAGCACATAGCCCGGCGGCGCCATCGCAGGCAGCGGCCCCTCGGGCATGACCGGAACACCGTTCGAGCAAGGGATCAGCTGGCCGCCTTCGGCATAGACATGCCAGCGAAACAGCACCCGACCGGCCAGCTGGTTGGCCACCCGCAACGGCTCGATCGCCGAGGTAAAGGCCAGCATGGTGAATTGCCGCATCAGCACGAACGAGATGGTCACCGGATCGGGCGTCTTGCCCAGCGGCACATGGGCGATGCCGCGCGAGATGAACTTTTGGGATTCTGGCAGGTCGGTCATATGGGTCTCCACCCGTCATCAGGGGCGAGTCTGGAGCGTCTGGACTACGATGCAGGGCTATCAGCATGCGTCGCGCTGATCGACTGAATAAAGCGAAAATGCGACCGGATAAGCCAACCGGCCGCGCGCGCGTGATCTGGATCAAGGCATCAGCAGGCCGCCCATGCGCCAATGCGCAAAAGCGAAGGTTCTCGCCCGTGATTCTTGCAGCCCTTGCCGCCTTGGCCGAACCCACCCGCCTCGAGGCGATGCGCCTGCTGGCGGATGGCTCGGAGCATTGTGTCTGCGACTTGATGCGGACGTTGGGCGCGACCCAAAGCCGGATGTCGCGGCACATGCAGGTTCTCAAGCAGGCGGGGCTTGTGGTGGACCGGCGCGATGCCCAATGGGTGCGCTATCGGCTGAACCCGGACCTGTCGCCGCCCTTGGCCCGGCTGGTCGCGGCTGCGCTGGAGCGGGACATAATCGACACGGAGGCTGCGGAATGAGCGTGTTCGGCTGGATGAACGACCATTTGCTGCGGATGGTCTGGCTCAACGATCTGGTGGGGCAGGGGGTCGCGGCGATGGGGCTGGACCCGGCCTCACGGTTGGGCGGCTCGGTGCAGTTCTTTGTCTATGACGTGATCAAGATCTTCATCCTGCTCTCGGTGCTGATCTTTGCCATCTCCTGGGTCCAGAGCCATTTCCCACCCGAGCGGACGCGCGCCATGCTGGGCGGGCGGTCCGGCCTTGGGGCTACCACGCTGGCGGCGCTGCTGGGCACGCTGACGCCGTTCTGTTCCTGCTCGTCGATCCCGCTATTCATCGGCTTTACCGCCGCAGGGCTGCCGCTGGCGGTGACTTTTGCCTTTCTGATCTCGTCCCCGCTGGTCGATCTGGCCTCGGTGATCCTGCTGGCGTCGATCTTCAACTGGCCGATCGCGCTGGCCTATGTGGGGGTCGGGCTGGTGGTGGCGATTATTGGCGGCACCGTGATCGGGCGGCTGAAGATGGAGGATCAGGTGGCGGAATTCGTCCGCACCGTCCCCGTCTCGGGCGAGGCGGCAACTATGACGCAAGGCCAGCGGCTGGCATATGCGAAGGATCAGGTGGTCGAGATCGTCCACCGCGTCTGGCCCTATGTGCTGATCGGCGTCGGCATCGGGGCCGCGATCCACAACTGGGTGCCGGCCGACGTCATCTCGGCCCTCTTGGGGCAGGACAAATGGTGGTCGGTGCCGGTGGCGGTGCTGGTGGGGATCCCCATGTATGCCGATATCTTCGGCACCCTGCCGATTGCCGAGGCGCTGGTGGGCAAGGGCGTGGGCCTTG
>CAYTMV010000080.1:0-6705 GCA_964439015.1 uncultured Gemmobacter sp.
GAGGACCGGCGTGACGATCGCTCCGACCGCGGCGAGCGTCGCGACGACCGCCGCCGCGAAGACCGCTACAGCCGCTATCCCGGTCAGGGCGAGCGGGTGGTCGGCATGGGTGACCATGTGCCGGATTTCATCCTGCGCAGCTTCAAGCTGGCGGATCGGGCGGAAGAGCATGAGGCCCATGAGGCCCCTGCCCCCCTCGAAACCGATATCGAGGACGTGGTCTCGAACGACGCGATCGAAGCCACCTCCGAGGAATGAGCCGCAGTGGCAACGCCCGCTGACCAGAAACAGAAAAGGCGCCCCACGGGGCGCCTTTTGCATGATACAGCAGCTTGGCCGCGGTGGCGCTTATTCGACCGCCATGCGCGAGATCACGACCACGACTTCGGGCTTCTTGCCGATCTCTTCCATGGCGACCTGGCGGATGGCGCGTTTCAGCGCCTCTTCCAGCTTGTCGTCATCCGCCAGCAGCTTGCGGCCCGCGCTGTCCATGAGCCGCTCCAGCTCGTCTTCCATGGCGGGGGCCAGCGGCGCACCGCGGCGCCCGATCTCGGGCAGGCCCATCAGCTCGACCCAAGGCTCGCCCAGCGGCTCGTCGGCCTCGTCGAGGATCACCGTCACCAGTGCCAGACCGTTCAGCGCCATGCGGATGCGGTTGCGCACCACGCCGTCCATCGCGCCGATCTGCACCGTGCCGTCCAGATAGGTGCGACCGGTTTCGATATATTCGGCCACCTCGGGCACATCGCCCGACAGGTCGATCATCATGCCATTGGTCGCCACCTCGCCAGGGATGCCGCTTTCGTTGCCCAGCTTGACATGCTCGCGCAGGTGGCGGTGCTCGCCGTGCATCGGCACCAGCATCGCGGGTTTCAGCAGACGATGGACCAGTTGCAGATCAGGCCGGTTGGCGTGGCCCGAGACGTGATAGAGGCCGTCGTGATCGTCCACCACATCCACGCCCATCTCGCTGAAGGCGTTCATGATGCGGATGACGTCGCGCTCGTTGCCGGGGATGGTCTTTGAGCTGAACAGGAAGGTATCCCCCTCCTTCATCTCGATGCCCAGATACTTGCCACGCGAAAGTTGCGCGCTGGCCGCGCGGCGTTCGCCCTGGCTGCCGGTGACGATCAGCATCAGGTTGCCGCGCGGAATCTCGGCGGCGCGTTCGGCGGGGATCAGCGGCGGCATGCCGGTCAGAACGCCGGTTTCCTCGGCGGCGCGCACCATGCGCTGCATCGCCCGGCCCATCAGGCAGACCGAGCGGCCCGCGGCATGGGCGGCCTCGGCCAGCGTCTTCAGGCGGGCGACGTTGGAGGCGAAGGTCGTGGCCACCATCAGCCCCCTGGCCCCGCCGATCAGCCCGTGCAGCGGATCGGCGAGCGAGGCCTCGGACCGGCCGGGATGGGGCGAAAAGACGTTTGTCGAATCGCACATCAGCGCACGCACCGGTGCCTCGGCGGCGATCGCCGCCAGCGCATCGGGGTCGAAGGGTTCGCCCACCACCGGGGTGCGGTCGGTCTTGAAGTCGCCCGAATGGACCACGCGGCCCGCCGGCGTGTCGATCACCAGCGCAGCACTTTCGGGGATCGAATGGGCCAGCGGCACGAACTGCACCCGGAACGGGCCAGCCTCGACCGTCACCGGGCGAGCCTCGACCGTGGTCACGGCGTCGATGGGCAGGCCGGCCTCGTCCAGCTTCATCCGTGCGATGGTCGCGGTGAACTTGCGCGCATAGACCGGGCGCTTCAGCCGCGGCCACAGATGGGCCAGCGCGCCGATATGGTCCTCATGCGCGTGGGTGATGAAGATCGCCTCGATCCGCTCGCGCCGTTCTTCCAGCCAGGCAATGTCGGGCATGATCAGGTCGACACCGGGCGATGTATCCATGTCCGGGAAGGCCACGCCCAGATCGACGACGATCAGACGCTCGCGCCCCTCGGGGCCATAGCCGTAGACATAGCAGTTCATGCCGATCTCGCCGGCGCCCCCAAGAGGCAGGAAAAACAAACGGTTGGTGGTCATGCGGACAAGGTATCCCTGTTCAGTCTGTCAATGAGGACAAGACCATGCATGGTCAGATCGTCCTCCACGAAATCAAATAGTTCTGTTCCCTGCTGGAACAGGGAGGCAAGGCCCCCCGTGGCGATGACCTTCATCGGTCGCGGATGTTCCGCGCGGATCTGGCGGACGATTCCTTCGACAAGGCCGATATATCCCCAATACACGCCCGCCTGCATGCAAGCCACCGTATTCGTGCCAATGGCGCGGGCAGGCTTGGAGATGTCGACATGCGGCAGCGCCGCCGCGGCCATGTGCAGCGCCTCGAGGCTGAGGTTCACGCCGGGTGCAATCACCCCGCCGATATAGGCGCCGTCCGTATCCACCACGTCAAAGGTGGTGGCCGTGCCGAAATCGACCACCACCAGATCGCCGCCGTGGCGGTCATGCGCGCCCACGGTATTGACCAGCCGGTCAGGCCCGACCGTGGTGCCCTGATCGACGCGCGGCTCGACCGGCAGGCGACACTCGGGCTTGCCCACGACCAATGGCCGGCAATCGAAATAGCGGTTGCACAGCACCCGCAGATTGAAGACCACCCGCGGCACGGTCGAAGAGATGATCGCCGCATCAATCTTCGCCTCGGTCCGGGTCAGCATCATCAGGCTGGACAGCCAGACGAAATACTCATCCGCCGTGCGCTTGTGGTCAGTCGCGATGCGCCAGGTGGCGATGAAGGACGCGCCGTCCCAGATCGAGAACACGGTGTTGGTATTGCCGCAGTCAATGGCAAGCAGCATGAGGGAACCCCTGTCAGAAAAACACATCCGCCGCCGCGATGGACATCGGCCCCGCAGCGGTTTCAAGGATCAGCGCCCCGGTCTCGTCCAGACCGCTGAACGTGCCGTGATGCTCGGCCCCGCCGATGCGGGCCCGGATCGGCTGGCCGAGGCGCGCCGCCCGCGCCATCCAGGCCGCGCGCAGGACGGCAAAGCCGCGGGCCTCCAAAAGCGCATCCCAATGGGCAAAGGCGGGGGCTAGGTGGGCCAGAAACACCTCGGGCGTGACTCGCAGCCCGGTTTCCCCCAGCAGACTGACCGGGGTAAGGGCGCCGGGCTCCACCGCCTCGGCCGGAGGGGCGGCAATCAGATTGACACCGATCCCCACCACCAGATGGGCGACCTGCGCACCCTGCCCCGCGCTTTCCAGAAGGATGCCCGCCAGTTTGCCGCCGTTCAGCAGCACGTCATTGGGCCATTTCAGGCTGAAGGCGTCGGGCAGACCGGTCACCGCCACACAGGCGTCAAACAGCGCCAACGCCGCCACAAAACTGCGCAACGCCGCCTGTTGCGGCCCGCCCTGCGGGCGCAGGATCAGGCTGCCGTGAAAGTTGCCGCGCGGGCTGACCCATGGCCTGCCGCGCCTGCCGCGCCCCTCGGTCTGCTGCCCTGCAATGACCCATGCCGGACCTGTCAGGCCCGGCATGAGGGAAATCGCATAGGCATTGGTGCTGCCGATGGTGTCGAGGGCGTGGCGCGCCACCCCCTCGGGCCAGGGCGCCGGCTCAGCGGACAAGAGCTTCCGCCGCGATGGCCGCCGCCGGGTCGATGCCGAACATGTTTATGATGCCCAGCACCATGACCGCCGCCGACCCCATCAGCATCAGCCATTGCACGCCGCCCATCGGCGTTTCCAGCGTCGCGCCATCCTTGCCGAAATACATGAAGTAGACGATACGCAGGTAGTAGAAGGCCCCGATGACCGAGGCGATGGCACCGGCAATCGCCAGCCAGGTCATGCCGGCATCCACGGCGGCCTTCAGCACATAGAACTTCCCGAAAAAGCCCAGGAAGGGCGGCACGCCGGCAAGGCTGAACATCAGGATCAGCACCGCCAGCGCCTTCAGCCCGTCGCGGGCGGCAAACTGGTTCAGCGCCGAGATTTCGGTGATCGGCTGGCCGTCCCGCTCCATCGACAGGATGAAGGCGAAGGTGCCGATGTTCATGGCGACATAGATCGCCATGTAGACCAGCGTCGCCTGCACGCCATAAGCCGTGCCGGTGGACAGGCCGATCAGCGCGTAACCCATATGGGCGATCGAGCTATAGGCCATCAGACGCTTGAGGTCGCGCTGGCCGATGGCGGCAATGGCGCCCACGAACATCGACAGCACGGCCAAGGCGGCAATCACCTGCCCCCAGTCGCCGGGGATGGCGCCAAAGGCGTCATGCACCAGACGGGCGATGAGCGCCATCGCGGCCAGTTTCGGCGCGGTGGCAAAGAACGCGGTCACCGGCGTGGGCGCGCCCTGATAGACGTCCGGCGTCCACATGTGGAACGGCGCCGCCGAGACCTTGAAGGCCAGACCGGCCAGCATGAACACCAGACCGAAGATCAACCCCACCGGCGCGCCCTGGCCAAGCGTGGACAGGATGCCCGAGAACAGCGTCGTTCCGGCAAAGCCATAGACCAGCGAGGCGCCATAGAGCAGCAGACCCGAGGACAGCGAGCCCAGCACGAAGTATTTCAGGCCAGCCTCGGTCGACCGTGCAGAATCGCGGCGGAAGGCGGCGATGACGTAAAGCGCCAGAGACTGCAGTTCCAGCCCGACATACAGCGCCATCAGGTCGCCGGCCGAGACCATCATCATCATCCCGACAACCGCGAGGGTCACGAGAATCGGATATTCAAAGATCGCCAGCCCGCGCCGCGCCATGGTGCTTTCGCTCATGGTCAGGACAGCGGCGGCCGACAGCAGCACCGCCACCTTGGCAAAGCGGGCAAACGGATCGTCGAGGAACATGCCGCCAAAGGCCGAACGGTCGCCCCCGCCCTTCACGCTGATCCAGAAGGCCAGCACCACCATCAGCGCCGCCGTGGTCCAGGTCAGCAGCCGCGCCATGCCCGGCCGGTCGGCATAGGCCCCGAACAGAAGCGCCGCCATCGCGTAAACCGCCAGCACCACTTCGGGCAGGACGATCGAGAAATCAGTTGCGGTCATGGTCAGCCCTCAATGCGCCGCCGCCTCGGCCACGGAATCCGTGACCGGCAGCGCGGCATGGTAGTCGGTGATCAGCGCCTCGACCGAGGGGCCGATGATATCGGTGACAAGCGACGGATAGATGCCCAGCAGCAGGGTCATCACCACCAGGGGCGCAAAGATCGCCCGCTCGCGCCCGGTCATGTCCGAGATCGAGCGCAGCGCCTCCTTGACCAGATCGCCGAACACGACGCGGCGATACAGCCACAGCGCATAGGCGGCCGAGAAGATCACGCCCGAAGCCGCAACCGCCGCCACCCAGGTATTGACCTGGAAGATGCCGATCAGCGTCAGAAACTCGCCCACGAAGCCCGAGGTGCCCGGCAGGCCGACGTTCGCCATGGTGAAGAACATGAAGATCAGCGCATAGGCCGGCATCCGGATCACCAGACCGCCATAGGCGTCGATGTCGCGGGTATGCATCCGGTCATAGATCACGCCGACACAGAGAAACAGCGCGCCCGAGATGAAGCCGTGCGACAGCATCTGGAAGATCGCACCGTCAACCCCCTGCTGGTTCGCGGCAAAGATGCCCATGGTCACATACCCCATATGCGCGACCGAGCTGTAGGCGATCAGCTTTTTCATGTCCGCCTGCGCCAGCGCCACCAGCGAGGTGTAGACGATGGCGATGGCCGACATCCACAAAACCAGCGGTGTCAGCACGTCAGCCCCGACCGGGAACATCGGCAGCGAAAAGCGCAGAAAGCCGTAGCCCCCCATCTTCAGCAGAATGGCGGCCAGCACCACCGAACCGGCGGTCGGCGCCTGAACGTGGGCGTCGGGCAGCCAGGTATGCACCGGCCACATCGGCATCTTCACCGCAAAGCTGGCAAAGAAGGCCAGGAACAGCAGGGTCTGCAGGCCGCCGATGATCTGGAAGCCACCGATTGCCAGCGTGTCCGACGCAAAGCTGTGATTCAGCAGCGTCACGATGTCGGTCGTGCCGGCGTCGACATACATGGCAATCATCGCCACCAGCATCAGCACCGAGCCGAGGAAGGTGTAGAGGAAGAACTTGAACGCCGCATAGATGCGGTCCTTGCCGCCCCAGATGCCGATGATCAGGAACATCGGGATCAGACCGGCCTCGAAGAACAGGTAGAACAACACCAGATCCAGCGCGCAGAACACACCGAGCATCAGCGTTTCCAGCATCAGGAAGGCGATCATGTATTCCTTGACGCGGGTCTCCACGCTCCAGCAGGCGGCGATCGTGATCGGCATCAGGAAGGTGGTCAGCATCACGAACAGGACCGAGATCCCGTCCACGCCCATCTTGTATTGCAGGCCCATGATCCAGTCGGCCTGCTCGACAAACTGCATCTCGGTATTGGCGGGATCGAAACCCGACAGGATGGTCAACGAGATCAGGAAGGTGGCCGAGGTGGCGATCAACGCAACCCATTTGGCGTTGCGCTGCGCGGCGGCATCGTCACCGCGCAGAAACAGGGCCAGCACCGCTGCCGCAACTGCCGGCAGGAAGGTGATGATCGACAGGACGTATTCCATCAGTGCGCGCCCCCCGAGAGCGTGATCCAGGTCATCAGGGCAACAATGCCCAGCACCATGGCGAAAGCGTAGTGGAAGATGTAGCCCGACTGCAGGCGGGCCGCGAAGCGCGACAGCATCGGCACGATGCCCAGAGCCACGCCATTGATCGA
>CAYTMV010000080.1:6805-9017 GCA_964439015.1 uncultured Gemmobacter sp.
CGCCAGCTGTAGAACGAGGTAAAGCAGGCCGCGATCACCAGCAGCCAGAAGGCATATTGGCTGCCCACATAGGCGCTTTCGATCACCGCGTCCTTGGACAGGAAGCCGGCGAAACCGTAATGCGTCAGCGGGATGCCCACGCCGGTGATGGCCAGCGTGCCGATCATCATCGCCCAGAAGGTCAGCGGGATCTTTTTCCGCAGGCCGCCGTAATAGCGCATGTCCTGCTCGTGATGGGTCGCATGGATCACCGAACCGGCGCCGAGGAACAGCATCGCCTTGAAGAAGGCGTGGGTGAACAGGTGGAACATCGCCACAGAATAGACACCGACGCCCGCCGCCACGAACATGTAGCCCAACTGCGACATGGTCGAATAGGCGATCACGCGCTTGATGTCGTTCTGCACCAGACCGATGGTCGCGGCGACAAAGGCGGTGGTCGCGCCCAGCACGGTGATGAAGGCGGTGGCATCGGGCGCGAATTCATACAGCGGCGACATCCGGCAGACCAGGAAAACGCCCGCGGTCACCATGGTTGCTGCGTGGATCAGCGCGGAAACCGGGGTAGGGCCCTCCATCGCGTCCGGCAGCCAGGTGTGCAGACCCAGCTGCGCCGATTTGCCCATCGCCCCGATGAACAGCAGCACGCCGATCAGGTTGGCGGCATTCCACTCGGTCCAGAGGAAAGACAGGTTGGTCTGCGCCAACTGCGGAGCGGCGGCAAAGACGTCGTCGAACTTGATCGAGCCGGTCAGGAAGAACAGCGCCATGATCCCCAGCGCAAAGCCGAAGTCGCCCACGCGGTTGACGATGAACGCCTTCATCGCTGCGGCATTGGCCGATGGCTTGCGGTAGTAAAAGCCGATCAGAAGATACGAGGCCACGCCCACGCCTTCCCAGCCGAAGAACATCTGCACCAGGTTGTCCGAGGTGACCAGCATCAGCATGGCAAAGGTGAAGAACGACAGATAGGCGAAGAAGCGCGCCTTGTAATGCTCGCCCTCGGGCCAGTTGTCGTCATGGGCCATGTAGCCGAAGGAATAGAGGTGCACCAGGGCCGAGACCGAGTTCACCACCACCAGCATGATCGCGGTCAGACGATCCAGACGGATCGCCCATTCGGTCGACAGCGCGCCGCTTTCGATCCAGCGCAGGATGGTGATGTGCTGAGTTTCGGGCCCCAGGTTGAGAAACAGCATCCAGGACAGGATCGCCGCCAGAAACACCAGCGCGGTGGTGATGACCTGCCCGGCCTTTTCGCCCAGCAGGCGCCAGCCGAAGCCGCAGATCAGGGCGCCGACCAGCGGCGCGAAAAGGATGATCGTGGCCATCTGGGCTTAACCTTTCATCACGTTGGCGTCCTCGACCTCGATCGTGCCGCGGGTGCGGAAGAACGAGACCAGGATCGCAAGGCCGATCGCCGCTTCGGCGGCGGCAACCGTCAGCACGAACATGGTGAAGACCTGCCCCACCAGATCCTGCAGGGCCCAGGAAAAGGCCACGAGGTTGATGTTCACCGAAAGAAGGATCAGTTCGATCGACATCAGGATCACGATCACGTTCTTGCGGTTCAGGAAGATCCCGAAGATGCCGATGACGAACAAGGCCGCCGCCACCGTCAGGTAATGTTCAAGTCCTACCATTCTCGTCCCTCCGGGGTGTAGTCCCGAGTATCTTTGCGGTCTTTGCCGCGTTGTGCCGGGCGCGCACGCCCGGCCTTCATTCCTGCCGGACAGCGGCGGTCAGAGCCCCTGCCCCGGCTTCACGTCCTTCAGTTCCATCGCCTTGGCCGGATCGCGCCACATCTGCGCCAGCACGTTCTGCCGCTTCACGTCCTTGCGGTGGCGCAGCGTCAACACGATGGCACCGATCATCGCCACCAGCAGCACCAGACCGGCGGCCTGGAACAGGTAGATGTACTTGTCATAGATCAGCATCCCCAGCGCGCGGGTGTTCTCGACCTGCGCCACATCCGGGGTGGCGGCCTGCCGCAGCGCCTGCGCCTGTTCGGCATGGTCCCAGACCGCGTAGGTCATGCCCAGCTGCATGAGCATCAGCAAGCCGATCGCCAGACCCAGCGGCATATATTGCACCATCTCGGCCTTGAGTTCGGCAAAGTCGATGTCCAGCATCATGACCACGAACAGGAACAGCACGGCCACCGCGCCGACATAGACGATGATCAGCAGCATCGCCACAAACTCGGCCCCCA
>CAYTMV010000081.1:0-8907 GCA_964439015.1 uncultured Gemmobacter sp.
GATCGGCGTCACCGAGGCGCTGGTGGCGATCGACGTGAACTCGGGCCGGGCCACCGAGGAAGGCTCGATCGAGGAAACCGCGCTGAAGACCAACCTCGAGGCCGCCGATGAGGTGGCCCGCCAGCTGCGCCTGCGCGACCTGGCCGGCCTGATCGTGATCGACTTCATCGACATGGAAGAGCGGCGCAACAACGCTGCGGTCGAAAAGCGCCTGAAGGACAAGCTGAAGACCGACCGCGCGCGGATTCAGGTGGGCCGGATCTCGGGCTTTGGCCTGTTGGAGATGTCGCGCCAGCGCCTGCGTCCGGGCATGCTGGAATCGACGACCCAGCCTTGCCCGCATTGCCACGGCACCGGGCTGATCCGCTCGGATGACAGCATGGCGCTGCAGATCCTGCGCGCGCTGGAGGAAGAGGGCACCCGCAAACGCTCGCGCGAGGTCTTGTTGCGCGCACCGGTGGCGCTGATCAACTACCTCATTAACCACAAGCGCGAACATATCGCGATGATCGAGGCCCGCTATGGCATGGCGGTGCGGATGGAGGCTGACCCGCATATGGTCAGCCCCGATTTCACCATCGAGAAGTTCAAGACCGCGACCCGCGTGGTGCCGGAACCTTCGGCGGTGATCTCTGGCTCGGCCGCCTTCATGGGTGCCGCGGTCGCGGATGAGGATCAAGATCCTGAACTGCCGCTGGACGAGGAAGATGAGGCCGATGAGGCAGAGACCAGCGCGACCGAGGCGGAAGCCGAGGGCGACGGCAATGGGGGGTCGGGCAAGAAAAAGCGCCGTCGTCGGCGGCGCAAGAAATCCGGCAACGGCAATGGCACGCAGGCCGGGACCGAAGGCGACGCGGATGAAGGCGACGACGAGGATGACGCCGAGGTCGAAGCCATCGAGGCCGCAGCGCCCGCCCCGGCCGTTGCCGTCGTCGAGGTGATCGTGGCAGAGACGCAGGCCGAAGCCGAGGTTGCGGTCGCGGCCGCGCCTGAAGCCAAGCCCGCCAAGCCCAAGACAACCCGCAGCCGCAGCAGTTCCAGCAAATCCAAGGCCAAAGCGGCCGAGGGCGCTGAGGCCCCCGCGGATGCAGAGCCTGTGGTGGCGGAAGGCGAGGCCGCTGCCGATAAGCCTGCCAAGCCGAAGACCACGCGCAGCCGCAGCAGCACCAGCAAGTCAAAGGCCAAGAAGGCCGAGGACGAAGCTGCGCCCGTAGAAGCATCGGCTGCCGAGCCGGTGGCCGCCGCTCCTGTCACGGAACCCTCGGTCGATGTGGTCGAAGCTGCCGCGCCGGCACCCGTTGCCGCAGCGACGGACCCGCTGGTCGATGCCGAGGCGCCGCCACAGGTGCAGAGCGTCAGCTCTGATCCCGCCGAAGAGGACGAGTCGAGGACCCGCCGCAAGGGGTGGTGGTCGCGCTGACCCGCTGAACGGACCCCGCTGAACGGACAAGGCCGGGCGTGACGCCCGGCCTTTTTCATTCAGCCGCCGCGTCGGTCGGACGGTCTGGCCCGCGTCGGATCAGATACCGCGTGACACCAGCGCCCAGATCCTCTGACGCAAGAAAGGCATGCCCGGCCTCGGCGCAGAAATGCGGAAGGTCGATGGCCGCCATACCGTCGGTCGCCCGCACGGCCAGCAGCGCGCCGGGGGCCAGCGTCAATAGCCGTTTGCGTGCCCGCAACACCGGCAGCGGACATAGCAGTCCCTCGCAATCCAGCTCGTCCAACGCAAAGCCCTCCCTTTGGACGCCGTCGACGACCGGCAGATGAGACCGACAACCTTGGCGTCCGTCGACCAGCGGGTCAGCCGTTTCTGCGGCTTGCATACGCGGTTCGACAGGCTTTCACCAAGTGGTTTTGGGCGGCATGTCGGGGCAGGCCAGCGCGCATGATGCCGTGCCACGCCTGTTACTGACCTGGGGGCGCGACTTTCAGAATATCCGCCGCCCGGATATCTTCGGCGGCAAATTCGATCAGGGAACGCAGCTTGCGCGGCAAGACCCGGCCTTCCAGATAGACGGCGCTGAGGGGGCTTGCCTCGCCCGGCACCTGCGGCAGGACGGGCACGACGTCACCCGCGGCCAGCGCCCGGTGCAGGACAAACTCCGGCGCATAGGCGATCCCGACGCCCTTCGCCGCCAGGTCAAGCGCCGCCCGCGCCGAGTTGACCTGAAACCGTCCGTGGACATGCACCGCCTCGGCATGCGGCCCGATGACCCAGCGGCGCGGCGCGCGGCGGTTGGTGTCGATGATGCAGTCATGCCCGGTCAGGTCGGCCAATGTCTGCGGCACCCCCCGCCGTGCCAGATAGTCCGGGCTTGCCACTAGCATGGAGCGGAACGTGCCCAGCTTGCGCGCTTTCAGGGACTGCGTTTCGCTACGCCCCATCCGAAAGGCCAGGTCGATCCCTTCGGCGGCCAGATCGACATGCCGGTCGTTAAGTCGCAGGTCGAAGGACAGCCCCGGATGGGCCTGCCCAAACCGCTCCAGCATGCCGATGACCCAGATCTCGCCAAAGGTCACCGAGGCCGAAACCCGGATCACCCCCGAAAACCCGCGCGAGCCTTCCGAAACCTCGCTGATCATCGCTTCCAGATCATCGAGGATCGCTGGCGCCCGCGCCAGAAGATCCTCGCCCGCCGCGGTCAGGCCCACCTTTCGCGTGGTCCGCTGCAACAGCCGCACCCCCAGCCGCGCCTCAAGCTCGGCCACATATTTCGAGGTCAGGCGGTTCGAGATCCCCATCTGCTCGGCCGCCGCCGTGAACGAGCCGGTCTGCACGGTGGCGACAAAGGCGCGCAACTGATCGATCAGGTCCATCGGGTCATCTGGAATGAAATGT
Organism: uncultured Gemmobacter sp.; assembly: GCA_964439015.1. Lineage (GTDB taxonomy): Bacteria > Pseudomonadota > Alphaproteobacteria > Rhodobacterales > Rhodobacteraceae > Gemmobacter. Next base: position 2,843 of record CAYTMV010000081.1, read on the forward strand.
GGATAGTCATTCCTGAAAATCTCCATTTCATGCGATAAGATCAAGGCCTAGATTGTCCTTGTCGCAACCCGAGGTGGGGCCATGTGAGCCCACTGCGCGCCGTCCGCGGGAAGACTTTCGCCACAGGAGATGACACCATGAGCGCGATTACCGATCTTCACGCCCTGCGCGACCGGCTGGCCCCTTCGGCCCGGATGCCCGTTGTCTTCCTGGGGCATGGCAGCCCGATGAACGCGCTGGAGGATACGCAATACAGCCGCGCATGGACCGCGCTGGGCGAAAGCCTGCCGCAACCGGCCGCGATCCTGGTGGTTTCGGCCCATTGGATGACGCGCGGCACCACTTTGGTCGATGTTTCGGCCATGCCCAAGACAATCCACGATTTCTACGGCTTTCCCGAGCCGCTATATGCGATGGACTATCCCGCGCCCGGCAATCCCGCCCTTGCGCGCGAGGTGGTCAGCCTGCTGGCCAGCCACCATTCGGCCGAGGATGACACCTGGGGCCTCGATCACGGTGCCTGGACCGTGCTGCGCTTCCTTTATCCGCAGGCCAAGGTGCCGGTGTTTCAGGTCTCGATCGACATGTCGCGCGGCCTCGACCATCAGTTGGAGGTCGGTCGCACCCTGTCGCAACTGCGCGACCGCGGCGTGCTGATCCTTGGCTCGGGCAATGTCGTTCACAACCTGCGCGCCATGCGCTGGGGCGGACAGCCCCTTGATTTCGCGCTTGAATTTGACCAGCTGTTTGCCAGCCGGCTTGAGGCGCGGGATCTGAAACCGCTGGCGGACCGCGAGGGGCTGGGGGCGCTGCTGCGCATGGCCCATCCGACGGTGGACCATTACATGCCCGCGCTGACCATCGCCGGGGCGTCGGACGCCCGCGATCAGCTGACCTTCATGACCGATGCGATCGACCTTGGGTCGGTGTCGATGCGGTCCTTTGTGTTTCACGCCTGAGGGGGGCTGACATGCTTGTAAACGGCAAATGGGTGGCTGACTGGCAGCCGGTGCAGAAGGCCGATGAAAAGGGCCGCTTCGTGCGCCAGACCTCCAGCTTTCGCAACTGGATCACGCCGGACGGTGCGCCGGGCCCCACGGGCGAGGGCGGCTTCAAGGCCGAGGCCGGGCGGTATCGGCTTTACGTCGCGCTGATCTGCCCCTGGGCCTCGCGCACGCTGATCGCCCGAGAGCTGAAGGGGCTGGCAGAGCTGATCCCGGTGACTGTGGTCAACCCGCGCCTCAGCCCGCAGGGCTGGCAGTTTGGCGGTTATCCCGGCGCCGATGCCGATCCGCTGTTCGGCGCAACCTATTTGCACGAGCTTTACACCCGCGCCGCCCCCGATTTTACCGGCCGTGCCACGGTGCCGGTGCTGTGGGACATGCACCGCAACGTCATGGTGTCCAATGAAAGCGCCGATATCCTGCGGATGTTCGACACCGCCTTCGAGCATCTGGTGCCGTCCAGCCTGCGGCTTTATCCCGCCGATTTGGCGGCCGAGATCGACGCCCTGAACCCGCGCATCTATGATGCCCTGAACAACGGCGTCTACAAGGCCGGCTTTGCCACCACCCAGGCCGCCTATGATGAGGCGGTGGCGGCGGTCTTTGCCATGCTGGACACGTTGGAGGCCCGCCTGACCGGTGACTTCCTGTTTGGCGACAGGTTGACCGAGACCGATATCCGCACCTTCGTGACGCTGATCCGCTTTGATGCGGCCTATCACGGGCTGTTCAAGACCAACCGCCGCCGGATTGCCGATTACCCGCGCCTGCAGGCGTACATGACCCGCATCCTGCAGTTGCCCGGCGTGGCCAGAACCGTCAGCCTCGACCATATCAAGGCCGGGTATTATTCGATCAAGGCGCTGAATCCGACCGGCATCGTCCCGGCCGGTCCCGATCATGTGACCGCCCTGATCGCGGCCGCATCATGACGCGGTTCATTTTTCTGCACGGCGTCGGCAGCACGGGTGCCGCGATGCGCCCGCTGGCGGAAAGCCTGGGCGTGACGGCCACGGCGCATTTTCCCGACGGCCCGCATCCGTTCGACATGGGGCAGGGTCGGCAGTGGTTCTCGGTCAAGGGCGTCACCGAGGCGAACCGCCCGGACCGGATCAAGGCGGCCATGCCAGAGTTTCGCGCCGTGATCGAGAGCTTTGGTGATCCGGCGGACTCGGTCCTGGTCGGGTTTTCCCAAGGGGCGATCATGGCGCTGCATGCCGCGGCCGTGGGGCTGCCCGTCAGGGCGGTCTATGCGCTGTCGGGCCGCCTCGCCGGACCTGTCGCCGCGCAGGACGACTGGCCGCCGATCACGCTCGTGCATGGGGCGGCCGACCCGGTGATCGCAGGAAAAATGGCATTGGCGACCGAAGGCTGGCTGAAGGCAGCAGGGGCCATCCCCACCCGTCACCTGTTCGAGGGGCTTGGCCACGGCGTGGACGACAGGGTGCTTTCGGCACTGGCCCCAGGGATAAAGGGCCTGGCCACAGGGATGTGACCGCAAGTCCCCGTGACCCGGCCTGCGCCCTGCGCTAGAAGAGGCAAAACGGAGGCCCCATGTTCGGCATCGAAATCATCGACGCAAGCCTGCTGCCCGCGATGCTGGTGGCTGCCGTTGCGGGTGTCCTGTCCTTCCTCAGCCCCTGCGTCTTGCCGATCGTGCCGCCATACCTGGCCTATATGGGCGGGATCTCGATGGGCGAGATGCGGGCGGGCACGGGGCGGCGGCGCATCGTCCTGCCGGCGCTGTTTTTCGTGCTGGGCCTGTCGACGGTGTTTCTGTTCCTGGGCTTCACTGCCTCGATCTTCGGGCGGTTCTTTCTGGAAAATCAAGAGGTTCTGGCCAAGGTTTCCGGCGCGGTGGTGATTGTGTTCGGGCTGCATTTCCTCGGCCTGTTCCGCATTCCGATGCTGGACCGCGAGGCGCGGCTGGATGCGGGCGAACAGGGCGGATCGGCCTTTGGCGCCTATCTGCTGGGCCTTGCCTTCGCCTTTGGCTGGACACCCTGCATCGGTCCGCAGCTTGGGGCGATCCTGTCGCTGGCCGCGTCCGAGGCCGACATGAGCCGCGGCACGATCCTGCTGGGCGTCTATGCCGCGGGTCTCGGCGTGCCGTTTCTGGCGGCGGCCCTGTTCATCGACCGGGCGATGGGGGTCATGAACCGATTGAAACGCCACATGAAGACGATCGAGCGGGCGATGGGCCTGCTGCTGCTGCTGGTCGGCGTGGCGTTGATCACCGGGGCGATGTCCAGTTTCTCCTACTGGTTGCTGGAGACCGTGCCATTTTTGGCGACGGTGGGCTGAGCCTCCTTCATTTTGTCGAAATCCTGCGGCAATCTGCGCGCCATGCGTGCTGCGCCCCCCTTGCCGGAATCTGCCGCGCCGGTCTTTCGCCGGCGTGTTTTCTATATTCCCGGCTACGACCCCTTCCATCCCCGCCGCTACCGCGAGCTTTACCGGCGCGAGGGCGCGGCGCAGGCGGCCCTTTCCGGTTACCGGTTGCATCAACGCAAGGCGGCCAGCCCCTATGGCTGGCAGGTCACGGCCGAGATCGAGGGGCGTCAGGTCGAGACCGAGATCGAGGTGCTGGTCTGGTCGGATATCGTGCGGACCACCATGGATGGCTCGATCCTTGGCACCTATGCACAGCTGGTCCGCACCGCCTGGGCCTATATCGGTTCGGGCGCGCTGTTCAACCTGATGCGGCTGCGCAAAGGGCCGATCATCGCGGCCCTCTATCCGATCCTTGCCTTGATCCTGCAGGCGCTGCTGGCGGCGGCCGCAGGCGGATCGCTCTGGGCGGTATCTGTCTGGCTGCTGCCGGGGTGGGCGGGGTTGCCCTTGGGCGCGGTGCTGGGGGTGGGCGCTTTCGTGGCCGTTCTGCGCTGGTTCCGGGCGAAGGACGGGGTTTTCTACGCCTGGTATCTGATGCATGATTTTTCATATTCAGCGGTCCAAAACGGGGCAAATCCGCCGGAACTTGAGGCGCGGATGTCTGATTTTGTAAAGCAGATCCGCAGCAGTCTGACGTGCGGCGTGGACGAGGTGCTGGTCATCGGCCATTCTTCGGGCGCGCATCTGGGTGTGTCGGTCTTGGCCGATCTGATCCGGGCGGGTCTGCCCGAGGGCGCCGCGCCGCTGAGTTTCCTCAGCCTTGGGCAGGTGGTGCCGATGGTGTCGTTTCTGCCCGGTGCCAGCCGGCTCAGGTCCGATCTGCGGCTGATGAGCCGGCAGGATCAGGTGGCTTGGGTGGATGTGACAGCCCCCGGCGATGGCTGCGCCTTTGCGCTGTGCGATCCGGTGGCGGTGTCGGGCGTTGCAGGGCCGGGGCAGCGTTGGCCGCTGGTGCTGTCGGCGGCCTTCAGCCAGACCCTGCGGCCCGAGACATGGGCGCGGCTGAAACGGCGCTATTTCCGGCTGCATTTTCAGTATCTATGTGCCTTTGACGCCTTGCCGGGGCGGGCGGATGACTATGACTACTTCCGCATCACCGCCGGCCCCATGACGTTGTGGCAGCGCCTGGGCACGCGGCCTCCGTCGAAAAGTCGCATTGACCGGGCGGTGAACCGGCACAACAGTCTGCAACCATGACCCGTCCCTTGCCACCCAAGCCGCCCGCCCGCGCCGATCGCGTGTCGCTGCTGACCTATCTGCGGATGTTCCGCCGCGACATCCTGTCGGCCCAACCGGCGCGCCTCTATCGGGCGTGGATGGCCGAGTTTCGCACCCCGTTCTTTCGCAGCTATCTGTGCAACGATCCCAAGCTGGTCGATCTGGTCCTGAGCCGCCGCCCCGATGATTTCCCCAAATCCCGCCGCCTGGCCGAGGGCTTGCGGCCGCTTCTGGGCAATTCGATCTTCATCACCAATGGCGAGACCTGGGCGCGGCAGCGGCGTATCATCGATCCTGCCTTTGAGGGGGGGCGGCTGCGCGACACGTTCGGCGCGATGTGGGATGCAGGCGAGGCGCTGGTGGTGCGGCTTCACGATGAGGCCAAGGCCGGCCCGGTCGAGGTCGAGGCCGCCATGAGCCATGCCGCCGCCGATGTGATCTTTCGCACCCTGTTTTCGCTGCCGATCGAGCATGAGGTGGCCGGCGCCACCTTTGCCGCCTTTCGTGCCCATCAGGAGGCGCAGCCGCTGTTGAACCTTGGCGGTTTGCTGCCCTTGCCGCGCTGGATGCCGCGCTTTCACAACCGCAAGGCCCGCGCCACCGCCGCACGCATCCGCGCCCTGATCGGCAGCCTGACCGCGGCGCGCGCGGCCGAGATCGCGGCCGGCACCGCGCCGGATGATCTGGCCACCAAGATCATGACCACGCCCGACCCGGAAACGGGGCAGGTCTTTGACACGGACGAGATGACCGATCAGGTGGCGATCTTCTTTCTGGCCGGGCATGAGACTTCAGCCTCGGCCATGGCCTGGGCGCTGTATCTGTTGGCCACCCATCCCGAGTGGCAAGACCGCCTGGCTGGGGAGGCCGCGGCGGTGCTGGGCGACGGCATCCCCTATTTCTCGCATCTGGGAAGGTTGCGCCTGGCCCGCGCGGTGTTTCGCGAGACGATGCGCCTCTATCCGCCCGTGCCGATGTATCTGCGCGAGAGCGTGCAGGACGAAGTTTTTCGCGACCGACCCGTGGCCAAGGGGGCGCAAGTGGTCATCAGCCCGTGGCACCTGCACCGGCATGAACGGCTGTGGGACAACCCGGACGGCTTTGATCCCGCGCGGTTCGATACCGAAAATGGCCGCACCTGCCTGCGCGATGCCTATATCCCGTTTTCGGCCGGTGCGCGGGTCTGCCCCGGTGCGGGCTTTGCCATGGCCGAGGGGCCGCTGTTGCTGGCGATGATCCTGCGCGCCTTTCGGGTGCTGCCGGTCGAGGGCTGCGTGCCCGAGCCGGTGGCGCATCTGACCGTGCGGGCGCGCGGTGGCATCTGGCTGCGGCTGGAACCGCGCGCCTGACGCCCCTTTTCGTCGCCCGCAATCTCACATATCCCCAAGGGGGCGGCGCGGGGCCGCGAGGGCGGAGGTCAGATGATACCGGTCAAGGGCTATCAGGGGC
>CAYTMV010000082.1:0-8770 GCA_964439015.1 uncultured Gemmobacter sp.
GCGCGGCGGCAGGGATAAAGAGCAGGACGGGCCAGAGCGGCGCTGCATCGTCTCGAGTGTGACGGGGCCGAAAGCCGGACTGATCCGTTTTGCGCTGTCGCCGGACGGGGTGGTGGTGCCGGATATTCTGGGCCGCCTTCCGGGCCGGGGCATCCATGTGACGGCCAGCCGTGTGGCGCTGGAAGCGGCGGTGAAGAAGAACCTGTTCACCCGCGCAGCCCGCCGACCGGTGATGCTGCCGCCGGGTCCTGACGGGGCGCCGATGACCGGGCCGCAACTGGCCGAGGCTGTCGAGGCGCTGCTGGCGCGGCGGGTGGTAGATCTGCTGAGTTTGGCCCGCAAGGCTGGCGAGGCGGTGACGGGATACGAGAAGGTCAAGGAATGGCTGGTCTCGGGTCAGGCAAAGGTGCTGATCCAGGCGGCCGACGGGTCGGAGCGTGGCAAGGCAAAACTGCGCCCCCCGCCCGGTGAGAACACCTTTATCGGTTGTCTGACAGCCCGGGAAATGGGTTTGTCCTTTGGCCGGGAACATGCAATACACGGCGCGCTTGCGGGTGGCGGACTCGGACTGCGTGTTGTAGAGGAAGCGGCAAGGCTTGCGGGATTCCGTGAGCGGGTCGGCGGCGAGACCGCCGGAGAGGATACGAATACGGCATGAGCGATACTGACGGCAAAAAACCCCTTGGACTTGGCGGAGGCGCCCAGCGGCCCGGACAGGTGAAGCAAAGCTTCAGCCACGGTCGCACAAAAAGCGTCGTGGTCGAGACCAAGCGCAAGCGCGTGGTCGTGCCCAAGGCAGGCACGGCAGCGGGTGGGGCCACCGGTGGCTCTGCCCCGCATCTGGGCGACCCGTCCAAGCGCCCCGCGGGGATCTCGGACGCCGAGATGGAGCGCCGTCTGGCGGCCCTGCGCGCCGCCAAGGCCCGCGAGGCTGAAGATACCGCGCGCCGCGCCGAGGAAGAGCGTCAGCGCGAAGAAGATCGCCAGCGCAAGCGCGAAGAGATCGAAGCCAAGGAACGTGAGGAACGCGCCCGTGAGGCCGCTCTGCGCGCCAAGGCCGAAGAGGAAGAGCGTCAGGCGCGCGCCGAGGCCGAGGCCAAGGTGGCTGCCGCCGCCGCCCGCAAGGCCGAAATTCTGGGCACCCGCCCGCGCTCGACCGCGCCGAAGGAACAGCCAGCCGCCAAAGGCAAAGAGACCGCGGCGCCTGCCGCTGCCCCCGCTGCCCCGGCCGAAGAACGTGGCGGCGCCCGTCCCGGCACCGTCAGCCCGCGCAAGACCGACCGTGAGCGCGAAGAGCGTGATCGCGATCGTAATGCCAAGAACAAGGGCGACGATGGTCGCCGCTCGGGCAAGCTGACCCTGACGGCTGCGCTGGATGGCGAAGGCGGGCGCACCCGCTCGTTGGCTGCGATGAAGCGTAAGCAGGAGAAGGCACGCCAGAAGGCGATGGGCTTTGGCCAGAAGGCCGAAAAGCAGGTGCGCGACGTGCAGCTGCCGGAAACCATTGTCGTCAGCGAACTTGCCAACCGGATGGCCGAACGTGCCGCCGATGTGGTCAAGACGCTCATGAAAATGGGCATGATGGTCAACATGAACCAGACCATCGACGCCGACACGGCCGAACTGGTGATCGAAGAATTTGGCCACAAGGCCGTGCGCGTCTCGGATGCCGACGTCGAGCAGGTGATCGACACCGTCGCAGACCGTCCCGAGGATCTGCAGCCGCGCCCGCCGATCGTCACGATCATGGGTCACGTCGACCACGGCAAGACCTCGCTTCTGGACGCGATTCGCAATGCGAATGTTGTGTCGGGCGAGGCCGGCGGCATCACCCAGCATATCGGCGCCTATCAGGTGCGGACGCCCAGCGGTGCGCTGGTCTCGTTCCTCGATACGCCCGGCCACGCGGCCTTTACCTCGATGCGGGCCCGTGGCGCGCAGGTGACGGATATCGTGGTGCTTGTGGTCGCGGCAGATGACGCCGTGATGCCGCAGACGGTAGAGGCGATCAACCACGCCAAGGCCGCGAATGTGCCGATGATCGTCGCGATCAACAAGTGCGACAAGCCCGATGCGAACCCGCAAAAGGTGCGCACCGATCTGCTGCAGCATGAAGTGGTCGTGGAAGAGATGTCGGGCGACGTCCAGGACGTCGAGGTTTCGGCCAAGACGGGCAAGGGCCTGCCCGAACTGCTGGAAGCCATCGCGCTTCAGGCAGAGATCCTGGAACTGACCGCCAACCCGACGCGTCCGGCGATGGGTGCCGTGATCGAAGCCAAGCTGGATGTGGGCCGCGGACCGGTGGCGACCGTTCTGGTTCAGAACGGCACCCTGAAGAAAGGCGACATCTTCGTCGTCGGCGAGAAGTGGGGCAAGGTTCGCGCGCTGATCAATGACAAGGGCGAGACGGTCAACGAGGCCGGTCCTTCGGTCCCAGTCGAGGTGCTTGGCCTGAATGGCACGCCCGAAGCGGGCGACGTGCTGAACGTGGTGGCGACCGAAGCGCAAGCGCGCGAAATTGCCGATTACCGCGAACAGGCCGCCAAGGACAAGCGCGCCGCTGCCGGTGCTGCCACGACACTGGAACAGTTGATGGCAAAGGCCAAGGCAGATGCCGATGTGGCCGAATTGCCGGTGCTGGTGAAGGCCGACGTTCAAGGCTCGGCCGAGGCGATCGTTCAGGCGCTTGAAAAGGTCGGCAACGACGAGGTGCGCGTGCGCGTGCTGCACTACGGTGTGGGCGCGATCACCGATTCGGATGTGGGTCTGGCCGAAGCCAGCCGCGCGCCGATCATCGGCTTCAACGTGCGTGCCAACGCCACCGCTCGCAACTCTGCCCAGCAGAAGGGCGTCGAGATCCGGTATTATTCGATCATTTACGACCTGATCGACGACATCAAGGCGGCGGCCTCGGGCCTGCTGAAAGCCGAAGTGCGCGAAAACTTCATCGGTTACGCGAAGATCCAGGAGGTCTTCCGTATCACTGGTGCGGGCAACGTCGCAGGCTGCCTTGTCACCGAGGGCGTGGCGCGGCGTTCGGCCGGCGTGCGTCTGCTGCGCGACAACGTGGTGATCCACGAAGGCACGCTGAAGACGCTGAAACGCTTCAAGGACGAGGTCAAGGAAGTGCAGTCCGGTCAGGAATGCGGCATGGCGTTCGAACGCTATGAAGATATCCGCCCGGGCGACGTGATCGAGATCTTCGAGCGTGAGGAATTCAAACGCACCCTGTCCTGATTGACGGGCAGAAACAAGAAGGCCGGGCAATTGCCCGGCCTTTTTCATTGGGAAATCAGTTTCCGCGCAGGCTGGGAACCGGATTTCCGACATAGGTCTTGTTGTCGACCTGAATGACAAGTTTGCCATCCGTGCGCTGGGCCACCAGCAAACCCTGAATGGATACGCAGGTGCCGATGTTGATGGTTCTGAGCATGGCCTCCCCCCTGTTCTTGAACTTAGATCAGGCTAGGCAAGGATGGTTACCAATCAACTAAAATTTTCAGGCTTGATCCCGAAAAGTGGGTATCTTTCGATTATCAAAGCCAATCGCGCAGGATCGGGATCAGCGGCAGGTCGGCGGCGGGCATCGGGTAGTCGCGGAGCTTGTCCGGGCGCACCCAGGCAAGGTTCTGGCCTTCCTGCCCTATGGCGGTGCCGTTCCAGCGGCGGCAGGCATAAAGGGGCATCAGCAGATGGAAATCGTCATAGGCGTGGCTGGCGAAGGTCAGCGGTGCCAGGCAACTGGACCAGGTGTCGATCCCAAGTTCTTCCTTCAGCTCGCGGATCAGGCAGGTCTCGGGCGATTCGCCGGCTTCAACCTTGCCGCCCGGAAATTCCCACAACCCCGCCAGCGATTTGCCTTCGGGGCGTTGGGCCAAAAGCACACGGCCGTCGGCGTCGATCAGCGCCACGGCGGCGACCAGCAGAAGTTTCATGGTGGGGCTTTCCGCAGGCAGGCGCCGAGGGAACCCGACGCCCGCAATGAACGTGTTACGACCGGTAGTCGGCGTTGATGGCGATGTAGCGATCCGTCAGGTCACAGGTCCAGATGGTGCGCTTGGCCTTGCCCATGCCCAGATCAACGCCGATGATCAGCTCGGCATTCTTCATGTAGCTGGCGCCGGCATCCTCGGTGTAAGAGGGTGCGCGCCAGCCTTTTTCGGCCACCAGAATGTCGCCAAAACTGATCCGCAGCCGGTCACGTTCCACCGCGGCGCCGGATTTGCCGATCGCGGCGACGATGCGGCCCCAATTGGGGTCCTCACCGGCGATCGCGGTCTTGACCAACGGGCTGTCGGCGATGGACTTGCCGACGCGCAGCGCGTCTTCGGGGGTGGCTGCGCCAGTCACACGGATTTCCACAAACTTGGTCGCACCCTCACCATCCCGCACCACCTGATGGGCCAGCGACATCATCACGCCGCGCAGCGCGGCCTCAAAGGCCTTGGCTACGGGGCCGTTAACCTTGACCTCGGCCGCCGGGCTTTGGCCGGTGGCGGCGATCAGCAGCGTGTCGGACGTGGATGTGTCGCTGTCGACGGTGATCGAGTTGAAGGTGTCATCGACATTGCGCGACAGCAGCCGTTGCAGATTGGCCGCCGACACCTTGGCGTCGGTAAAGATGTAGACCAGCATGGTCGCCATGTCGGGCGCGATCATGCCCGAGCCCTTGGCGATGCCGGCGATGTGGATCGGGCCGCCGTCGCCCTCGATCACCGCGCTGGCCCCTTTGGGGAAAGTGTCGGTGGTCATGATCGCCTCGGCGGCATCCTGAATGGCCGCCTCGGTCAGGTTGGCGGCCAACGTGCCGATTACGGCGGTAATCTTGTCATGCGGCAGCGGCTCGCCGATCACGCCGGTTGACGACGAGAACACCCGGCTTGCCGGGATGCCCAGCGTGCGGGCCACGCCGCCGGTCACGGCAGCCACCGACTTTTCGCCGCGGCTACCGGTAAAGGCGTTCGAGTTGCCCGAGTTGACGATGATCGCAGCGCCGGCGTTTTTCGGCACGCTGACCGTCAGCTTGTCCTGGCAGTCACGGACGCAAGCCGACCGGGTAGAGGACCGCGTGAAAACCCCCGCGATCGCGGTGCCCGGGCAGAGGCTGACCAGCATCACATCGCGGCGATTCTGATATTTGATCCCCGCACCGATGGCCGCGAAGGATGCGCCCTTGATGACCGGCAGTTGCGGAAAGGACTCGGGCGCCAGAGGCGATACCGGCTTGCCCGCCTTGGTGACCGCGGCAGCGGCCTGTTCGGCCGCGGCCTCGGCCGCGTGGACGGCCTGACCGCCCAGTTCTGCAATCTGGGCCGACAGGTCGGCCACGCGCTTCTTCAACTTTTTCTTGAGGTTTTTGGCCTCGGCCTTCCAGTCGGTCTTGCCCATGGTACCCTCTCGCCCGGATCACTTGTCCAACAGGGTTGCATCCTTGATCAGGGCCGGGTCAAGCCCTTCCCCCGGACGCTTGACCTCTGCCGACTTGGATACCGCCTGAACATGTTCCGAAACGGCCTTCTGCTCGATCTCGGCGGCCAGTTCGGCGCGGATCTCGTCGAGGCTGGGGGCTTCGGCAATCCGGGTTTCGCTCAGCTTGATGAGGTGCCAGCCGAAATCGGTCTTGACCGGACCGGCAATCGCGCCGGGTGCCATCGCCACCACGGCGTCTTCGAAGGGTTTGACCATCATCCCGGTGCTGAACCAGCCCAGATCGCCGCCATTGGCAGCCGTGCCGTCGGACGAGTTTTCGGCGGCCAGCTTGGCAAAATCGGCACCCTCATCCAGTTGCTTCTTCAGATCGGTGGCCTTTTCCTCGCTGTCCACAAGGATGTGGGCGGCGTGATACTCGGTCTTGGGCTCGGCATCCTTGAAACGGGCGTCATAGGCGGCTTGCAACGCCGCGTCGGTGACGGCGGCCTTGACCACATCGCGCAGCGCCACGCCCGACAGGAAGCCGCGCCGCTCGTTTTCCAGCGACAGCTTGTCACGGGCGGTCAGTTTGTCGGCAATCGACTGCTCCAGCGCGGCCTGCTGGATCAGTTGTTCCAGAATGCCGTCGAACAGCACCTTGTCTTCCAGCGCCTGATATTGCGCGGGCAGGGTTTCGCGCATGGCGATCATGTGGCCCAGCGTGATCGCGGTGCCGTTGACCTCGGCCACCACGGTATCGCGGGTGGGGGCATCTTCGGCCCGGATCGGGCTTGCGGCCAGCGTCACTGCCAGCGCGGCACCCAGAAAAGTGGTCAATTTCGCCATTCTCACCGTCTCCTGATGTGGAGCAACCCTGCGCCACGTTGACTTGAACCCGCCCCCCGCTTAGGTAGCCATTGGTCGCGTGAGGGGCAGGCGGCATCGCGCCTTTGCCGGTTGTATTAGGCAAGCGGAGAGGGGCGGGCAAGCCCTTGGTCTCGCACGATCCTGTCAGAAACCGCCCTCGGAGAAAACATGCTGGGATTTGGTGCGCTTGCGCGGAAGGTCTTTGGCACGCCCAATGACCGCAAGGTTAAGGCGGCCCGTCCGCTGGTTGCGAAGATCAACGCGCTGGAGGCCGAGTATCAGGCGCTCTCGGATGACGGGATCAAGGAACGCACGGCTGCGTTCAAGGCGCGGATCGCGGCCGGCGAAAGTCTGGATGCCCTGCTGCCCGAAGCCTTTGCAAATTGCCGCGAGGCCGCGCGCCGCGCGCTGGGTCTGCGCGCCTTTGATGTGCAGCTGAAGGGCGGGATCTTCCTGCATCAAGGCAACATCGCCGAGATGAAGACCGGCGAGGGCAAGACCCTGATGGCAACCTTTCCGGCCTATCTGAATGCGCTGGCAGGCAAGGGCGTGCATGTCGTGACCGTGAACGACTATCTGGCCAAGCGCGACGCGGAATGGATGAGCAAGGTCTATTCGGCGCTGGGGCTGACCACCGGGGTCGTCTACCCCTACCAGCCCGATGCCGAAAAGCGCGCCGCCTATCGCGCCGATATCACCTATGCCACCAACAATGAGCTGGGCTTCGATTACCTGCGCGACAACATGAAGGGCTCCATCGACGAGATGGCGCAGCGCGGCCATTTCTTTGCGATCGTGGACGAGGTGGACTCGATCCTGATCGACGAGGCGCGCACCCCCTTGATCATCTCGGGCCCGAGCCAGGACCGCAGCGACCTGTATCAGAAGGTCGATGCCCTGATCCCAGAGCTGACCCCCGAGCATTTCAAGCTGGACGAAAAGGCCCGTAACGCCACCTTCACCGAAGAGGGTAACGAGTTCATCGAGCAGCGCCTGCACGCCACGGGCCTGCTGCCCGAGGGGCAGACCCTTTATGACCCGGAAAGCACCACGCTGGTCCATCACATCAATCAGGGCCTGCGCGCGCACAAGCTGTTCTTCCGTGACCAGCACTATATCGTGCGCGATGGCGAAGTGATGCTGATCGACGAGTTCACGGGCCGGATGATGCGGGGGCGCCGCCTGTCCGAGGGGCTGCATCAGGCGCTTGAGGCCAAGGAAGGCGTGTCGATCCAGCCTGAAAACGTGACGCTGGCCTCGGTTACCTTCCAGAACTACTTCCGCCTTTATGACAAGCTGGCCGGCATGACCGGCACTGCCATGACCGAGGCGGACGAGTTCATGGAGATCTACAAGCTGGGCGTGGTCGAAGTGCCGACCAACCGCCCGGTGCAGCGCCGCGACGAAGACGATCAGGTCTATCGCACCGCGCGCGAAAAGTTTGACGGCGTGGTCCGCACCATCAAGGAGGCGCACGCCAAGGGCCAGCCGATGCTGGTCGGCACCACCTCGATCGAAAAGTCCGAATACCTGTCGGAGTTGCTGAAAAAAGAGGGCATCAAGCACAATGTGCTGAACGCCCGCCAGCACGAGCAGGAAGCGCAGATCGTCGCTGATGCCGGCCGTCTGGGCGCCGTGACCATCGCCACCAACATGGCCGGCCGCGGCACCGACATCCAGCTGGGCGGCAATGTCGAGTTGAAAGTGCTGGAGGCGATCACCGCCGACCCGCATCTGCACCCCGATGAAGTCCGCGCCCGGATCGAGGCCGAACACGCCGAAGAAAAGGCCAAGGTGCTGGAGGCCGGCGGCCTGTTCGTGCTGGGCACCGAACGCCATGAAAGCCGCCGCATCGACAACCAGCTGCGCGGCCGCTCGGGCCGTCAGGGCGACCCCGGTCGCTCGGTGTTCTTCCTGTCGCTGGAAGATGACCTGATGCGGATCTTCGGCTCTGAACGGCTGGACAACATCCTGTCCAAGCTGGGCATGAAGGAAGGCGAGGCCATCGTTCACCCTTGGGTCAACAAGTCTCTGGAGCGCGCGCAGGCCAAGGTCGAAGGTCGCAACTTCGACATCCGCAAGCAGCTGCTGAAGTTCGACGACGTGATGAATGACCAGCGCAAGGCCATCTTTGGCCAGCGGCTGGAAATCATGCAGGCCGAAGACCTGTCAGAGATCGTGCAGGACATGCGTCATCAGGCGATCGACGATCTGGTCGAGGACTTCATGCCCTCCAAGACCTATCCCGACCAATGGAACACGCCGGGCCTTTATGCCGCGGCGATGGAAAAGCTGGGTCTGGACGTGCCGGTGATCGCCTGGGCCAAGGAAGAAGGTGTCGATCAGGACGTGATCCGCGACCGTCTGGAGGAGGCCGCCGACAAGCTGATGGCCGACAAGGTCGAGGCTTACGGCGCCGAGGCGATGCGCTCGGTCGAGAAGCAGTTGCTGTTGCAGACCATCGACGCCAAATGGCGCGATCACCTGCTGCGGC
>CAYTMV010000083.1:0-8281 GCA_964439015.1 uncultured Gemmobacter sp.
GGTGGCCCGGCCCGAGTTCACGTCGATCGCCACCAGCGCCTCGGTGACGCCGATCACGATATAGCCGCCGGATTTCAGCTGGACGACCGGATTGAACATACCCGCCAGATAGCTTTCCACCTGATAGCGGGCGAACAGCGGCATCGGCTCGGTGTAACGCTGCACCACGCGGGCATGGGCCGGCATGATCATGCGCATGAAGTCCTTGGCGGTGCGATACCCGGCCTCGCCCTCGACGAGAATCTCGTCGATCTCGCGCGAGTACAGGTCGCGGATCGTGCGCTTGATCAGATTGCCTTCCTCATAGATCGGGGCGGGGGCGATCGAGCGCAGCGTCAGCTCGCGGATCTCTTCCCACAGGCGCATCAGATATTCGTAATCGCGCTTGATCTCGGCCTTGGTGCGCTTGGCACCGGCGGTGCGGATGATCAGGCCGGCGCCTTCGGGCACCGACATCTCGCCAGCGATTTCCTTCAGCTTCTTGCGGTCGGCGGCATTGGTGATCTTGCGGCTGATCCCGCCACCACGGGCGGTATTGGGCATCAACACGCAATAGCGGCCGGCCAGCGACAGATAGGTGGTCAGCGCGGCGCCCTTGTTGCCACGCTCTTCCTTGACGACCTGCACCAGCATGATCTGGCGCACCTTGATCACTTCCTGGATCTTGTAGCGGCGCGCGCGCGGCTTGCGGGGGGCGCGGATTTCCTCGGCCACGTCCTCATCGGCGACGGACTCGATCTCGCCGTCGGTTTCGCTCGCGTGGTCCAGTGCCTCGTAATGGCCATCGCCATTGCGTTCCGAGGCGACGACGCCGCGATCGTCATGCCGGTGGGCGACCTGCAGATCGCCCTCATCCTCGGCCAGGTCGATGACGTCCATGCCGGGGATATGCGACGGGGCCGGGATCGGGGCCGCGACCGGGATCACCTCGGCCGGATCGGCGCTGGCGGCCGGCGTATCGCTGGCGGGCTGGGCCTCGGCCACCACCACGGCATCCTCGACCACGGCGGTCTCGGCCTTCGGGCGATTGTCGCTGCGCGGTTTGCGCCGCGGGCGGTTGTCTTCCTCGTCCTCGGCGCGGGCCAGCGCGCGCTCTTCCTCGAGCAGCGCCTTACGGTCGGCGACGGGGATCTGGTAATAATCGGGGTGGATCTCGGCGAAAGCGAGGAACCCGTGGCGATTGCCACCGTAATCGACAAAGGCCGCCTGGAGCGAAGGCTCCACCCGCGTGACCTTGGCCAGATAGATGTTACCCTGAAGCTGCCGCTTGTTTACATTTTCAAAGTCGAATTCGTCGACCCGGTTTCCGTCCACCACGACCACACGGGTTTCTTCCGCGTGGGTGGCGTCGATAAGCATTTTCTTTGCCATGTTTTTCCATTGCGCCACGGCAGGCCCTGCCCCGGATCAAGATCCGGAGGGGAAGCCCCGATCGGGGGCGAGACATGCGGCTGGCGACTTGTTCGAGCGAGACCCAGCGGAGGACTGCCGCAACGCAGCAGGCCGGGCGGCATCGCAGCCCCCGGTCCTCTGATCGTCACGACTTTCGCGCGGCTCATCGCGGTTCTGATTTCCAGGCATCACGGCGACACCGCGCTGCCCTTGGTTCGAGCCCGCTGGCCGGCTGAAACCGGGCCTTGGGGCAAATGGCTGGCCTTACGGCCCGGACTTCCGCAGGAAGAAGCACTTTCGGACCGGTGGCCCGAACCGCGCATCCGGCGGCGAAACTGATGTGCGGGGCATCGGCAAAAACCGGACGCAATCCCACCTTGTGACCATGCGGCCCAATCACCGAAAACGCAAGGCCAATCTGGCCACACCACGCGCAAGCCGCAGGAGGGAGAAACGCCCATCCTGCAGCCGGATGACGGTTCCGTGAATATTCGATGACATCGAACAATGAGCGCGAAAATGGCCGGCTAGTGGGTTTTGCCCCCCCGGACTAAATCTGTCTCACCGACGCAGACAGCGTCACCACAACACCAGAAACGCCCTTAGGAGACTGAAAATGAAAGCCTTTGCTTCCGCCCTGATCGCCGCCTCGCTGATCGCTGGTGCCGCCCATGCCGAACGCCGCGAAGTGGTTGCCCCCGCTGAAACCAATGTCGTGACGCGCTCGGCCGTCGATGTCCTCAGCGTCCGCGACTTCGCCCGCGCTGGCCGCGACACCGCGAAACAGCTGCCCGTGACCCTGCTGCCCGCGGGCGATGCCGGCCACGAAGGCCGCGGCAGCAACTGACCTGCGCCTGACCCGACACGCACACTTATTCTTTGGAGAGACCCATGAAACTCATCGCTTCCGCCCTGATCGCCGCCTCGCTGATTGCTGGCGCCGCCCATGCCGAACGTCGTGAAGCCATCGCGCCGGCTGAAAGCAACGTCGTGTCCCGCGCGGCCACCGATGTCCTGAGCATCAGCGACTTCAACCGCAACGGCTTTGACGCCTCGACCCAGGTTTCGGTCACGCTGTTGACTGCGGGCGATGCCGGCCACGAAGGCCGCGGCAGCAACTGACCTGCGCCTGACCCGACACGCACACTTATTCTTTGGAGAGACCCATGAAACTCATCGCTTCCGCCCTGATCGCCGCCTCGCTGATTGCTGGCGCCGCCCATGCCGAACGTCGTGAAGCCATCGCGCCGGCTGAAAGCAACGTCGTGTCCCGCGCGGCCACCGATGTCCTGAGCATCAGCGACTTCAACCGCAACGGCTTTGACGCCTCGACCCAGGTTTCGGTCACGCTGCTGCCCGCGGGCAATGCCGGCCACGAGGGCGCCGGCAACCGCTGATCCGACACGGCAAGACCCAAAGGACGCCCGCAGCGATGCGGGCGTTCTGGTATGTGCGCGGATGCGCGGAGGCTGCGCGAGCGGATCTCTGGCGAAAGGCGCCACCCGAGGGTTATCTTGCGCGGACACACAGCCAGAGGCCCGCGATGGATACCCAGACCCTGCAAACCTATGTCCATATCGTCGAGGAAGGCAGCTTCGCCGCCGCCGCCCGCCGCATGGGCATCGCCAAGAGCATGGCCAGCAAATATGTCTCGGACCTGGAGGCCAGCCTTGGCGCGCGGCAGCTGACGCGCTCGACCCGGTCGGTCAAGCCCACGGCGGTGGGGATCGAATATTACACCAAGGTCAAGGCGATCCTCGACCAGCTGGAAGTCGCGAATGAGACGGTGCGCAGCGCGGCCATGCATCCGGCGGGCAGCCTGCGCATCGCGTCACCGGTTTCCTATACGCTCAAGACGCTCGCCCCCTGCCTGATGCGCTTTGCCGAGGCCTTTCCACAAGTGCAGGTAGAGATGGTGCTGGACGACCGCGCCGCCGACCTGATCGGCGAAGGCTATGACGCGGCGATCCGGGTCGGAGAGCTGCAGGATTCCGGTCTGGTGGTGCGGCGGCTGAATGCGGCGCGGGTGGATGTGGTGGCCTCACCCGCCTATCTCGAGGCCCATGGCGTGCCGCAAAAGCCCGAAGACCTGACCGCGCATCGCTGCCTTTACTATACCAACATGCGCGGCAGCCGCACCTGGCCCTTCCAGCAAGGGGCGGAGGTTATCTATCAGCGGATCAACCCGACGTTCTTTGCCAATAACGGCGACCTGATCCGCATGGCCGCACTGGCGGGCCACGGCATTGCGCTGATGCCGGATTTTCTGGTGCAGGAGGATCTTGCCTCGTGTGCGCTGGTGCCGCTGCTGACCGATTTCCGCCTGCCGGACCTGCCGGTCAGCATCGTCTACCCCTCGCGCCGCAACATGTCTGCGGCGCTGCGGGCCTTTCTGGATTTCACCGCCGGGCTGGGGTCCAGCGGCGGCTGCGCCGCCACAAAGGGGCGGCGCGGGCCGGCGGCTCAGGTATAGTCGCTGCGGCTGAGGCCGTATTTCGCCATCTTTTCGTTAAGCGTGCGCCGCGGCAGGCAAAGCTCTTCCATCACCGCGACGATGCTGCCCTTGTGGCGGCGCATCGAGTTGTCGATCAGCATCCGCTCGAAGGCATCGACATATTCCTTCAAGGGCTTGCCCTCGGTGGTCAGCGCCGGCCCGGCGGCCTCGTTTTCGGCCATCAGCAACGACGCGATCGAGCCCGTACCGCGCCGGTTTTGCAGCACGGCGCGTTCAGCGATGTTGACCAGCTGGCGCACGTTTCCGGGCCAGGGAGCCTGCAACAGTTGCGCGGCCTCTTGCGCTGTGACTTGCGGGGCATCGCAGCCATATTCTTCGGCAAATTGTTCGGACATCTTGGTGAACAGCGTCAGGATATCCTCGCCCCGCGTTCGAAGCGGCGGCAGGACGATGGTCATGGCGCCCAGTCGATAGAACAGGTCGGCGCGCAGGATATCCTCCAGCGTCTTGTCGGGGCCGTGTTCGTTGCAGATGGCGATGATCCGGGTCTCGGGCGGGGTGCCCTGCTCGTTGATCAGCGTCAGCAGCCGCGATTGCAGCGCGTGGCTGAGCGCCTCGATATCCTCAAGACACAGCGTGCCGCCGCGCGCCTCTTCCACCAGCGGCAGGCCGCCATCCTCGCTGGGGCCAAACAACTTGGCCGCCAGCTGATCCTCGGACCAGGCAGCGCAAGAGATGGTGACAAACTTCTTCGTGGCCCGCGGCCCCACCGCATGCAGCGCGTGCGCCACAAGGGTCTTGCCGGTGCCGGTCTCGCCGTCGATCAGCACATGGCTGTCGGCCTGACCGAGATCGAGGATATCCTCGCGCAGCCGTTCCATCGCCGGGCTGGTGCCGATCAACTTCAACATCACCGAAGACCCATCGGCCAACTCGCGCCGCAGCGCGCGGTTGTCCAGCGTCAGGCGGCGGGCCTGGGTGGCGCGCTTGGCCAGCTCGGTCATCCGGTCGGGGTTGAAGGGTTTTTCGAGAAAGTCGAAGGCCCCCACCCGCATCGCCTCGACCGCCATAGGCACATCGCCATGCCCGGTGATCATGATGACCGGCAGAGCCGAATCCATGCTCATCAGCCGTTTCAGGAAGGCCATGCCATCCATGCCCGGCATCCGCACGTCCGAGACGATGATCCCCGGGAATTCGGGCGTGATCGCCGCCAGCGCCTCTTCGGCGCTGCCATAGGTTTCCGTGTCAAAGCCCGACAGCGCCAGCCATTGGCTGATCGACTGGCGCATGTCGGCCTCGTCATCGACGATCGCCACCTTCATCATGCGGGACATCTGCGTGTTCCTCTCTTCATTCCGCAACCCGGGCGGTGCCGGCGGCACCCTGCCCCAGCAACGGCAACTGCATCTCGAACTCGGCCCCCGGACCTTCCGGCGGCCCGAGGTTGCGGGCGGTCAGACGGCCGCCCAGATCGGTGACGATCCCGGTCGAGATCGCCAGCCCAAGACCAACGCCCTCGCCAGGCTTCTTGGTGGTATAGAAGGGCTCGAACAGGTTGTCAGCGTCCATGATCCCGTGGCCGTTGTCACGCACCGTCAGCCGGGCCGCACCATTCAGCACCAGACCGATGCCGATCTGCGGCTGCGCCACGTCCTTGGTGGCATCCAGTGCGTTGCGCAGCAGGTTGATGATGACCTGCTCAAGCCGGATGCGGTCGGCCATGACCATCACCGGCTGGCGCGGCAGGCTGCGGGTGATCCGCACCACGCGGGTTTTCAACTGCGGCTCCATCATCGACAGCGCCGAGGACACAGCGGTGCGCAGGTCCACAGGCTCGAACGCCTCGCCGCCCTTGCGGGCATAGGATTTCAGCTGGCGGGTGATCGCGCCCATGCGGTCGATCAAATCGTCGATGCGCTGAAAGCTGGACAAGGCCTCGGCAGGGCGGCGACGCTCCAGCAGCAGGCGGGCGCCCGCCAGATAGGTCTTCATCGCGGCCAGCGGCTGGTTCAACTCGTGGCTGACGGCTGCCGACATCTCGCCCAAGGCCGCCAGTTTCGAGCTTTGCGCCAAGGTTCGCTCGGCTGCGGCAAGGTTTTGCTGGGCCTTCTCGCGTTCGGCAATCTCGCGTTGTAGACGGTTGGCCAGCGCCCGCAACTCGACGCTTTCGCGCCGGTAGCTGTCGGATTGTGACCAGGCCCGGCGGGTCAGGACATAGAAGGTCAGCGCCAGCAGGATCGCAAATCCCATGATGACCAGGGCGAGAATGCCGTTCACCCGTTCGCGCACCGAATCATAGGCCGTGAAGGCCGTGATCCGCCAGCCGCGAAACGGCACCCGGGCCTCGGTCTTCAGCACCCGCTCGCCCGAGATATAGGCGTCCGCCGGCGTTTGCGCCCAGTAGGTCGCGTCGCGCAGCGCCCGGGCGATGGCCGAGGGCGCATCCCGCGCCGCCAGGGCCTGCTCGACCGGCAAGCCCCGCCAGCTGGGCTCGGTCGCCAGAACGACCGTGCCTTCGCTATCCGTGACCAGCACCGCATCCTGCAACCCGGTCCAGGCGCGCTCGTATTTCATCAGATCCACGCCGACGATGATGACGCCCAGCAACTGACCTTCCGCACGGATCGCGCGGGAATAGGTGAAATCAAACCCACCCTGCGCCCGCCGTTCAGCGGTAAAGACGGTTTCGTTCTGGCGCTTGGCATTGACCACGGCCGGCTGGTTCTGGCGGTTTTCGCCCAGGAGATTGCGGTTGGTCGCCGCAACCAGACGGCCGGTGGCGTCCACCAACTGCAGCCCGGCCACGCCGATCTCGTCACGGACCTGCATCAGCCTTTGGGACGAGCGGGAATAATTGCCATCCTGCAACGCCTGCAGCAGGTCGGGATCGGACGAGATCAGCAGCGGCACCACCGAGGTGCGCTGCAATTCGGACAGGAGATTGCCGGAATAAAGCGCCAGCCGCAGCTCGGTGCGGGTGCGGGTGACCTCGGTGAAGCGGTCGCCCAACAGGCGGTTGGTGACCAGCACCACGCCCACGGCCAGCAGCACCAACAGCACCACCGCCAGCTTGATGCCCCACCCCAGCCCCTTGCGCGGCGCGCGGGCCGGGGTCTGCGGCGGCAGCCCCTTCAGGCGCGGCGGCAGGCTGTCAGCCGCCGACGGCGGTCCTGAGGTGGAAGAGCCACCAGTCCGGGGATCTTGCAGATCGATCATGGGCGGAACTTAAGGCCGCGGGCCTGCGGCCTCAAGCGCGCGCGTTCAGACAAGCGCCATTTTGCCCATCAGGCTGGAAAACAGCGCCGCACCGTCACCGCCGCCCGACGCATCGCCCAGCGCCCGCTCGGGATGCGGCATCAGCCCCAGAACGCGGCGGTTCTCTGACAGGATGCCGGCAATGTCGTTCATCGAGCCGTTGGGATTGGCGACATAGCGGAAGGCCACGCGGCCCTCGCCCTCCAGTCGGGCCAGTGTCTCGGCGTCAACCGTATAGTTGCCGTCGTGATGGGCGACCGGATAGCTGACGATCTGGCCCTTGGTATAACCGGCGGTAAAATCGCTGTCCGTGGTCTCGACCCGCAGCTCGACCGACTTGCACAAGAACTTCAGCCCGGCATTGCGCATCAGCGCACCCGGCAGAAGGTGCATCTCGGTCAGAACCTGAAAGCCGTTGCAGATGCCGATCACATGGCCGCCGCGGGCCGCATGGGCGCGCACGGCCGCGGCGATCGGCGATTGCGCAGCGATCGCCCCGCAGCGCAGGTAATCGCCAAAGGAAAACCCGCCCGGCACGCCGACAATATCCACGCCCGCGGGCAGCGCATCATCCTTGTGCCAGACGCGGACCACCTCGGCCCCCGCCTTTTCGAAGGCCACCGCCAGATCGCGGTCGCAGTTGGAACCTGGAAAAGTGACGACAGCCGCTTTCATCGCCCCGCCCCCTTACACCAGCTCGATCGAGTATTTCTCGATCACGGTATTGGCCAGCAGCTTTTCGCACATCGCGGTAACCGCGGCGCGGGCTTTTTCGGCATCGGTCTCAGCCAGATCCAGCTCGATCACCTTGCCCTGACGCACGCCCTCGACGCCGTCAAAGCCCAGCGTGCCAAGGGCGCGCCGCACCGCCTCGCCCTGAACATCGAGAACCCCGGTTTTCAGCATGACGGTGACACGGGCTTTCATGGCGGGCCTCTCAGTTGATGTGGGTCGGTTTGGGAGAATGGGTGACGCCGGCGGGCAACACGCCCAACCGCCGCGCCAGTTCGGTATGCGGATCGGCCAGCGGGCCGGGCTCGCGCGGCATGCCTGGCGCCTCCGGGCCATCCAGCCCGCGCAGGTCCCACAGCCGGCAGGTGTCGGGGGTGATCTCGTCAGCCAGGATCAGGCGCATGAAATCGCCCTCCCAGATCCGGCCCACCTCGATCCGAAAAT
>CAYTMV010000084.1:0-8265 GCA_964439015.1 uncultured Gemmobacter sp.
GGGATGGTGGGGATGTCGAAATCGCTGGCGGCCGAGGTGGCCAGCCGCAACATCACCGTCAACTGCGTGGCGCCGGGGTTCATCACCACGGCGATGACCGACAAGCTGAACGACGAACAGAAGGCGCGAATCCTGACCCAGGTGCCGGCGGGCCGGATGGGCGATGCGCGCGAGATTGCGGCGGCGGTGCTGTATCTGTCCAGCCCGGAGGCCGGTTATGTGACTGGCGCCACGCTGCATGTGAATGGCGGCATGGCGATGATCTGACGCATCGGGCAGGCGTGTGGGAAATGGTTTGCCATGCCCGCAGCCGCTTGCTATAGGCGCGCAGGAACGAGTGAGACCTCCGGCAGCCATGCCGGGGGGCAAGCAGCCCCACCGGAACGGACAACCGCAAACCGGTCATGGGGCAGGGACATCAAGGCAGGGGCGCGGCCCCCCAAAGTGAGGAAGTGACATGAGCGACATCGCCGAGCGCGTGAAGAAGATCGTGGTCGAGCATCTGGGCGTCGAAGAGGACAAGGTGACGGAAGCCGCCTCGTTCATCGACGATCTGGGCGCCGACAGCCTCGACACCGTCGAGCTGGTCATGGCTTTCGAGGAAGAATTCGGGATCGAGATCCCGGATGACGCCGCCGAGACCATCCAGACCTTCGGCGACGCGGTCAGCTTCATCTCGAAGGCCGTCTGAGCGGATTTCTGCCCTTGCGGGCAGGCAGGGCCCCTCGCAGCGATGCGGGGGGCTTTTGCTTTGCCGGTCAGGGGCTGCGCTGGTGGCCGCCCAAGGTTGCACGGCGCTGGGGCGGCGTGTATCACGGCGCAAATGGGCCGGGACGGCCCGGGATGCGAGGGGGTTCTGCATGCGTCGCGTTGTTGTCACGGGGCTGGGTCTGGTCACGCCGTTGGCCTGCGGGGTCGAGGAAACCTGGAGCCGGCTGATCGCCGGGCAATCCGGGGCCGGGCCAATCACCCGCTTTGACGCCAGCAATGTGGTGACGAAATACGCCTGCGAAATTCCGATGGGGGATGGCAGCGACGGCACCTTCAATCCCGATGACTGGATGGAGCCGAAAGAGCGCCGCAAGGTCGATGACTTCATCCTTTACGGGATGGCCGCCGCCGTGCAGGCCGTGAAGGATGCCGGCTGGGAGCCGCAGGACGAGGAATCGCGGTTGCGGACCGGCGTCATGATCGGCTCGGGCATCGGCGGGCTGACCTCGATCGCCGAGACGGCGGTGCTGATCAAGGAAAAGGGGCCGAAGCGGGTCTCGCCCTTCTTCATCCCCGGCGCGCTGATCAACCTGATCTCGGGTCAGGTGTCGATCCGCTTTGGCTTCAAGGGGCCGAACCATGCGGTTGTCACCGCCTGTTCGACCGGGGCGCATGCGATTGGCGATGCGGCGCGGTTGATCATGCTGGGCGATGCGGATGTGATGGTGGCGGGTGGGGCAGAAAGTCCGATCAGCGAGATCGGGATTGCCGGGTTCAACGCCTGCAAGGCGCTGTCGACCAAACGGGGCGACGATCCGACCAAGGCCAGCCGCCCCTATGACGCCGATCGCGACGGTTTCGTGATGGGTGAGGGTGCGGGCGTGGTGGTTCTGGAAGAATACGAGCATGCCAAGGCGCGCGGCGCCAGGATCTATGCCGAGGTGCTGGGCTATGGCCTGTCGGGCGATGCCTATCACATCACCGCGCCGTCCGAGGATGGCGATGGGGGCTATCGCAGCATGCAGGCGGCCTTGAAGCGGGCGGGCATCGCGCCCGAGGCGGTGGATTACATCAACGCGCATGGCACCTCGACCATGGCGGACACGATCGAGCTGGGCGCGGTGGAGCGGCTGATGGGCGACGCGGCGGCCAAGGCCACGATGTCCTCGACCAAATCGAGCATCGGCCACCTGCTGGGGGCTGCGGGGGCGGTTGAGGCGATCTTCTGCGTGTTGGCGATCCGCGACCAGATCGCGCCGCCGACGCTGAACCTCGACGATCCGGCGGTGACGCCGAAGCTGGATCTGGCCGCGAACAAGGCCGTCAAGCGCAAGATCGATATCGCGCTGTCGAACAGCTTTGGCTTTGGCGGCACCAATGCCAGTCTGGTTCTGGGCAAGGTGCGCGGCTGATGTGGAAAGCGGTCGCCTCCAACGCGCTGACGCTGTTCATCGTGATGCTGATCGCGGCGGCGGGGGTTCTGGCCTGGGGGCGCGAGCAATATGCCGGGCCGGGGCCTTTGACCGAGGCGTTTTGCGTGAAGGTCGAGCGGGGGGCCTCGCTGGCCTCGGTCAGCCGCAACCTTGAAGCGCAGGGCGCGATCAGCGATGCGCGGATCTTCCGCATTGGCGCGGATTATGCGGGCAAGGCCGGGGCGTTGAAGTTCGGCTCTTATCTGGTGCCGCCGGGGGCCTCGATGGCGGAGGTGCTGGCGGCTATCACCGAGGGTGGGGCCTCGACCTGCGGGCGCGAGATCAACTTCCGCATCGGCGTGCGCGGGCCGGAGGTGCTGCTGCGCGAGCTGGATGCGGCCACCAACCGGCTGGTGGAAGTGGTGAAGTTCGTGCCGGGCACGGATGCGCTTCCGGCGGAATATGTCGATGCCGCAGATGATGCGGACATGCGGTTTCAGGTCACGCTGGCTGAGGGGGTCACCAGCTGGATGGTGGTTGACAGCCTGAAACGGGCCGATTTCCTGCAGGGCGAGATTGCCGAGGTGCCGCCTGAGGGCAGCCTTGCGCCGCAGGGCTATGAGGTGGCGCGGGGCGGTGACAGGGCGGCGCTGGTTGCGGCGATGGGCGAGAAGCAGGCGCAGATCCTGGCAGAGCTGTGGGCGACGCGCGCCGAAGGTTTGCCCTATGACACGCCTGAAGAGGCGCTGATCATGGCCTCGATCGTCGAAAAGGAAACCGGTGTGCCGGAAGAACGCAGGCAGGTGGCCAGCGTCTTCATCAACCGTTTGCAGCAGGGGATGCGGTTGCAGACCGACCCCACGGTGATCTATGGCATCACCAAGGGCGAGGGTGTGCTGGAGCGCGGCCTGCGGCAAAGCGAGTTGCGCCGGGCCACGCCCTACAACACCTATGTGATCGACGGGCTGCCGCCCACGCCCATTGCCAATCCGGGGCGGTTGTCGATCGAGGCGGCGCTGAACCCCGACGACACGAATTTCCGGTATTTCGTGGCGGATGGATCGGGGGGCCACGCCTTTGCCGAGACGCTGGAAGAGCATAATGCCAATGTCGCCCGCTGGCGCGCGCTTGAGCGGCAGCAACAGCAGCAGAACAGTCCATGACAGTGAGGGCCGGGGGAAACCCCGGCCCTTGTCCTTTGGGGCGTTGCGCGGGATCGGCGGGCTGCGAGCTTTGCGTTAAGATATTGAAAATACTAAATTTCTTGACTTTTTGCGCCGGCTGGAATATTCCTTCTCGCAGGCTGGAAGACAAATGAGAGCGGCGGGGGGCGGACAGCCTTTGCGCCGCTTTTTGGTTCTCTCTCGTGCGGGGGTGGCATGAGCAGGCAACAGGGCAGATGACGATACATTTCGAGGCTGGCAGCGGGGATCCCGCGGCGCTTCTTCGGGAAGCGGAAGACCTTGTGCGCGCCTTCGCCGAAGATGTGGCGGTGGCGGGCCGGAAGATCCGGGAAGGCGAGTTTGGCGAGGTGAAGACGGGCATGAGTGCGGTCCGGGATCTGCGCCAGGCCTTTCTGCAGGTGATGGAAGAGAGGACCCGTGTCGAAAAACTTCGCAAACAGGTTGCCGGGACTGTCGGAGGCAACGGAGAACTGGATCTCGCCGCAGCCCGGGCTGAAATCGGGCGCAGGCTGGCTCGCCTCCGCGACGCCGGAGGTGGTGGATGAGTTTCTGGGCGGGTTGTCGGACCAGGCCCTGCTGGCACTGCCGTGGATCTTTGAGTTCTGGGCGCTGCCGCATCAGCTGCCGCCCGAGGGAGCCTGGAAGACCTGGGTGATCATGGGCGGGCGCGGTGCGGGCAAGACCCGCGCCGGCGCCGAGTGGGTGCGGGCCGAGGTGGAGGGGGCGACCCCGGACGCGCCGGGCCGCGCGCAGCGGGTGGCGTTGGTGGGCGAGACCGTCGATCAGGTGCGCGAGGTGATGATCTTTGGCGATAGCGGGATCATGGCCTGTTCGCCCCCCGACCGCCGCCCGCAATGGGAGGCCACGCGCAAGCGGCTGGTCTGGCCCAATGGGGCGATCGCGCAGGTGTTTTCGGCGCATGAGCCGGAATCCTTGCGCGGGCCGCAGTTCGACGCGGCCTGGGTGGATGAGTTGGCAAAGTGGAAGAAGGCCGAGGCCGCCTGGGATCAGCTGCAATTCGCGCTGCGTCTGGGCGATCATCCGCGGCAGGTGGTGACGACGACGCCGAAGAATGTCGCGGTGTTGAAGGCGATCCTGAACAATCCGACCACGGTTGCGACCCATGCACCGACGGATGCGAACCGGGCTTATCTGGCGGCCTCGTTCCTCGAGGAAGTGCGGGCGCGCTATGGCGGCACGCGGGCCGGCGCACAGGAGTTGGACGGGCTGCTGATCGAGGACGCCGAGGGCGCCCTGTGGACCACGCGGATGCTTGAGGCGGCGCGGGTGGATGCCGCGCCGGCGCTGGACCGGATCGTAGTGGCGGTGGACCCACCGGTGACGGGGCATGGCGCCTCGGACGAATGCGGGATCGTTGTTGTGGGCGCGGTGACGCGCGGGTCGGTGCAGGATTGGCGGGCGGTGGTGCTGGAGGATGCCAGCGTCGCGGGTGCCTCGCCCGATGGATGGGCGCGGGCGGCGATTGCGGCGATGGCGCGGCATGGCGCGGACAGGCTGGTGGCCGAGGTCAATCAGGGGGGCGATCTGGTGCAGACCGTGATCCGCCAGATTGATCCGATGGTCCCCTATCGCGCGGTGCGCGCCAGCCGGGGCAAGGTCACGCGGGCCGAGCCGGTGGCGGCGCTGTATGAGCAGGGGCGGGTCAGCCATCTGCGCGGCTTGCAGCGGTTGGAGGATCAGATGTGCCGGATGACGGCGCAGGGCTATGAGGGCAGGGGCAGCCCTGACCGCGTGGACGCGCTGGTCTGGGCGTTGACCGAGCTGATCGTGGAGCCGGCGCAAAAGGCGCTTCGGCCGCAGGTGCGGGTGCTGTAGCGGCCACCGGAGCGCCCGGCCCCGGCGGGGCTGTGGGTATTTGGATCATGGTGAGGACAGGGGCGCGCGGTGGCGGGCCGGGCTGCGGCAGAACGCGGGCCGGGGCGGGCTGTGTCTGCCAACAGGAACGGGAGAGAGCGGGATGGTATTCGATTTCCTGCGGCGCGCCGAGAAGGTGGCGCCGGAGCGCAAGGCCTCGGCCACGGGGCGGGTGGTGGCGTTTGGCACGCAAGGCCGGGTGGCCTGGAGTCCGCGCGACGTGGTGAGCCTGACGCGCAACGGGTTTCAGGGCAATCCCATCGGCTTTCGGGCCGTGAAGCTGATTGCCGAGGCGGCGGCGGCGCTGCCGTTGGTGTTGCAGGATGCCGAGCGGCGGTATGACACGCATCCGCTGCTGGACCTGATCCGGCGGCCGAACCCGGCGCAGGGGCGGGCGGAGATGTTCGAGGCGGTTTATGCCCAGTTGCTGCTGAGCGGGAACGCCTATCTGGAAGCGGTGCCTGGTCTGGGCAATCTGCCGGGGGAGTTGCATGTGTTGCGCTCTGACCGGATGGCGTTGGTGCCGGGGGCGGATGGCTGGCCGGTGGCCTATGACTATACGGTGGGCAATGCGCGGCATCGGTTCTCGATGACGGGCGATGTGCAGCCGATCTGCCATATCCGCAGCTTTCATCCGCAGGATGACCATTACGGTTTTTCGCCGTTGCAGGCGGCGGCGGTGGCGCTGGATGTGCATGGCTCGGCCTCGGCTTGGTCAAAGGCGCTTCTGGACAATGCGGCGCGGCCCTCGGGGGCGATTGTGTACAAGGGCGCGGATGGGCAATCGACGTTGACCGCCGATCAGTATGACCGGCTGGTGGGCGAGATGGAGGCGCATCATCAGGGCGCGCGCAATGCCGGGCGGCCGATGTTGCTGGAGGGGGGGCTGGACTGGAAGCCGATGGGGTTCAGCCCCAGCGACATGGAGTTCCAGAAGACCAAGGAGGCGGCCGCGCGCGAGATCGCCATCGCCTTTGGTGTGCCGCCGATGCTGATCGGCATTCCGGGCGATGCCACCTATGCCAATTATCAGGAGGCCAACCGGGCCTTTTACCGGCTGACCGTGTTGCCTTTGGCCACGCGGGTGGTGGCGGCGGTGTCGCATTGGCTGGCGGGGTTTACCGGTGAGGCGGTGGAGTTGAAGCCCGACCTCGATCAGGTGCCGGCGCTGGCGGTCGAGCGCGATCAGCAATGGGCGCGCGTGGGCGCGGCGGATTTTCTGACCCAGGCGGAAAAGCGGGCGCTGCTGGGCCTGCCGCGCCTGACGGATGAGGACTGACCATGGCCGGGCGCGAGAGGGCCACGGGCGGGTCGCGCTTTCTCTATGACAGTTTCGATGCGGCGCAGGCGCGGATCGAGGCCAATGAGCGGGTCGCGGAGGAGCGGTGGAGCGCGCTGGAATACCGGCTGGGGCAGATGGAAGGCACGCTGGAGCGGTTGGAAAAGCGCATCTGGGTGGGCGTTTACGGGGTTGCGGCCTTTCTGCTGACGCAGGGGGCCGAGGCGCTGATCAGGACGGCAATGAGGTGAGCGGATGGGGATGACAGAGATGCCGGGTGCGCCGGAGCGCAAGTTTCAGGCTCGGGTGCCGGAGGGTGCGCCGGGGCTGATGGTCACGGATGGCGAGACGGTCGAGGGCTATGCCAGCCTGTTCGGCGTGAGGGATCAGGGCGGCGATGTGGTGTTGCCGGGTGCCTATGCCGAAAGCCTGAAGGCGCTGGCCGCGGCGGGGCGGCGGGTCAAGATGCTGTGGCAGCATGACCCTGGCCAACCGATCGGCATCTGGGACGAGGTGCGCGAGGACAAGCGCGGGCTTTGGGTCAAGGGGCGCATCCTGACGGAAGTGGCGCGCGGGCGCGAGGCGCTGGCGCTGCTGTCGGCGGGGGCGATGGACGGTCTGTCGATCGGCTATCGCACCCGCCGGGCCGAGCGGGACGGCAAGGGTGGCCGGCAGCTGGCCGAACTGGAGCTGTGGGAAGTGTCGCTGGTGACCTTTCCCATGCTGCCCGAGGCGCGGGTTGCAGCGAAATCCGACGGGGACATGCAGCATGTCTGGGCCGATCTGGCCCGGGTGCTGGAGGCGGCGCGCGACAGGCTTGCGCGGCGCTGAGGGGCGCAGACCCCGCAAGGATCGGCCCCGCGGTGGGCTGATATCTGCCGCCAGGGGCGCGGCGTGATGCGAACAGATGAGGATCAGACGATGACCGAGACCAAGGCTCGGGCCGGCGGGGTCATGCCCGGCGCCCGCCACCCGGTTGAGGAGGTGCAAGCCGCCATGACCGGATTTCTGAAGGAACTCGACGGCTTTCAGGCCGAAGTGAAATCTGCGTTGCAACAACAGGAAGAGCGATTGACCATGCTTCAGACCAAGACTGTGACCTTCGGGCGCCCGGCGCTGTCGACCTCGGCCGAGGTGGAGGTGCCGCACCGCAAGGCCTTTGATGCCTACTTGCGCTCGGGCGATGATGATGGCCTGCGGGGCCTGGTGCTGGAGGGCAAGGCGCTGAACACCTCGGTTTCGGCCGAGGGCGGCTATCTGGTCGATCCGCAGACTGCCGAGACCATCCGCTCGTCGCTGAAATCGACGTCGTCGCTGCGCGCCATTGCCAATGTGGTGCAGGTGGAGGCCACCAGCTTTGACGTCATCATCGACCATTCGGATGTGGGCTCGGGCTGGGCGACCGAGGCTGGCACCGTGACCGAAACCGCCACGCCGCAGATCGAGCGTATCTCGATCTCGCTGCACGAGCTGTCGGCCATGCCCAAGGCCAGCCAGCGCCTGCTGGATGACGCGGCCTTTGACGTGGAGGGCTGGCTGGCGGGCCGGATCGCCGACAAGTTTGCCCGCGCCGAGGCCGCGGCCTTTGTCAGCGGTGACGGGATCGACAAGCCGCGCGGGCTGCTGACCCATGGCAAGGTCGCCAATGCCAGCTGGAGCTGGGGCAACCTGGGGTATATCGCAACCGGCACGGCGGGTGATTTCTCGGCCGCGGCCCCTGCGGATGCGATCGTCGATCTGGTCTATGCTCTGGATGCCAGCTATCGCGCCAATGCGACCTTTGTCATGAACTCGAAAACCGCGG
>CAYTMV010000085.1:0-8255 GCA_964439015.1 uncultured Gemmobacter sp.
GAAAAGCCGTTGGCGAACATGAAATTCGTCACCTCGGGGTGAAAGCCCACGATGCCGTTATGGTCGAGCATGTTCATCTCGTAATGCCCCGTCCAGGCTTGCTGCACCTTCAGGGCGTCAAAGGCCGGGATGCGGTGGTAAAGGGCGGGCCAGATCGCCTCCTCGAACTCTTGGTGGCGGGGGCCGAAATCGTCGTAATCGGCGGGGCCGTCATCGCCGGGGGTATTGCCGGTCAGGAACAACGGGCCTTCGGGGCGCACGAAAGTGCCAGAAAGATCAATGACATTGGGCATCCGCCCCGGAATGGGCGTCGCGCTGGAAAAGACAAAGCTGTAGCGTTTGAAGGGCGCCACGGGGATCGACAGCCCCGCCATGGCCGCCACCTGTTGCGCACGCGGGCCTGCGGCATTGACCAGCGTGCCGCAGGAGATCACCTCGCCGGTGGCAAGCTGCACCGTCGTCACCCGGCCCGATTCAACGCCCAGCCCCGTCACCGCATTGTCGATATATTCCGCCCCGAGCGCCCGGGCACCCCGGCGAAACCCCATGAGCAGGCCCATGGAATCAAACCAGCCTTCCGCCTGTGCCCCCCAGCTGCCGCCGCCCAGATCCTCGACGTTCAGCCAGGGGAATTGCGCCTGCAGGGCGTCAGGGTCCAGAAACACCGTATGGGCGCCCAGACTGCGCTGCATCTCGACCCGTGCCTTTGCGGCCTCGGCCCCTTCGGGTGAACAGCAATAAAGATAGCCATATTCCTTGAAGCCCAGATCCGGCGCCGGTTCGCCCGGAAAATACGGGGCCATGCGTTCCTGGAAACTGCGAATGATTTCAACGCCGAACTGGCTGATCTTCACGTTGATCGGGTTGGAAAACTGCTGCCGGATCGCCGAAGTGGAAAGCGCGGTCGAGGAAAATTCATAGCTCGAATCCCGCTCGACCACCAGAACCGAGAGGGTGCCGCGCGTCTCTTCGCCCAGCCAATAGGCGACCGAGGATCCGACGGCGGCGCCGCCGACGATGACCACGTCATAGCTGCGATGTTTCGGGGGGACATAACGCGGGATTGGCATGGGACTGCTCATTTTCAGTTGTCATTTGTATGATGACTGATAACAAGAGAAGCGCAAGCCCCGAATCCATGCAAAGGACACAAGATGCGAGGAACAGGAAAGGCAGATGTTTTCGCCATGCTGGCGCACCCGATTGGCCATACGAAAAGCCCCGGTGCCTTCAATGCGCTGTTCGAGGACCGGGGGCTTGACAGTGTGATGGTGCCGGTGACCTGCACCCCGGACCGGCTTGACGATCTCTGGGCGGGTCTGGATGCGATGCAGAACCTGCGCGGCATCATCGTGTCGATCCCCTACAAGGGCAAATTGCTGGAGAAGGCGGTGAAGGCCCATCCGCGCGCGGCCCGTGTCGGGGCGGCCAACGTCCTGCGCCGCCTGCCGGAAGGCGGGTGGGAGGCTGACAATTTCGATGGCTACGGCTTTGTCATGGCGATGAAGAACAAGGGCCACGCCATGCAGGGCAAACGCGCGCTGCTGGTCGGGGCAGGGGGCGGCGGCTCGTCGATCGCGCATTGCCTTGCCGAAGAGGGTGTGGCCGAGCTGACCATCTCTGATGTCGACGCCGATCGGGCCGAGACTTTGGCCGCTTCGGTGCGCCGCCAATTCCCGACCTGCACCGTCAAGACCGGCCCGGCCAATCCGGCAGGGATGGATATTGCCGTGAACGCAACGCCCATCGGCATGAAACCTGACGATCCGCTGCCGATGGCCATCGACAACGCGCGGCCCGGGATGGTGATTTTCGATATCATCATGGAGCCGAGCGAGACGCGCCTGCTGCAAGAGGCCCGCGCCCGCGGCTGCCATGCCGAGGCCGGACGCCCGATGATGGATTGCCAGATGCAGGCCTGGGTCGATTTTCTCGATGTGGACAGGAAGAACCGCGATGTCTGAACCGGTTTCGCTTGTAATTGGCGGCACCTCGGGCATTGGCCGCGCCGTCGCGTTGCGCTTTGCGGCCGAAGGGCACCGGGTGCTGGTCGCTGGGCGCGATGCCGCGCGGGGGGCGGCCGTCGCGCAGGATTGCACCGCCGCCGGGGCCAGCGCCGCGGCCTTCCTGCCAGTCGACGTGGCGGATCCGGCGTCGATGGAGGCGCTTGGCGTGGCGGTGCAGGACGGCTTTGGCACGCCCGAGATCGTGGTCAACTGCGCGGGCATCCTGCAAAGTGGCAAGCGCGTTCTGGACCAGCCGTTGGAGGAAGATGAGCAGCTGTGGCGCATCAACTATCGCGGAACGCTGCTGGGCTGTCAGGTCTTTGGTCGCCTGATGGCGGCGGCCGGGCGTGGGGCGATCCTGAATGTCGGCTCGCTGGCCTCTTTCGCGCCCCTGTCGCTGCCGGCCTATACGCCGGGCAAGCACGCGGTGCGGGCGCTGACGGAGATCCTCGCCAATGAGCTGGGCCCGAAAGGGGTGCGGGTCAATGCGGTCGCGCCGGGTTTTACGCTGTCCGATGGCCTGAAAGCCAAGATCGCGGCGGGAGAACGGAACCCCGATGCCATTCTGGACAGCACCGCGCTGAAGAAATTCGTGCAACCGCAGGATATCGCCGAGGCGGTGATGTTTCTGTGTTCCGACCGTGCCGCCAGCATCACCGGCGTCACCCTGCCTGTCGATGCCGGATGGCTCGTCCAGGCGCCCTATGCGCAATACCAGCGCGGCAACCCGATTCGGAGCTGATACATGGCCGATATCCAGAGGTTCGATTTCGATACTCGTATCCATCACGCCGTCGTCCACAACGGCACCGTCTATCTGACCGGCCAGGTTGGCACCCCCGGCACCAGTGCCGAGGCCCAGATGGAGGAGGTGCTGGACAAGATTGACCGCCTGCTGGCCAAGGCGGGCAGCAAGCGCGAAAACATCCTGCATGTGCAGATGTGGCTGGACGACATCCGCGATTTCGATGCCGTGAACCGCGTCTGGGATGCCTGGATCAGCCCCGAGCATGCCCCCGCACGTTCCAGCGGCGAAGGGCGGATGGCCAAGCCCGGCATGTTGGTGGAGTTGATCGTGACCGCTGCCCTCTGATAGGGCATCGGGCAGCAAACCCGCAGGACGCTGATGAAACGCAAATCCCTTTCGACCGTGGTCTTTGAAGGCCTGCTGGACCAGATCCGCAGTGGCAAGCTGGGCCCCGGCGCGCAGCTGCCGACCGAGGCCGACCTTTGTCAGCAATTCGAGGTCAGTCGGACCGTGGTGCGCGAGGCGGTGGCGCGGCTGCGCTCGGAAGGTTTGGTGGTGCCACGGCAGGGCAAAGGGGTTTTTGTATCGGAAGCGCCTCTGGGCAGTTTTTCCATTCCCGATCAGGATCTTGAGGCATTGCCCCAGACTATCGCTCTGCTGGAACTGCGTCTCGCCGTCGAGGTCGAGGCCGCGGGCCTTTGCGCCGAGCGGTGCAGCCCGGCCGAAGCCCGCGCCATACGCGAAGAGATGGAGCGCGTCGATGCGGCCCATCCCGACCCTGCCTCGACGCGTGTGCATTACGACCGGGAATTTCATCTTCTGATCGCGCGGGGCACCCATAATCCGCAGATCATCGACTTCCTGACCTATCTTGGGCAGCAGATCGGTCCGCGGCTGCAACTGGGCTATCTGATCAGTGCTGCCGTGACGGATGAATATTTCGCCCGGATCCATGAAGAGCACAGCGAGATCGTGCAGGCGATCGAAAGGCGCGATGCGCGCGGCGCCCGCGCGGCAATGCGCCGTCACCTGATCAACAGCCTCGAGCGTTTGCGCGCGCTGGCCCATGCCACCGGGCGAAAGGATTGGCAGGAACCGCACGCGATCTGACCGGACAAGACGCGATCAAGGCCCTTGACCCGACCGCATCACGCCTGCGGCCGGGTTTTTTCTTTTCGGGTTCAAAAAGAAAGTACAGCTTTCCTTTTGCCGCCATTTCTTTCTTTTGCAAAACGCCCCCGGACTTCATCTTGATCCAATCAAGCTGGGAGGGTTCATGCAACGCGCATTGGTAACGGGTGCGACGAGCGGCATCGGTCGGTCAATCGCAGTAGCCCTGCGGCGTGCCGGCCATGAGGTCCTTGCGACCGGTCGAAATCAGGCGGCGCTTCGGGCGCTGGCCGCCGAGGCGCCGGGGATCGAGACGCTGTGCCTCGACTTGTCGGATCGCCCGGCGGTCGAGATGGCGCTGAGGGATGTCGATATTGATATTCTCATCAACAATGCCGGCATCATGCCGACACCCGGACCGTTCGGGGGCCTTGCCCTTGACGAGATCGACCATACGGTCGAGGTCAATCTGCAGTCGGTGCTGTGGCTGACGCGGGTTCTGCTGCCACGTCTGCGGGCCTCCAAGGCGGGTCATGTGATCTTCAACGCCTCGACCGCGGCCCATGCGCCTGGCCCCAATTTTGCGGTTTATGCCGCCACGAAAGCGGCGATTTCCGCCTTTGCCACAAGCCTGCGGGCAGAGGTGGCTGCCGATGGGGTCCGCGTGACCGAGCTGGTTCTGGGCCGTGTGCAGACGGCGCTTTACGAAAGCGTTCTCAGCGCCGATGCGCGGCAGTCGATGTATGCAGATGGCCATTCGCTCCAGCCCTCGGATGTGGCCGAGGCGGTGTTGGCGGTGCTGCGTCTGCCGGCGCGCGCCGCGGTCACGCGGCTCGACTTGATGCCCACGCGGCCTGTGCCGCCGATTTCGCTGAAATGAGGACGATATGGAAAACCTGAATCTTGTGGTTGTCGGCGGAGGCGCGGGTCTGGGCGCACTGCTTGTCGATATGGCGGTCGAGGCCGGCGCGGCCGGGATCGGTGTGATCGACATTGATGCCGCGGCCGCTGAAGCGGCCCTTGCCAGCGCGAAAGCCAGGGGGCTGCCATCTGTGGCGGTTGGCTGCGATATCCGCACGGCGCCCGCATCGCATGCGGCGTTTCGCAAGGTGGCCGAGGTCCTCGGCTGCGTCGATACGCTGATCAACAGCGCCGCGATCTATCCGCGCCGCCCGACGCTGGGGGTGACGGATGAAGAATGGGATTTGTCCAATGCGGTCAACATCAAGGGCACCTATCACATGATGGTTGCCGCGATTGAGCAGATGAAGACGCAAGAGCCGCGGGACCATGTGCGCGGCCGTATCGTGAACATCACCTCGGTCGATGCGTTCAAGGCCCATCCCAAGAACATCCATTATGCCGCGACCAAGGCTGCCGTGGTCAGTCTCACGAAATCGGTGGCGGATTACGTGGCCCCTGACGGGATCCTGGTAAACTCGGTCGCGCCCGCGGGGATGGCCACCGAGAAGGCACGCGCCGCAGGTTTTCTTGACGAATTGGCCAAGGCCAGCCCTTTGGGCCGCGGCGCCCTGCCTGCTGAAATCGCCGAATGGGTGCTGATGGCGGGTGGGCCGAAGAACACCTACATGACCGGCGAAAACATCATCGTTTCCGGTGGTTACATCTACGCCTGAGTTTGCAAACCAGGCCAAAAGCGCCGCAGGTCGTGCAGGCGGATGCGGCGGTATCAAAAAAGTCCTGCTTTCACCACAAACCAGGGAATTGCCATGAAAAAGATCATGAAGCTGTCCGCAGCCATCGGCGCGGTAGTTCTTTCGGCGGGCGCAGCCCAGGCCGGGACGGGCGATACGCTCAAGGAAGTGCAGGCCCGCGGCCAGCTCAATTGCCCCGGCGATATCGGCTCGTATCTCGGCTTTGCCGAAGTCGATGACAAGGGCGTCTGGAAGGGCATCGACATCGAGTTGTGCCGCGCCATGACCACCGCCATTTTTGGCGATCCCGCCAAGGCCAATATCGTGCCGATCGACTGGGCGCAGCGTTGGCCGGCCCTGCAATCGGGGGATATCGACATCGTCATCAAGGCCTCGGGCGGCACGCGCAGCCGCGATACCGAACTGGGGCTGCAATTTTCGAATTCCTACTATCTCGGCACGACCAAGGTGATGGCCCACAAGGAGCTGAACCTTGCGGAGCTGAAGGATGCCGAGGGGGGCTCGATCTGCGTGCCGGCCTCGACCTCGACCGAGCGGCAGGTCGCCTCGTATCTGCAGGCCAAGGGCATCAAGATGGAAATCGTCGCCATCGAGAAGAACGAGGAGGTCGAGGCCGCCTATTTCTCGGGCCGGTGCGATACCTATGCCCAGTGGGGGCCGGTGCTGGCGATTGCGGCCTCGGTCTCCGACTCGCCGGAGTCTCACGTTCTGCTGCCCGACGTCCTGGCCTTGGAGCCAGAGGTGATGATCATGCGTCAAGGCGACGACAACTGGGTGGACATCGCCAACTGGACGCTGTCGGCGCTGCTGTTTGCCGAGCAGGAGGGCATCACGTCGGCCAATATCGACGAGGTGAAGGCAAATCCTGCGACCGCGGAGATCGGAAAGTTTCTGGGCGCCACCCCCGGCATGGGGGCGGGGCTGGGGCTGCAGGATGACTGGGCCTACAACGTGATCAAGAAGGTCGGAAACTATTCCGAAATCTTCGAGCGCAGCCTGGGCCAGCAATCCCCCTACAAGATGCCGCGCGAAATGACCGCGCTTTGGAACGCAGGCGGCGTGCTGTTCCCGCTGGTGGTTGACTGATCCTTCGGTCGCTTGCCGTGCCGGTTTGTCCGGCACGGCGCTTTTCTGAACATGAATAGCGGAGGACAGGCCAATGGCTGGACCGTCTTTCTTGCAAAGCAGGGCCTTTCGCCGGGTGGCGCTGCAGGCCGGCTTTGTGGCTGGCCTGTTGCTTCTGGTGCTGGCAGCCACGCTGACGGCACGGGCTAATCTGGCAGCGCAGGGACTGACCTCGGGGTTTGCGTTCCTGTGGAACAGCACCGGCTGGGAGATGAATTTTTCGCTGCTGCCGGTAAGCACAAGTGATCCCTACTGGTGGTATCTGCTGCTGGGTTTGATGAACACGTTGTTCATGGGGACCATCGGGCTGGTCGGGGCCTCTGTTCTGGGGCTGATCGTGGGACTGATGCGGTCCGGGCGCAACCCGGCTGCCCGTCTGCTGGGCACGATCTATATCGAGTTGTTTCGCAACCTGCCGCTGATCCTGCAGCTGTTCTTCTGGTATGCCTTGGCGAATGCGCTGCCGCCGCCGCGGGCCTCGATCGACCTTGGCGGGGCGCTCATCAATGCGCGTGGCCTGTATCTGCCGGGGCTGGCGGTCGGGCCGGGCACGGTTGCTTTGGCGGTGCTGTCGGTGATCCTGGGTCTCGGGCTTGCAATCTGGATTCTGGTCGCGCGCCGCTTCCGCCATATGGACCCGGTGCGGCAACGCCGGGGCGCGCTGCTGGCGGTCCTTGCAGGACTGACGGGCGCTGCGGTGTTTGTCGTTGCGGGGCATGATCCGGCCTTGCCCTGGCTGACGTTTCCCGCGTTGCAGGGCCTGAAGATCGACGGCGGTTTTCGCATCCAGCCCGAGTTCTACACACTGGCCATCGCGATCACCACCTATGGCGCCGCCTATGTGGGCGAGATCGTGCGCGGCGGGTTCAAATCGGTCGGCCGTGGCCAGATGGAGGCAGCCGCAGCACTGGGCTTGTCCGGCTGGCAGATCTTCAGCCGGGTGCGCATGCCGCTGGCGTTCCGGGCCATGCTGCCGATCCTGATCAACCAGTATGTCTGGCTGATCAAGGCGACCACGCTTGGCATTGCCGTGGGCTTTTCAGACTTTTTCATGGTCATCGCCTCTTCGATCAATCACTCCGGCCAGACGTTTGAGTTCATTGGCATCCTTATGGCAGGCTTCCTGCTCATCAACTTCTCGCTGGCAGCTTTGTTGAACCGCCTGAACCGGGCGATCACGCTGAAGGGCCATCAGACAACGGGGGCCGCATGACCGCATCTTCCCATACGCTCGGCCGTTCGGCCCGCCTGCGGCGGCTGCGGCGCGGCTATTTCGGATCGCCGCTGTCGGCGCTGATGACGGTGATCAGTGGGGCGGTGATTGCCTTTATCGGCTGGGTCTTGCTGGATTGGGGTCTGGTGAATGCGACCTTCGGCGCCGATGGCACGCAAGAGACTTGTGCTGCAAATGGTGGGGCCTGCTGGTCGGTGATCGCGGTGCGCTGGCGGGTGATCCTGTTCGGCATCTACCCCTATGAGGAACAGTGGCGCTCTGCGCTGGCCTGCACGGTGGTGGGGGTGGTGATCCTGCTGTCCTGCCTACCGCGGATGTGGAGCTTTGGCCGCCTCGCGCTGGTCTGGACGCTGGGC
>CAYTMV010000086.1:0-1999 GCA_964439015.1 uncultured Gemmobacter sp.
TAGCGCGGGCCGAGGATCGCGAACAGACGCTCGACATGCTTGTCTTCCTTCAGCTGCGCCGCAGCCTGACGACGGGCATGCAGATCGCCGCGCTTGGCCAGCGTGATCAGCTTTTCAACGATCGGACGCAGTTCCTTGGCCTTCGGCAGGGTGGTCTTGATCTGTTCGTGTTCGATCAGCGCACCAGCCATGTTGGCAAACATCGCCTTGCGGTGTTCGTGGGTGCGGTTCAGACGGCGGTAGCCGCGAGCGTGACGCATGGTAATCTCCTATAGCGTTTTTGCTTTGTCATGCCGCCCGTGCGTTGCGGACAGCTTCGTTGGGGCAGGATTGCCCGGGGTTTGGCAGGCCGGGGACAGCCCCGGCCAACCGAAATCAGAACTGATCTTCGAAGCGCTTGGCCAGATCTTCGATGTTTTCCGGCGGCCAGTCTTCGACTTCCATCCCGAGATGCAGGCCCATGCCCGAAAGCACTTCCTTGATCTCGTTCAGCGACTTACGACCGAAGTTCGGGGTGCGCAGCATCTCGGCTTCGGTTTTCTGGATCAGGTCGCCGATATAGACGATGTTGTCGTTCTTCAGGCAGTTTGCCGAACGGACCGAAAGTTCCAGCTCGTCGACCTTCTTCAGCAGCAGCGGGTTGAACTCCAGACCCGAATCCAGCTCGGCCTTGGAGGCCGATTCGGGCTCGTCGAAGTTCACGAACACGGCCAGCTGATCCTGCAGGATGCGCGCGGCATAGGCCACGGCATCGTCGGGCGTCAGTGCGCCGTTGGTTTCGATCTTCATGGTCAGCTTGTCATAGTCCAGCACCTGACCTTCACGGGTCGGCTGCACTTCGTAGCTCACTTTCTTGACCGGCGAGAAAATCGCGTCGATGGCGATCAGGCCGATCGGCGCATCTTCCGGCTTGTTCTTGTCCGCCGAGACATAGCCCTTGCCGGTGTTCACGGTCAGTTCCATGAACAGATCGGCACCATCGTCCAGGTGACAGATCACGTGGTCGCGGTTCAGGATCTCGATGCCGTTCGACTCCGAGATATCCCCAGCGGTCACGACGCCCGGCCCCTTGGCAGAGATCGACAGGCGCTTGGGCCCCTCGACTTCCATCTTGATCGCCACACCCTTCAAGTTCAGCACGATATCGGTGACGTCTTCACGCACACCAGCAACCGAAGAGAACTCGTGCAGGACGTTATCAATCTGCACCGAGGTGATCGCCCCGCCTTGCAGCGACGACATCAACACGCGGCGCAGGGCGTTGCCCAGCGTCAGACCGAAGCCGCGCTCCAGCGGTTCGGCGATCACGGTCGCCGTGCGCGAGGCATCGGGGCCCGGCTTTACGACCAGCTGCATCGGCTTGATCAGCTCGGACCAATTTTTGTGGATCATGCTTTCGCCTCCATTCTTGTCTGCCGTCCATGTCCCGCTAACGGCAGACGCCCGAGGTTCAGAAACACATAACCGGGCCGCGCGTTTTCAGCGCGGCCCGATCTGAAAATTCACATCACACGCGGCGACGCTTCGGCGGACGGCAGCCGTTATGGGCCAGCGGCGTCACGTCACGGATCGAGGTGATGGTCAGGCCAACCGCGGCCAGTGCGCGCAGCGCCGATTCGCGGCCCGAACCCGGACCCTGCACTTCGACGTCGACCGTCTTCATGCCATGCTCCTGCGCCTTTCGGGCAGCGTCCTCCGCGGCCATCTGCGCGGCGTAGGGGGTCGACTTGCGCGAGCCCTTGAAGCCCATGGTGCCCGAGGACGACCAGGAAATGGCATTGCCCTGCACGTCGGAGATCAGGATCTTGGTGTTGTTGAACGAGGAGTTCACATGAACGACGCCAGTGGCGATGTTCTTGCGCTCTTTGCGCTTCATGCGCGCATTTTTGGTATCGCGTGCCATATCTCAGCGCTCCCCTTACTTCTTCTTGCCGGCGATCGGCTTGGCCGGGCCCTTGCGGGTGCGGGCATTGGTATGGGTGCGCTGGCCGCGAACCGG
>CAYTMV010000086.1:2099-8135 GCA_964439015.1 uncultured Gemmobacter sp.
TGGCCGGGCCCTTGCGGGTGCGGGCATTGGTATGGGTGCGCTGGCCGCGAACCGGCAGGTTCTTGCGGTGACGCAGGCCACGATAGCAGCCCAGATCCATCAGACGCTTGATGTTCATCGAAACTTCACGGCGCAGGTCGCCCTCGACGGTGAAGTTGGCGTCGATGTACTCGCGAATGGCCAGCACTTCGGCGTCCGAAAGCTGATTCACGCGACGCGAACGGTCGATGTTCAGGGCTTCGCAGACCTGCTCAGCAAAGAACGGACCGATACCGGTGATGTAGGTGAGCGCGATCGGAACCCGTTTCGCGGTCGGGATATTGACGCCAGCAATACGTGCCACGCGTGTCTTCCTTCCAAATGTTGCGGTTCCGTAGCTCCAGAACCTTTTTTCACAACCGCCAGGCAGCAAAGCCACCCGGCACGACGTCCGGCCCATAAATGGGAAAGCCACGGACGATTCCCATGCGGGACGCCGTGGCTTAGGGGGTTTTTGATCGACCGTCAAGGGTTCGACGGGCAGATTCAACCCTTGTCAAGAACTTTCGCGATGGCAGCCGCGACCGTGTCGACATCGGCCAGGCCGTCCACCGAGCGCAGTTTGCCCTTGGCGTAATAATAGCCGATCAGCGGAGAGGTTTTCTTGTAATATTCCATCAGCCGGGTCTTGAGGCTTTCTTCGTTGTCATCGGCGCGACGGTTGAGGGTCGTTCCTTGGCAAACGTCGCAGACACCCTTCTCTTTGGTGGGATGGGTGACATCGTGATAAACGGCCCCGCAATCGCGGCAAGTGTAGCGGCCGGTGATACGCGACACCAACGCCGCGTCATCGACCTGCATTTCAACCACCGCGTCGAGACGCTGATCCAGCTTGGCCAGCATGGTCTGAAGCGCATCAGCCTGGGGCAGCGTCCGCGGAAAGCCGTCAAAGATGTAGCCGGCGCTGCCACCCTGCCCTATCTTCTCGGCAATCAGATCGATGACGATATCGTCGGTGACCAGGCCGCCCTTGTCCATCACGTCAGAGACGCGCCGCCCCATTTCGGTTCCCGAAGCGCGCGCCTCACGCAGCATGTCTCCCGTCGACAGCTGCGCCATGCCACGCTCTTCGACAAGACGCTTGGCCTGAGTGCCTTTGCCGGCGCCGGGCGGGCCGAGAAGGATGATGTTGGGCATGTCCGCTCTCCTCAGCGACGGGTGG
Source organism: uncultured Gemmobacter sp. (assembly GCA_964439015.1). Lineage (GTDB taxonomy): Bacteria > Pseudomonadota > Alphaproteobacteria > Rhodobacterales > Rhodobacteraceae > Gemmobacter. The sequence continues at coordinate 3,301 of CAYTMV010000086.1, forward strand.
GGGCTTTGTTCGCGCGCTTCTTGCCGCGCAGCTGCGACTTCTCGATCAGCCCTTCATACTGGTGGGCCAGCAGATGCGATTGCACCTGGTTGATCGTATCCATCGTCACCGAAACCACGATCAGCACCGACGTGCCACCGAAATAGAACGGGATCGCCAGCTGGCTGCGCAGGATTTCGGGCAAAAGACAGACAGCTGCCAGATAAGCCGAACCGAGAACGAGGATGCGGTTCACAACATACTCAAGGTATTCCTCGGTTTTCTTGCCGGGACGAATCCCGGGCACGAAACCGCCCTGCGACTTCAGGTTTTCGGCAACCTCATCCACCTTGAACGAGACGTTGTGGGTGTAGAAGTAGGCAAAGAAAACGATCATCGCCGTGAAGAACAGCAGATACAACGGTTGACCCGGACCGAAATAGGCGAGGATCAGCGACATCACCGGACCCGTCGCCTGCCCCGAAAAGGCCGAGATTGTGGTTGGCAGCAGCAACAAGGACGAGGCGAAGATCGCCGGGATCACGCCCGCGGGGTTGACCTTGACCGGCAGGTGGCTGGAACCACCGTCATAGATCTTCATCCCCACCTGACGACGCGGATACTGGATGTGGATCTTGCGCAGCGCCCGTTCCATGAACACCACGAAGGCGATCACCGCGACCACCATCACGATCACACCGATGATCACCGGGGTCGAAATGGCGCCCGAGCGACCCTGGCTGAAAAACTGGGCCAGCGCCGCGGGAATCTCGGCCACAATGCCGACAAAGATGATCAGCGAGATGCCGTTACCGATGCCGCGCTGGGTGATCTGCTCGCCCAGCCACATCAGGAACATCGTGCCGCCCACAAGCGTGACCACCACCGACAGACGGAAGAACAGGCCCGGATCGTGGGCCAGGTTGCCCGCCTCAAGACTGAGCGAGATGCCCCAGGCCTGAAACACCGCCAGTGCCACCGTGGCATAGCGCGTGTACTGGTTGATCTTCTTGCGGCCCTGCTCGCCCTCTTTCTTCATCTGTTCGAGGGCCGGCACCATAGAGGCCAGCAACTGCACGATGATCGAGGCCGAGATATACGGCATGATCCCCAGCGCAAAAATGCCCATCCGGCTGATCGCACCGCCAGTGAACATGTTCAGGATCCCGCCAAGACCAGCCGAGACCTCGGACATGAAATCCCGCAATGCGCCGCCGTCGATCCCCGGCACCGGGATATAGGTGCCAAGCCGATAGACGATCAGCAGACCGAGTGTGAAGAAGATGCGGTGGCGAAGATCGGTCGCCTTGCCAAGCGCGCCCCAGCTGAGGTTCGCCGCCATTTGCTCTGCAGCAGATGCCATCCCAGTATCTTTCATGACAGCGCCGCCGAACCGGTCTTCCGGTCGGCGGCGCGGGAAAACTCGAGCCTGATGTAAGCGGTCTTGCGACCGCTCACAACCTTATTCCGCAGCCGCTTGCGCCACGTTCAGCTTGCCGCCGGCCTTTTCAACCGCAGCAATGGCCGATGCCGAAGCGCCGGTCACGGTCAGCGTGACTTTCGACTTGATCTCGCCCTTGCCCAGAACGCGGATGCCGTCACGCTTGTTCGAGGTGACACCAGCCGCGACCAGCGCGTCTTCGGTGATCTCTTCGGCAGCGTTCAGCTTGCCCAGGCCGATGAATTTCTCGATCAGGCCCAGATTGACCACCGCAAATTCCAGACGGTTCGGCTTGTTGAAGCCGCGCTTCGGCAGACGCCGATAGAGCGGCATCTGGCCGCCTTCATACCCGCCGATCGCCACGCCCGAACGCGACTTCTGGCCCTTGATACCACGGCCAGCGGTCTTGCCCTTGCCCGAACCCGGGCCGCGCGCCACGCGCTTCTGCTTGCGGGCTGCGCCTTCGTTGTCGCGAAGTTCATTCAGTTTCATGTCGCTTCTCCTTTGCCGGAACTACCCCCACAAGCGACAGAGGGGCAAACACGGCGTTTCTTGGTTATGACGGAACCCACGGTTTCCGTGGCTCCTATTAAATGCAAAGCGCGCGCGGATCAACCCGCGCGCGCCCTGACTGGTCAGGCCAAAGGCCCGATCTCAGCCCCGCTCTTCGATGATCTTCACCAGATGCGGGATCTTGTTGACCATACCGCGGACCGAAGGGGTATCTTCGAGTTCACGGGTGCGGTTCAGCTTGTTCAGGCCCAGACCCTTCAGGGTCGCAGTCTGAACGGCCGGACGGCGGTTGGCCGAGGCATACTGCTTCACGACGATGGTCTTCTTCGACATGATCAGGCCTCCACGGTTTCAGCTTCGGGCTTCTTCAGCACGTCAGCCACCTTCTTGCCACGGCGTGCCGCAACATTCCGGGGGGACGCTTCGCGCTTCAGGCCGTCGATCGTGGCGCGGATCATGTTGTAGGGGTTTTGCGACCCCATCGACTTCGCCACGACGTCCTGGACACCCAGCATCTCGAACACGGCGCGCATCGGACCACCGGCGATGATCCCGGTGCCGGCCACGGCCGAGCGCATCACCACTTTACCGGCGCCATGACGGCCCTCGATATCGTGGTGCAGCGTGCGGGCATCCTTCAGCGGCACGCGGACCAGCGAGCGCTTGGCCTGTTCGGTTGCCTTGCGGATCGCCTCCGGCACCTCTTTCGCCTTGCCCTTGCCGAAGCCTACGCGGCCGCGTTGATCGCCGACAACCACGAGTGCCGCAAAGCCGAAGCGTTTGCCGCCCTTCACGGTTTTGGAGACGCGGTTGATCGCCACCAGACGGTCGGCGAATTCGGGCGTTTCTTCCCGTGCTTCGCTGCGACGATCCTCGCGACGGCCTTCGCGACGGTTTTCACGTTCTGCCATTTTTCAACTCCTCAGAACTTCAGGCCGCCTTCACGGGCAGCATCGGCCAAAGCCTTGATCTTCCCGTGAAAGAGGAAACCACCGCGGTCGAAGTAGCATTCTTCGATCCCGGCCGCCTTGGCGCGCTCGGCAATCGCAGCGCCCACCTTCGCGGCGGCCTCCACGTTGTTCTTGCCGACGAAGCCCAGCTCCTTCTCCAGCGTCGAAGCCGCCGCCAGCGTTACGCCGCGCACGTCGTCGATCAGCTGGACGCTGATGTTCTTGCTGGAGCGATGGACGGACAGACGCGCACGCCCGCTGGCCATCGACTTGATCTTGTTCCGGACGCGCAGGCGGCGCTTGAGGAACAGGTCTCTCTTGGTGTTCGCCATTTTCGCTGTCCTTACTTCTTCTTGCCTTCCTTGCGGAAGACGAACTCGCCCTTGTAGCGGATGCCCTTGCCCTTGTAGGGCTCCGGCCGCTTCCAATCGCGGATGTTCGCGGCGACCTGACCAACGAGCTGTTGGTCGATCCCTTCCACAGTGATTTCGGTCTGCTTCGGAGCCGTCACGGTTACGCCGGCCGGAACTTCGAAGTTGACTTCATGCGAGAAGCCCAGCGACAGCTTCAGGACGTTGCCGGCCATCGCGGCGCGGTAACCCACGCCCTGGATTTCCAGCTCTTTCTTGAAGCCTTCGGTGACGCCGATCACCAGGTTTTCGACCTGGCTGCGGACCATGCCCCATTGCTGGCGCGCACGCTTGGAAGTGCCCCGCGGGGTCACTTTCACAGCGCCGTCTTCCAGAACAACGGTCACGTCGTCGGTGGCGGTGAACTTGCGAGTGCCCTTCGGGCCCTTCACTTCGACGGTCTGGCCCGAGATGCTGGCCGAAACGCCTTTGGGAAGGGCGACGGGTTTCTTGCCGATACGAGACATCGAACCCTCCTCAGAACACGGTGCAGAGCACTTCGCCGCCAACATTGGCAGCGCGTGCATTGGCGTCCGACATCACGCCCTTGGGAGTGGACACGATTGCCACACCCAGACCGTTGCGGACCTGCGGGATTTCGGAAACGCCGAGATACACACGACGGCCGGGCTTGGACACGCGCTTGAGTTCGCGGATCACAGGCTCGCCTTCGAAGTATTTCAGGCTGATCACCAGTTCGCCCTGGCCATTCTCGGAAGACTTGCGGTCATAGCCGCGGATATAGCCTTCGTCGGTCAGCACATCCAGCACCCAGGCGCGCAGCTTGGAAGCGGGGGACGAAACAGTGGACTTGCCGCGCATTTGCGCGTTGCGGATACGGGTCAGCATATCGCCGAGCGGATCGTTCATCGACATAATGCGATCTCCTTACCAGCTCGACTTCACCATGCCCGGGATCTGGCCGAACGAGGCCAGTTCACGCAGCATGATCCGCGACAGTTTGAGCTTACGGTAGTAAGCGTGGGGACGGCCCGTCAGCTGGCAGCGGTTGTGCAGCCGGGTAGCCGACGAGTTGCGGGGCAGTTCAGCCAGTTTGAGAGAGGCCTTGAAGCGCTCTTCCATCGGCTTCGACTGGTCCGCGATCACTTCTTTCAGCGCCGCGCGCTTGGCCGCGTTCACCTGCACGAGGTGGGCGCGCTTCAGCTCGCGTTCGATCATGGATTTTTTCGCCATTGTCCTGTTCCTCGCGCGATCAGCTGTTGAACGGCATGTTGAAATGCTTCAGCAGCGCCTTCGCCTCTGCATCGGTCTTCGCGTTGGTGCAGATGATGATGTCCATCCCGAGCACGTCGTCGATCTTGTCGAAGTCGATTTCGGGGAACACGATCTGCTCTTTCAGGCCCATGGCGTAGTTGCCACGGCCGTCGAAAGAGGTGCCCTTGACGCCGCGGAAGTCGCGGACGCGGGGCAGCGCGATGTTGATGAGACGGTCCAGGAATTCATACATGCGGTCGCCACGCAGGGTGACCTTGCAGCCCAGCGGCATCTCTTCCCGCACGCGGAAGCCGGCGATCGACTTCT
>CAYTMV010000087.1:0-7659 GCA_964439015.1 uncultured Gemmobacter sp.
GCGCGCCCGCGATCAGCGGAATGACGATGTAAAGGATGACCGACAGGATCAGCGTCTCCCAAGGCACCGAAATCTCGGTCACGCCCAGCAGGAAGGCGACGATGGGCGCGAAGGCCACCACCATCACCAGATCATTCACCGAGACCTGCACCAGTGTGTAATTCGGATCGCCTTTGGTCAGCTGCGACCAGACAAAGACCATCGCCGTGCAGGGCGCAGCCCCCAGCAGGATCAGCCCAGCGATGTATTCGGGCGCGCTCGCCGGGTCGATCAGACCCGCGAACAGGTGGTTGAAGAACAGCACCCCAAGCGCCGCCATGGTGAAGGGCTTGATCAGCCAGTTGATCGCCAGCGTGATGATCAACCCCTTTGGCCTCCGCCCCACATCCTTCAACGACCCGAAGTCGATGGCGATCATCATCGGATAGACCATCGCCCAGATCAGCACCGCCACGACCAGATTGACCGAGGCGTATTCCAGCCCGGCCAGCGTCGCAAACAGCCCCGGCAGCAGGCTTCCCAGCGCCAGACCGGCAAAGATGCACAGCGCGACCCACAGGGTCAGCCAGCGTTCAAACAGACTCATGCGGGTTCTTTCCGTCAGGGTGGCAGCAGGTGCCGTCCGGGGGTGGGGTCAGGCCTTGGATGAAATCGGCCAGAGGGCTCAGGGTGGCCGGGTTCAGGGCATAGCAGATGCGCGGCCCGTCGATCTCGCCCGTGATCACGGCCGCCGCCTTGAGGATGCGCAGATGCTCGGACACGGTGGATTGCGCGAGGCCCAACGCCTCCACGATATCGCCCCCTATGCAGCCCGGCGTGGCCTGCAACAGGTGAATGATCCGGATGCGCGCCGGATGCGCCAGCGCCTTGGCCAGATTGGCAAGCTCTTCCATCGGCTGCGCCATGCGACCTCTCTTCGTTTATCGTCGATCGGCGATATAATTTCAGGCGCGAAAAAACGCAACCCTCTTTGAACATGCGTCCTGTATGGCACGGCCATGGCCACGGGGAATCGTCGGCCGCCAGTCGTCGGCCGCCAGGCGCTGGTGGCTTGAGTCTCCGGCTCTGAGAACGACAGCGCGATCCGAAAGATTTCACAGCCCGTTCAGCCAGTTCCCCAACGCGCTGCCGGTATCGGAGCCGATATCGAGGTGAAAAGCGGGGGGCTTGGCCGGTCTGTCCCGAAGCCTGTCGCGCCCGCTTTGCAAGTTCGCAGAGCTTGCAGTTTCGCCGCCCTGATCTACTCTTGTTCCCGCAACATTTAACGGGAGGATATCATGCCGGACGGAAGCACCACAGGGCCGCGCCGCAGCGTCGTCGTGTCCGAGTTCACCAACAGCGTCCTTGATCCCGCAGCACCCATGCTGGGACCGGTGGAGAATGGCGGCACGATCATCGCCAATACGGCCCCGGGGTGCTGGGGGCCGATGATCACCCCGCGCCTGCGCGGCGGGCATGAGGTGACAACCCCTGTCCATATCAACGGCGCCGAGGTGGGCGATGGCGTGGCGATCCGCATCCGCGACATCACCGTGACCTCGATCGCCACAGCCTCAGGCCATGACAGCTCGCCCGAGGGGTTCTGTCTGGGCGACCCCTATGTCGCCGCCCGCTGCCCGGTCTGCGATACGGTCTGGCCGGAAACCCATGTGGAAGGCATCGGCCAGGACGCCGTGAAATGCGACACCTGCGGCAATGCGGTAAAGCCGTTCGAGATCGTCCACGGCTATACCGTGACCTTTGACGACACCCGCGCCGTGGGCCTGACTCTGCCCAAGACCGCGGCCGAAACCATCGCCCATGACGCCAACCACTATGCGGCCCTGCCCGATGGCAGCCGCCAGCACTCGATCCTGACCTATGCGCCCTCGGACATGCCGGGCACGCTGGTGCGGATGCGGCCCTTCCTGGGTCAGCTGGGCACCTGCCCGTCGATGGCCATGCCCGACAGCCACAATGCCGGCGATTTCGGCGCGTTTCTGGTGGGTGCGCCCCATGCCTATGGCATCACCGCCGAGCAACTGGCCCAGCACAAGACCGATGGCCACATGGATATCGACGCCGTGCGGGCAGGTGCGATCCTGATCGCGCCGGTCAAGGTGCCGGGCGCGGGTGTCTACATGGGCGACATGCATGCCGGTCAGGGCGATGGCGAGATCGCCGGCCATACCATGGATGTGGCCGGCAGCGTGACCCTGCAGGTCGAGGTGGTCAAGAACTACCCGCTGGACGGCCCGGTGCTGTTCCCGCTGGAGGAAGACCTGCCGCCGATGGCCCGCCCCTTCACCGCGGCCGAGCGCGCCAAGGGCCAGCGTCTGGCCCGGAAATGGGGCGTGGCCGAGATCGAGCCGATGGCCCCGATCAGCGTGATCGGCACGGCGCCCAACCTCAATGATGCGATCACCAACGGCTTGGAGCGTGCGGCGAAACTGCTGGGCATGACCGTGCCCGAGGTGCGCAACCGCGCCACCGTCAACGGCGCGATCGAGATCGGCCGCGCGCCGGGCGTCATTCAGGTGACGTTCCTGGCGCCGCTTTCCCGGCTGGATGCGGTGGGTCTGGGCGGCTATGCGCGCGAGCAGTATAACCTGTAATCAGGCAAACCTGCCGGATCGCGGGCCGTTTGCCCCGCGGTCCGGTTTCTGCGGCGGCCCCGTTCCCGGCTGCCCTGTGTCCGGCGGCCCCGTGTCCGGGTCCGGCCTCAGATGTCGGTCATCAACCGGTGGCCGGGAGGGTAGACCTGACGCACGCAGGTGATCGGCGCCTCATGCATCCAGGTCGTGCGCTCGACGATGAACAGCGCCGCCCCCGTCGGGCAGCACAGGATCGCCGCCGTCTCGGCATCGGCCTCGAGTGCGAACAGCGACAGGCTGCCCTTGGTATAGGGCACGTTCTGCACCAGCCAGGCATTGGCGCTGATCCGGGACAGGTCCACCTCCATCAGCGCGGGCACGGCGGTGGGGTTGATCCAGCGATCCTCATAGGCATAGGGCTTGGCGTCCGACAGGTGCAGCGCGCGGGCGTGCAGCAACGCGGCCCCGGCCGGCAGCCCCATGCGCGAGCGGATCTGCAACGGCGCCGGCGCCATCTCGCGCGAGATCAACGCATAGCCGTAAACCCCGCCACGGGCTTCGACCTCGTGGTGGATGACCGGGATTTCCAGCGTGGCCTTGCGCACCGGGTTGAGGGCGACGCGCGTGCCGGCCTTGCGGCGCCGGTCCAGATAGCCCGCCTCGGCCAGTTCGCGCAGCGCGCGGTTCACGGTGGCGCGGGCGCAGCCGAACTCCTCGGCCAGATCGGCCTCGTTGGGGATCAGCTCTCCGGGCGGCCACTGGCGGTTGCGGATGCGCTGCAACACCTCGGCCTGAATGGCTTGCCATGAAGCGGGGCTTTCCAGCATGTCACAGCGCGTCCTTCAGCCGGCGCAGGGTTTCCACATAGCGGGCGCGGATCGCGTCACGGGCGATGTGCCGACCATCGTGCACCACATGCCGGCCCGCCGCCCAGACATCAAGCACCATCCGGTCATCGCCGGCAAAAATCCAGGCGTCAAGGATCGTGTCGCCGGTCTTGTCGACCAGATCCACCGCCGCGCCATCCAGCGCCATCAGGTCGGCCCAGAGGCCCGGGGCGATGGCCCCCGCAGCACGCCCCGCTGCCTGCGCCCCGCCGCGCGCCGCGCCCTCGAACAGCACCCGTCCGGTCGAGGCATCGGGCCGCGCCAGCGCCGCGCGGGACAGATCGCGCAGCCGCTGCGCATAATCCAGCGTCCGCAGTTCTTCTGACAGGGCAATGCGGATATTGCTGTCCGAGCCGATGCCAAAGCGCCCACCGGCCCCCAGCCAGCGCACCCCGTCAAAGATGCCATCGCCCAGCGAGGATTCGGTGATCGGGCAAAGGCCGGCCACCGCGCCGGTCGCGGCCAGCCCAAGGGTCTCGTCGGGCAGCATCTGGGTGCAATGGATCAGGCACCAGCGCGCATCGACGGTCGCATTGGCCAAAAGCCAGCGCACCGGACGCGCCCCCCAGGCGGCGCTGACCTCATCGACCTCGGCCACCTGCTCGGCCAGATGCATGTGAATGGGGCCATCGCCCAATGCGATCACGTCGCGCAGGGCATCGGGGCTGACGGCGCGCAGGCTGTGCGGGGCCACGCCCAGCACGGTGTCGCGGGGCAGGGCGGCAATCGCCGCCCGGGCGCCGTCATGCAGCCGGGCAAAGCGGTCCGGATCATTGCCAAAGCGGATCTGTCCCGACCCCAGCGCGCGCCGATCGCAGCCGCCAAACTGATACAGCACCGGCAGCAGGGTCAGGCCGATGCCGGTGGTCTGTGCGGCGGCCGCGATCCGCGCCGACATTTCGGCCAGATCGTCATGGGGCAGGCCGCCGGGGCGGTGGTGCAGATAGTGAAACTCGACATTGCAGGCATAGCCGGCCTCCAGCATCTCCATCTGCACAAAGGCGGCGATCGCCTCGACATCCTCGGGCGTCAGGCGATCGAGAAAGCGGAACATCAGCTGCCGCCAGGTCCAGAACGTGTCGCGCGGATCGGGGCCGCGCCGCTCGGTCAGGCCGGCCATGGCGCGCTGGAAGGCGTGGCTGTGCAGGTTGGCGGGGGCGGGCAGCAGGACCGCGTGGCGCGCGCCTTCGGCCGGGCTGTCGGCTGTGACCGAGGCGATCCTGCCGGTGTCGTCAATCACGATTCGCACATCCCGCGCCCAGCCATCCGCCAGAAGTGCCTGTTCCGCCCAGAGAATTTCCATGCCGCGCCCCGTTTCATTCGTGTATTGACAGTGAAAATATGTGCAGACATATTACGATTAAAAGCGCATAAAACAAGCGTTTCGGCAGGGCGGGGAGGCCAGATGACACGCGAAATCCTGACAAACGCCCGTGTGGCGACCATGGATGATCCCGGTATGGGCCTGATCGACGCAGGCGCGGTCGTGCTTGACGGCGGACACATCCTGTGGGTTGGGGCCGAGGCTGATCTGCCTGCCCATCTGGCGGATGCGCCGCGCCGCGATCTGGGCGGGCGGCTGGTGACCCCGGCGCTGATCGACTGCCACAGCCATATCGTCTTTGGCGGCGACCGCGCGACCGAGTTCGAGATGCGCCTGCAAGGCGCCAGCTATGAGCAGATCGCGCGGGCAGGCGGCGGCATCCTGTCCACCGTGCGCGCCACGCGGGCGGCGGATGAGGCCCAGCTGGTGGCGCAGGCGCTGCCGCGTCTGGACGCGCTGATCGCCGAAGGGCTGACCACGATCGAGGTGAAATCCGGCTATGGGCTGGAGCGCGCGGCCGAGCTGCGGATGCTGCGCGCCGCCCGGCAGTTGGCGCATCTGCGCCCGGTGCGGGTGCGCACCACCTATCTCGGCGCGCATGCCTGCCCGCCCGAATATTCCGGCCGTGCCGACGATTATCTGACCGAGGTCTGCCTGCCCACCCTGCGCGCCGCCCATGCCGAGGGGCTGGTGGATGCGGTGGACGGGTTCTGCGAGGGCATCGCCTTTTCCGCCACGCAGATGGCACGGGTCTTCGATCTGGCGCACGAGCTGGGACTGCCGGTCAAACTGCATGCCGAGCAGCTGTCCCATCAGGGCGGCACGGCGCTGGCCGCGCGCTATGGCGCGCTGTCGGCCGATCATGTGGAATATGCAACGGCTGACGATGCGCGGCTGATGGCGGCCTCCGGCACGGTTGCGGTCCTGCTGCCGGGGGCGTTTTACACCCTGCACGAAAAACAACTGCCGCCCATCGCCGCCTTTCGCGACCATGGCGTGCCGATGGCGCTGTCGACCGATTGCAACCCCGGCACCTCGCCCGTCACCTCCTTGCTGCTGACCATGAACATGGGCTGCACGCTGTTTCGCCTGACCCCGGTCGAGGCGCTGCGCGGCGTGACCGTGGCCGCGGCGCAGGCGCTGGGCCTGACCGATTGCGGCCGCATCGCCCCGGGCCTGCGCGCTGATCTGGCCGTCTGGAACGTGAACAACCCGGCCGAGCTGTCCTGGCGGATCGGCTTCAACCCCCTGCATTCCCGTATTTTCGGAGGCTCCGAATGACCATCACCCTGACCCCCGGCCAAGCCACCCTGGCGCAGTTGGAAACCCTGTGGCGCGGCGATGGTGTGGCGCGGCTGGACCCCTCGGCGCGTGGCCCGGTGGCGGCGGCCGCCGCCCGGATCGAGGCCGCGGCGCAGGGGGGCGTGGCGGTTTACGGGGTCAATACCGGTTTTGGCAAGCTGGCCTCGGTCAAGATCGCGGCTCAGGATACGGCCACGCTGCAACGCAACCTGATCCTGTCGCATTGCTGCGGCGTGGGCGAGCCGCTGGATGCCGCCACCACGCGGCTGATGATGGCGCTGAAACTTCTCAGCCTCGGGCGCGGGGCGTCGGGCGTGCGCTGGGAGGTGGTCGCCCTGATCGAGGGCATGCTGGCGCGCGGTGTCGTGCCAGTGATACCCGCGCAGGGCTCGGTCGGGGCCTCGGGCGATCTGGCGCCGCTGGCGCATATGACGGCGGTGATGATCGGCGCGGGCGAGGCGGTGGTGGGCGGCCAGCGCCTGCCCGGTGCCGAGGCCTTGGCGCGCGCCGGTCTGACCCCGGTGGTGCTGGGGCCGAAAGAGGGGCTGGCGCTGATCAACGGCACGCAGTTTTCGACCGCGCTGGCGCTGGTCGGGCTGTTTGGCGGCTGGCGCAATGCGCTGACCTCGATGGTCACGGCGGCCATGTCCACCGATGCGATCATGGGATCGACCGCGCCCTTGCAGCCCGAAATCCATGACCTGCGCGGCCATCCCGGCCAGATCGAGGTCGCCCGGCAGATGCGGGCGCTGATGGACGGGTCGGACATCCGAGAAAGCCATCGCGAGGGCGATACGCGGGTGCAGGATCCCTATTGCATCCGCTGCCAGCCGCAGGTGGCCGGGGCGGCGCTGGATATCCTGCGCTATGCCGCCCGCACGCTGGAGATCGAGGCCAATGCCGTGACCGACAACCCGCTGGTGCTGTCGAATGGCCGGATCGTCTCGGGCGGCAATTTCCATGCCGAGCCGGTGGCCTTTGCCGCCGACCAGATCGCGCTGGCGCTGGCCGAGATCGGCGCGATTGCCCAACGGCGGGTGGCGTTGATGGTGGATCCGACCCTCAGCCACGATCTGCCGCCGTTCCTGACCCCCGATCCGGGGCTGAACTCGGGCCTGATGATCGCCGAGGTGACGACCGCGGCGCTGATGAGCGAGAACAAGCATCTGGCCAATCCCTGTTCGACGGATTCGACCCCGACCTCGGCCAATCAGGAGGATCACGTCTCGATGGCGGCGCATGGGGCGCGTCGGCTGGGTCGGATGAATGACAATCTTTCGGTGATCCTTGGGGTCGAGGCGATCTGTGCCGCGCAGAGGATCGAGTTTCGCGCACCGTTGCAGACATCGGCACGGTTGCAGGCGGTGCTGGGCGCGCTGCGGGCCGAGGTTGCGCCGGTCAGGGAAGACCGCTTCCTCGCCCCCGATCTGGAAACGGCGGCCCGCATTGTGCGCGAGGGCGCGCTGGTCCGGGCCGCCGGTATCGAAGGCGTCACGCCATGACGGCGGCCCCGCAGGGTCCGGTGATCGTCACCCGCGGCGATGGCCCGGTGGTGCTGGGCATGCCGCATGTC
>CAYTMV010000088.1:0-7472 GCA_964439015.1 uncultured Gemmobacter sp.
CTTGCCGGTGGCACCCTTGCGCAGCACGCCGTGGCAGCCGGCGCAGCGTTGGAAGTAGATTTCCGCACCACGCTGGAACTCCTCCTGCGTCATGACGGGGTCGCCTTCCTTGCGGCCCGGGATTTCCACGTCGATCTGCGCCAGCGTGGTCATCGAGGGTTCATAGGCGGCGGCGGGGCCGGCCGCGTGTTCCGCCGGCTTGTCTTCGGCGGCCAGCGGGCTGGCGATCAGGGCAAGGGCGAGAGCGGCGCTGCCCATGAGGGCGGTTCTGGCATCTCTGGCGCGGGGAATCATGGGATACACTCCTAAGCTGGTGAGGCTGGCCCCCTTTGATCACGCTTCCGTGTGGCGAGACTTGACTTCGGTCAGGCGGGCCGGCGGCTTGACAGATTGTCGCGGCACAGGCGGCAGGGGATCCTGGGCATGAAAGCCAGAAGGCCCCGCGGGGTGGGCGGGGCCTTTGGGCGGGCAGGGCCGGGGGGCTTAGCGCCCCTCGCCCTCGCGGATCAGGCTGCGGACCCAGCGGGCCGCGGCCCAGGTGGCCGGCAGGCCCAGGGGCAGCGACCAGATCAGGGCATTGACCGGCGACAGCGCGGGCCAGCCCAGCGCCTGCCACAACAGCCCCAGCAGGAACAGGTTGATCGCCATGGCCGTGGTGGCAAAGGGCCAGAGCAGCAGCCCCAGTTTCCAAAGATTCTCGCTGAAGGGTTTGTCGGTCATCCGCGCAGCCTTTCCGTTCGCCAGCCCATCATGACGCAGACGTGAGGCAGGCGGATTGACTTTCATCAATGAAGCAAGGGGTTGCGGGGGACAGGCTGACATATCCCATGTCAGGAGCCTGCCCATGTCCCGCGCCGCCGCAGCCGCCCGCACCGTGCTTTCCGAAGGATTCCGCGCCTTTTTTCTGGGCGCGGGCCTGTTTGCCGTGGTGGCAATGGCGATCTGGTGGGGGTGGTTGCTGGTGCAGGCCGCGGGTGGCATCGCGGATCTGCCGCCGGCCGTTCCGCCCTTCCTGTGGCATGGCCACGAGATGGTGTTCGGCTATGGCGCGGCGGCGCTGGGCGGGTTTTTCCTGACCGCGGTGCCCAACTGGACGGGCGCCAAGGCCGCGCCGCACCGCTTTGTCGCGCTGGCCTTCGGGCTTTGGCTGGTGGGGCGTCTGGCGATGTGGTTTGGCGGCAGCCTGCCTGCCGGGCTGATAGCACTGGCCGATCTGACCTTTGTGCCGCTGCTGGGGGCCAAGATCCTCACGCAGTTGCTGCAACGGCCCAAGCCGCAGAACATGGTGTTTCTGGCGGTGCTGGCGGTCTATTGGCTGGCCAACCTGTCCTGCCATCTGGAATGGATGGGCCGGCCCGGCGGCGATGTCTGGGTCGGGCTGCGGGCCGGACTGGTGGCGCTGGCGGCGATGATCGTGGTGCTGGGCGGGCGGGTGACGCCGGGCTTTACCCGCAACGCCATGGTGCAGTCGGGGCGCGAGTGGGGCCTGCCCGTCAACCCCGCACCGCTGGCACTGGCGGCGGGCCTTTCGTCGGGCCTGCTGCCGCTGGCCTATCTGCTGCGCCTGCCGGATGCGGGGACGGGCGCGCTTGCGGTGCTGGCGGGCGGTCTGGCGCTGGCGCGGGTGGCGCTGTGGCGCGGCGGCTGGACGCTGGACCGCCCGATCCTGTGGATCATGCACCTGTCCTACGGGCTGAACGGGCTGGGGCTGGCGCTGATGGGTCTTGCGGGCTTTGGTCTGGGGTCCGAGGTCGCAGGTCTGCATGTGCTGGCGATCGGCGGGGTGGGCGGCATGACGCTGGCGATGATGTCGCGCGCCACGCTGGGCCATGCGGGCCGGCCCCTGATCGCGCCCGGGCCGGTGGTCTGGGCCTATGCCTGCCTGCCGCTGGCGGCTTTGGCGCGCTGGGCGGGATCGGCCTTTCCAGCGCTCTACACGCCTGCGGTGCTGGTGGCGGGCGGGCTGTGGCTGGCCGCTTTCGCCCTGTATCTGGCCGGATTGCTTGAGGTTTTCGTCACGCCCCGCGCATCGCGGTCCAAGGGTTGACTTTTGTTAAGGCCCGACTCTGCCGCACCTGTCACGAGAGTGTGACTGAAACAGCATTGGGAAGGACCCCTCGCCATGCGCGAAGTCATGACCAAGAGCATGGCCCGAAACATCTTTTACGGCGGGTCACTGTTCTTCATCCTTATCTTCCTGGGCCTCACCGCCCATTCGCACTTCTACATCGTCAACACCTCGACCAATACCGAAACGCTGACCCATGACGTGGCAGCGGGCAAGGCGCTGTGGGAAAAGCACGCCTGCGTCAACTGCCACACCATTCTGGGTGAAGGCGCCTATTTCGCCCCCGAGCTGGCCAATGTGATGACCCGCTGGGGCGTGCTGGACGATCCGCAAGCCTCGTTCGAGGCGCTGAAAGCCTGGATGGACTCCATGCCCTCCGGCATCGAGGGGCGCCGCCAGATGCCGAATTTCGGCCTGACCGACGAAGAATACCGTCAACTGTCCGAGTTCCTGCGCTGGACCAATACGATCAAGGCGCAGAACTGGCCCCCGAATGACGCGGGCTGAGGAGAAACGAACATGAAATATCAGACGCAAAAGATCGCGCTCGCCTATTTCGCCGTGGCACTGGCCCTGTTTGCCGTGCAGGTGACGATGGGTCTGGTGCTGGGCTATATCTATATCCAGCCCAACTTCCTGTCCGAGATCCTGCCCTTCAACGTGGGCCGGATGCTGCACACCAACAGCCTCGTCGTCTGGCTGCTGCTGGGCTTTTTCGGGGCGGCCTATTACCTGATCCCCGAAGAGGCCGAGCGCGAGATCCACTCGCCCAAGCTGGCCTGGTTGCAACTGGGGATCTTCGTGCTGGGCACGGCGGGCGTGGTTGTGACCTATCTGTTCAACCTCTTTGACGGCAACTGGCTGCTGGGCAACGAGGGGCGCGAGTTCATCGAACAGCCGCGCTGGGTCAAGGCGGGCATCGTCGTGGCCGCGCTGATCTTCCTCTACAACGTCACCATGACCGTGCTGGCCGGTCGCAAGACTGCGATCACCAACATCCTTCTGCTGGGCCTGTGGCTGCTGTCGCTGCTGTTCCTGTTCTCGTTCGTCAACCCCGAGAACCTGGCGCTGGACAAGATGTATTGGTGGTTCATCGTCCACCTCTGGGTGGAAGGCACCTGGGAGTTGGTGATGGCCTCGATCCTCGCCTTCCTGATGCTGAAGCTGACGGGCGTGGACCGTGAGGTCGTGGAAAAGTGGCTCTATGTCATCGCCGCGCTGGCGCTGTTCTCGGGCATTCTCGGCACCGGCCACCACTATTTCTGGATCGGCACGCCGGGCTACTGGCAGTGGATCGGCTCGATCTTCTCGAGCTTCGAGGTGGCGCCGTTCTTCGCGATGATGGCCTTTGCCTTCGTGATGGTCTGGAAGGGCCGCCGCGACCACCCCAACAAGGCCGCCCTGCTGTGGTCGCTGGGCTGTGCCACGCTGGCCTTCTTTGGCGCGGGGGTCTGGGGCTTTCTGCACACGCTGCACGGGGTGAACTACTACACCCACGGCACGCAGATCACTGCGGCCCACGGCCACCTGGCCTTCTATGGCGCCTATGTCTGCCTCAACCTCGCGATCATCTCCTATGCGATGCCGCATCTGCTGGGCCGTGACCCCTACAACCAGGTCCTGAACATGGCCGGCTTCTGGCTGATGTCGGGCGGTGTGGTGTTCATGACCTTCACGCTGACCTTCGCCGGCACCGTGCAGACCCACCTGCAGCGCGTGAATGGCGAGTTCTACATGGGCGTGCAGGACCAGCTGTGGATCTTCTACGCGATGCGCTTCGGCTCGGGCGTGGCGGTGGTGCTGGGGGCGATCCTCTACATCTACTCGGTCGCCGTGCCCCGGCGCGAGATCATCGAGCGCGGCATCCAGTCGCCTGCCAAATGACCCTTGGAGGGAAACCCATGCCCATGGATGGCAACCTGAACCTGAAGGGGGCGGCTGAAGCCCCCTTCTACCAACCGCAGGGCGACGAGTGCGAGTTGTTCGCCGCTGCTGCTGCCCAGAACCTGCCGGTGCTGCTGAAAGGCCCGACCGGCTGCGGCAAGACCCGCTTTGTGGCGCATATGGCCGCGAAACTGGGCCGCCCGCTGTATACCGTGGCCTGCCACGATGACCTCTCGGCCGCTGACCTGATCGGGCGCTATCTGCTGAAAGGCGGCGAGACGGTCTGGGTCGATGGCCCGCTGACCCGCGCCGTGCGCGAGGGGGCGATCTGCTATCTCGACGAGGTGGTCGAGGCCCGCAAGGACGTGACCGTGGTCCTGCACCCGCTGACCGACGACCGCCGCATCTTGCCGGTGGACCGCACCGGCGAAGAGATCGAGGCCGCCCCCGGCTTTCTGCTGGTGGCCTCGTATAACCCCGGCTATCAGAACATCCTCAAGACGCTGAAACCCTCTACCCGGCAGCGGTTTGTCAGCCTTGAATTCACCTTCCCCAGGCCCGAGCATGAAATCCCCGTCGTGGCCCGCGAAAGCGGCCTGTCCGAGGATCGCGTGGCCCCGCTGGTGCGTCTGGCGAACAAGCTGCGCGCGCTGAAAGGCCAGGATCTGGAGGAAGGCGTCTCGACCCGCCTCGTCGTCTATGCCGCAAGCCTGATCGCCGGCGGCATGAAGGTTGATCGCGCCGTGCAGACGGCGATGATCGAGCCGCTGACCGATGATGCGGATGTGAAGGCCGGGCTCCGCGATCTTGTGACAGCCGTTTTCGGGTGAGGCCGGCAATGTCAGGGATCGAAATCGAGCCATGGGAACCCGAAGAAACCGTCGGGAAACTGTGGCACGCCTTTGCCAGCCGTCTGGACGAAATACCCGTCCACGAAGGAGCCCGTGTCCAGCTTTCCCAAGTTGGCGGGCGGTTGGCAGTCCTGTTCCGCGGTCTCGGCGGCGACCCCGCCGTCGAGATCCGGCCCACCCCGCTGGAAACCTCGCATCACCGCCTCAGCTGGCTGCGCCGTCTGGGCACCTGGGCCGAGGCCGTGCCGCGCGCCAGCTATGACGGCCAGGCGCTGCGCCTGCCTGAAAGCCTTGCCGTCTATCCCGATGCCCGGGCCAATGCCGCGCTTTATATCTGGCTGGCCGCTGCCGCCGCCCATGCGCCGGGTCCCGGCGCGCTGCCCGAAGACCCGCTGGCTGCCGATCTGGCCGCCATCGCCATCGCCCGCGCCCTGACCGAAGCCACGCTTGAGGCTGCGCCGGGCCTGTCGGCGATGCTGGCCGAGCTGTCGGCCATGACCCTTGCCGCCCGCCCCAACCAGACCCTGCCGCCCGTCGAGGCCGCGGTCGAGGCGCTGGTGCGCATGGCGCTGGGCGATCCCGCGCCCTTGCCCGATGCCGCCGCCCGCCTGCTGACCGATCCGCCCGCCGCGCCGCGCCGTTATCGCCCCTTCCGCCCGGTGCCGCTCTGGCCCGAATTGCGCCTGGCCGGACGGTCCGAGAACACGCAGGTCGAAACCCGCGCCACCGAGGGCGACCCCGAACAATCGAACGATGCCGAGGAGGGCCGCGTGCGCCGCGCCCGCCGCCGCAAGGCTGACCTCGCCAACCGCAACGACAGTTTCATCCTCCACAAGTTCGAGGCGATCCTGTCGATGACCGAGTTCATGAACCTCAACCGCCGGGTCGAGGATGATGACGAGGATACCGCCCGCAAGGCTGCCGACGATCAGGACGAGATCGGGCTGGCGCAGGTCGACAAGGCCCCCGCGACCAAGCTGAAGCTGCATCTCGACCTCGCGCCCGAAGACGTGGACCGAGAGCTTTTGTCGGGCACCGCCGTCTATCCCGAATGGGATGTGCGCACCGGCGCCTATATGCCCGCCCATACCCGCGTGCTGCACAGCCCGGCCGAGGCCACGGCCGAGGTGCCGTCCTTCCGCGCCGATCCGCGCGCCTCTGCCCGCATCCGCGCCGTGCGCCGCCAGTTCGAGGCGCTGCGCCCCTCGCTGATCTCGACCCCCGGCCATCTGGACGGGGACGAGCTGGACACCGAGCGCGCGGTCCGCGCGCAGGTGGACCTGCTGGCCTGCGGCGAGGGCGATGCCCGTGTCTGGTTCCAGACCCGGCCTGAAAAGCGCGATCTGGCGGTGACGATCCTGCTGGACATCTCGCGCTCGACCGAAAGCGCGATCCCCGGGCATGGGCATAACGGCCGCTCGGTGATCGACGTGGAGCGCGAGGCGCTGGCGGCGCTGGCCTGGGGGCTGGACGCCTGCGGCGACGACTTCTCGATCCTGGGTTTTTCCTCGCTGCGCCGCGACCGGGTGTTCGTGCAGGAGGTCAAGACCTTCGGCGAGGCCATGGGGGCTGAGGTCGAATCGCGCATCGCCGCCCTCAAGCCCGGCCATTACACCCGCCTGGGGGCGGCGATCCGCCATGCCTCGGCTGGGCTGGCCAGACAGGCGCGGCGGCGGCGGCTTCTGTTGGTCATCACCGATGGCAAGCCCAATGACCTTGACCATTACGAGGGGCGCCACGGCATCGAAGACAGCATGATGGCGGTGCGCGAGGCCCGCCGTGCCGGTCACGCGGTGTTCGGCATCACTGTGGACCGGGACGGCAAAAGCTGGTTCCCGCGGATTTTCGGGCAGGGCGGCTTTGCGCTGGTCTCGGACCCCGAAAAGCTGACCCAGGCCCTGCCGCAGATCTATCGCCATCTGGTCACGGGATGAACAGCGCCGACCCCCGATCCGCCCCGCGATCTGCCCCCCGGTCTGCCCTCGACGATCTGCCCGGCGAATTGATGATGTGGGTGCTGATCGTCTCGGAACTGGCGGTGTTTGGTGCGGGTCTGGCGGTGTTTCTGTCGGTCCGCATCACCGATCCGGCGGGATTTGCCGCCGGTCAGGCGCATCTTCACCAGCTGGGCGCGGGGGTGAATACGGTGGTGCTGGTCACCTCGGGCTTGCTGGCCGCCCTGGCCGTGCGCGCGGCCGAGGCCGGGCAGGTGGCGCGGATGCGCTGGCTCTTGGCTCCGGCGATCTTGTTGGGCGGGGTGTTTCTGGCGCTGAAAGCCTCGGAATATATCGACCTTTTCGCCCTTGGCATCGGCACCGAGACCCACGCCTTCCACACTTTCCACTTCCTGCTGACCGGCTTTCACGCCGCCCATGTTCTGGCGGGCATGATCCTGCTGGCCGTGGTCGGCTGGATCGCCAGCCCCCGCGCGGTCGAGACCGGGGCCGCCTTCTGGCATATGGTCGATCTGGTCTGGGTGCTGCTGTTTCCGGTGATCTATCTGCTATGAACGCGCCCGCATCCCCCCGCCGTCTGATCCTGGCCTGGGCCGCGCTGATCGCGCTGTCGGCACTAGCGACTGCGCTGGCGTTATGGGGCCTCAGCGCCAAGGCGCTGGCCGTGCCGATCCTGCTGCTGGCCTTTCTCAAGGCGCGGGTGATCCTGCGCGA
>CAYTMV010000089.1:0-2254 GCA_964439015.1 uncultured Gemmobacter sp.
TCGGTGGTATAGCGGTCCTGGCCGGACTGGTCCTGCCATTTGCGGGTTTCCAGCTGGCCCTCGATATAGACGGTCGATCCCTTCCGCAGATATTGCTCGGCAATCCGGGCCAGGTTTTCGTTGAAGATCGCGACCGAATGCCACTCGGTCCGCTCTTTGCGCTCGCCCGAGGCCTTGTCGCGCCAGGTCTCGCTGGTGGCGATTCGCAGGTTCACGACCTTGCCGCCGTTCTGGAAGCTGCGCACCTCCGGGTCGCGGCCAAGATTGCCGACGATGATGACCTTGTTGACCGAACCCGCCATTGCCGCGCCCCTCACTTTTTCGCGAATCTGTCTGCGCAGGCTGCCCCGCACAGGGTTAACAAAGCCTATAGCCTCGCGCCGCCCCCGCCGCAATCATCCCCGCCCGCGCGTCTTTTTGCCGTCATCCCGGATCGGCACTGGCGAGCGCGCCAGATTTTTGTATAGTGCCGCAGATGTGAATTGCCGGGGAAGTCTGATGCGCGTGGTTGATTTACTGCGTCCCGCCCTGATCGCCGCCATCCTGGGCGCCGCGGCCGTGCCGGTTTCCGCCGAGGGGCTGCGCCTCTCGGGCTCGTCCAAATCCTCGCCTCAGAGCCTTCTCAAGGGAAAAATGGCGCTGCTGGACGGGCGGTTGGCCAAGCAATATGACTATTCCGAACGCCTGAAGCCGGGGGCGCCCAAGGGGCTGGGCGAGGCCTCGGTTTCCAACGCGCTCAGCGTGCCGAAGTTCCGTGGCAGCTATCGCGGCACCTATCTCGAGACCGCCAAGGCCATCGCCCGGCAGCATGGCGTGCCCGAAGATCTGTTCCTGCGGCTGGTCCAGCAGGAATCGGGCTGGAATCCCGGCGCGGTTTCGCCCAAGGGCGCCACCGGCCTTGCCCAACTCATGCCCGACACCGCCCGTCTCTTGCGCGTCGATATCAACGACCCGAAAGAAAACCTCGAAGGTGGCGCGCGTTATCTGGCAATGATGTATCGCCAGTTCGGCGACTGGAGGCTGGCATTGGCCGCCTATAACGCCGGGCCGAAAGCGGTGGAAAAACACGGGGGTGTGCCGCCCTATGCCGAGACGCGCAATTATGTGAAGGTCATCCTCGGCAGCTGACCTTGGGGCGTGACTGGAGCGCGCTTCCTTGCGGATTTCACCATGATCCAAATACCCAAACGCCGCGCGGGATCCCACGCGGCGTTGGGGTATTTCGATCATGGTGAGGGGGCAGGGCCGGGTGGCCCCGCCGTCAGGCCAGGGTGCCGTCGGCGCCGATCCGGGTCTTGCCGCCAAGATAAGGATGCAGCGCCGCCGGCAGCTCGACCGAGCCATCGGCCTGCTGGCCGTTTTCCAGCACCGCGATCAGCGTGCGGCCCACGGCGAGGCCCGAGCCGTTCAGCGTATGCACGAATTCCGGCTTGCCGCCACCGGCGGGGCGATAGCGCGCGTTCATGCGGCGGGCCTGAAAATCGCCGCAGGTCGAGACCGAGCTGATCTCGCGATAGGTGTTCTGGCCGGGCAGCCATGCCTCGATGTCGTGGGTCTTGGCCGCGCCAAAGCCCATGTCGCCTGTGCAAAGCACGATGGTGCGATAGGGAATGCCCAGCTTTTCAAGGATCGCCTCGGCGCAGCGGGTCATGCGCTCATGCTCGGCCTGGCTGTCCTCGGGGCGGGTGATCGAGACCATCTCGACCTTCTCGAACTGGTGCTGGCGCAGCATGCCCGTGGTGTCCTTGCCGGCGCTGCCCGCCTCGGAGCGGAAGCACTGGGTGTGGGCGGTCATGCGGATCGGCAGGGCGGCATCTTCGAGGATCTCGCCTGCAACGGTATTGGTCAGCGTCACCTCCGAGGTCGGCACCAGCCACCAGCCGTTGGTGGTCTGATAGCTGTCCTCGGCGAATTTCGGCAGTTGGTTGGTGCCATACATCGCCTCTTCCTTGACCAGAACCGGGGTCCAGGTCTCGGTCAGGCCGTGCTCGTTGACGTGGGTGTCCAGCATGAATTGCGCCAGCGCGCGATGCACGCGGATCACCGCGCCCCGCAGCACCACGAAGCGCGCGCCCGAGAGTTTGGCGGCGGTCGCGAAATCCATGCCGGGCTTGACGCCCGCGATCTCGAAATGCTCGAGCGGCTTGAAATCAAAGGCGCGGGGTGTGCCCCAGCGGCGGATCTCGACATTGGCGGTTTCATCCGGGCCTTCGGGCACATCGGCCAGCGGCGTGTTGGGGATCCACAGCAGGCG
>CAYTMV010000089.1:2354-7471 GCA_964439015.1 uncultured Gemmobacter sp.
CCTGACCCTGACGGATAGCCCCGCCATGACCCAGTCTCCTCTCTGGAAACGCGTTCTGATCCTTAGCACGATCCTTGCCGCGATCCTGTTCGCGCTGCCCAACCTGTTCTATGAGCGGGTCGAGCGGCACAATGACGCCGCCGCGGCCATCGCGCTGCAGGGCGGCGCCGCGACTCCCGAACAGGAAGCAGATCTGGCGTTGTGGCCCGATCTGCTGCCCTCGGCCCTGGTGCCGCTGGGGCTGGACCTGCGCGGGGGCGCGCATCTGCTGGCCGAGGTGCATGTGGCCGATGTCTACAAGGCCCGCATCGACGCGCTCTGGCCCGAATTGCGCGATGCGCTGCGCCCTCTGCGCGATCAGGTGGGCAATGTGCGCCGCCAGCCCTCGCCCGACGGGGTTCTGCGCGTGGCCATTGGCAATCCGGGCGGGATGGAGGCTGCGCTGACCACGGCCCGCAGTCTGGCCGCGCCGGTCACCTCTCTGACCGGGATGGGCGGCAGCGATCTGGACATCCGTGCCGAAGGGCCGGAAATCGTGATCCAGCTGTCCGAGGCCGAACGCGCCGCGACCGACTCGCGCACTGTAGCGCAAAGCCTTGAAATCATTCGTCGTCGTGTCGACGAGGTGGGCACGCGTGAGCCCACGATCATGCGTCAGGGCGCCGACCGCATCCTGATCCAGGTGCCGGGCATCGGCTCGGCCGCCGAGCTGAAAAGCCTGATCGGCACCACGGCACAGCTGACCTTCCATCCGGTGCTGGGCACCACGCAGGATGCCGGCGCCGATCCGGGCGCGCGCAATCTGCTGCTGCCGTCCATGGACGAAAAGGGCATCTTCTACATCGTCGAGCAGACCCCGGTGGTCACGGGGGAAGAGTTGACCGATGCGCAGCCGGCCTTTGACCAGAACGGCCGCCCGGCGGTCAGCTTCCGTTTCAACGCGTCAGGTGCGCGGGCCTTTGGCGACTATACCGCCAACAATATCGGCAAGCCCTTCGCCATCGTTCTGGACGAGGAGGTGATCTCGGCCCCGGTGATCCAGGATCATATCCCCGGCGGATCGGGGATCATCACCGGCTCGTTCACCGTCGAGGAAAGCACCGAACTGGCAGTGCTGCTGCGCGCCGGCGCGCTGCCCGCGGGCATGACCTTTCTGGAAGAGCGCACCATCGGCCCGGAACTGGGGCAGGACAGCATCGACGCCGGACAGTTGGCGGCGCTGGTGGCGGCGGGGCTGGTCGCGCTCTACATGATCGCCAGCTATGGCTTTTTCGGCATGATCTCGGTCGTGGCACTGGCGATCAACATCGCCATGATGTTTGCCGTCCAATCGCTGATCGGGGCCACGCTGACCCTGCCGGGCATTGCCGGCATCGTGCTGACCATGGGCATGGCGGTGGATGCCAACGTGCTGATCTACGAGCGCATGCGCGAAGAGTTGCGCGCCGGAAAATCCCCCGCCGCAGCGATCCACGAGGGCTATGACAAGGCGCTGTCGGCCATCGTCGACGCCAACGTCACCGGCATGCTGACCGCGCTGATCATGTTCTTCATCGGCTCGGGTCCGGTGCGCGGCTTTGCGGTCACCACGACCATCGGCATCGTCACCTCGATGATTACTGCCGTTTATGTGACGCGGTTCATCCTCGAACTCTATATCGGGTGGCGTCGCCCGAAAACCATCATCGTGTGAGGGCAGGGACATGGCATTCCGTCTTAAACTGGTTCCGACCCATACTAATATCGACTTCTTCCGGTGGCAGTGGGTCACGTTCGGCGCCTCCGTTGTGGCGGTGGTGGTGTCGCTGCTGTCCGTCGCGATCCTCGGATTGAACTTTGGTGTGGATTTCAAGGGCGGCACCACGATCCGCACCGAAAGCACCCAGAAGATCGAAGTGGCTGTTTATCGCGAGGCGCTGGATCAGCTGAACCTGGGCGAGGTGTCATTGACCGAGGTCTTCGATCCCTCTTTCGGCCCTGACCAGCACGTCAAGTTGCTGCGTGTCGCCCCGCAGGAAGGCTATGAAGCGGTGACGCCCGAAGTGATCGAAGAGATCGAGGCGGCGCTGCGGGCAGTCGATCCGGCCGTGACCTTTCCGTCGGTCGAGTCGGTTGGCCCGAAGGTCTCGCAAGAGCTGATCTGGAAGGCGCTGATGGCGGTGGCGGTGGCCTCGGCCGGGATCTGGACCTATGTCTGGCTGCGGTTCGAGTGGCAGTTTGCCGTCGGCACGGTTGCGGCGCTGCTGCATGACGTGATCGTGACCATCGGCGTCTTTTCGATCTTCCAGCTGAAATTCGACCTGACCATCGTGGCTGCGCTGCTGACGATCCTCGGATATTCGGTGAACGACACGGTGGTGATCTTTGACCGGCTGCGGGAAAACCTTGCGAAATACAAGGAGATGCCGCTGCGCGAGATGATGAACCTGACCACCAACGAGACCCTGTCGCGCACGATCATGACCATGACCACCACGGCGCTGGCGCTGCTGGCGCTGATCATCTTTGGCGGCGACGTGATCCGTGGGTTCGTTTTCGCGATGTTCTTCGGGGTGTTCATCGGCTGCTATTCGACGCTTTATGTGGCGAAGAACATCGTCCTCATGCTGGGCCTCGATCGCAGCGACAAGTCCGAGCGTAAAAAGCGCAATGGCGGCGGCGATCACGAATTTGCCAATATCGACGCCTGAGGCCCGGAGATGAACCTGATCGAGGTCACGTTCGACGATGGTGCGCTGCCGGTCGAGGGCTATGGCCCCGGCTTTTTCCGCGTCGGCGGCAAGGTGTTTGACGGTCCGGTCCTGATCACCCCCTTTGCCGCCCGCAGCTGGGGCGGGCTGGTGGACCGGGCGGCGCTGATGGCGCTGGCCGGGCAGGCGGATGTGCTGTTTCTGGGCATGGGGGCCGAGATCGCCCATGCCCCCGCCGATCTGCGCACAGCCCTCGAGGCCGCCGGTCTGGGGGTCGAGGTGATGGCCTCGCCCCCTGCGGCGCGCACCTATAACGTCCTGCTCAGCGAGGGCCGGCGGATCGCCGCGGCCTTGCTGCCGGTGTGATCCGGTCGAAGGCCCGCTTTTGCCGCAGCCCGGCGCCGATCAAGCGGCTTTTCCCGACCGGGGTGGGGTGCTAGGAAAGCAGCCATGGAAATGCGCGTCGAAAATCTCGCCTGTGCCCGTGGCGGCATCCGGGTGCTGGAAGGGGTGGGGTTCTCGCTTTCGGGGGGCGGCGCGCTGGTGCTGCGCGGGCCGAACGGCATCGGCAAGACCACGCTTCTGCGCACCATCGCCGGGCTGCAACCGGCCGACGAGGGCGCGATCTCGCTGCCGGCCGAAAGCATTGCCTATGCCGCCCATGCCGATGGATTGAAAGCCACGCTGACGGTGGCCGAAAATCTGGCCTTCTGGGCGGCGGTTTATGGCACCGATCGGGCGGGCGAGGCGATGGCGCGCATGAACCTGATCGAGCTGAAGGACCGCCTTGCCGCCAATCTGTCGGCCGGGCAGAAACGCCGGCTGGGGCTGGCGCGGCTGCTGGTCACGGGCCGGCCGCTCTGGGTGCTGGATGAACCGACCGTCAGCCTTGATGCGGCCTCGGTCGCGCTGTTCGGGCAAGCGGTGCGCGCCCATCTGGCCGAGGGCGGTGCGGCGCTGATGGCCACCCATATCGACCTTGGCATCCCCGAGGCTTCGGTGCTGGATCTGGCGCCCTTCAAGGCCCGCGCGCCCGCCGCCGGTGGCACCAAGGGCGGATTTGACGAGGCCTTTGCATGATTGCGCTGTTGATCCGCGACCTTCGGCTGGCGATGCGGGCGGGCGGCGGGTTTGGCCTGGGCCTTGCCTTCTTCCTGCTGGTGGCGGTGCTGGTGCCGCTGGGCGTTGGCCCCGAGGGCGAGACGCTGGCGAAAATCGCGCCCGGCATCCTCTGGGTCGGCGCGTTGCTGGCCTGCCTTCTCAGCCTGGACCGCATCTTCGCGCTGGATTTCGAGGATGGCAGTCTGGACCTGCTGGCCACGGCGCCGATGCCGCTGGAGGGCGCGGTGGCGATCAAGGCGCTGGCGCATTGGCTGGTGACAGGCTTGCCGCTGACGCTGGCCGCGCCGCTGCTGGGGGTGCTGCTGCATCTGCCCGATGGCGGTTTTCTGTGGTTGATGGCCTCGCTGGCGCTTGGCACCCCGGCCCTGTCGGTGATCGGTGCCTTTGGCGCGGCGCTGACCGTCGGGCTGAAGCGGGGCGGGCTGCTGCTGTCGCTTCTGGTGCTGCCCCTCTATGTGCCGACGCTGATCTTCGGGGCCGAGGTGGTCAAGCGGGGCGCGGGCAACATGGCGGTCGAGACGCCCCTGGCGCTGCTGGCTGCAATCACAGCGGGGGCTGCGGCAACACTGCCCTTTGCGGCGGCCGCCGCAATCCGTATAAACCTGCGCTGAAGCGCGAAAGGAAGAGCGACCCCATGTCGATCTGGGAATATGCCAATCCGAAAAAGTTCATGCAGACCTCCGGCATGCTGCTGCCCGGGGTCACGGTTCTGGCGTTTGCCGCCATGCTGGGTGGGCTGATCTGGGGGTTCTTCTTTACCCCGGACGATTACAAGCAGGGCGCGACCGTCAAGATCATCTATCTGCATGTGCCGGCCGCGATGATGGCGATCAATGCCTGGGTGATGATGCTGGTCACCTCGCTGATCTGGGTGGTGCGGCGGCATCACGTCTCGGCGCTGGCGGCCAAGGCCGCGGCCCCGATTGGCGCCACCTTCACCCTGATCGCGCTGGTCACCGGCGCGCTGTGGGGCCAACCGATGTGGGGCACCTGGTGGGAATGGGACCCGCGTCTGACCTCTTTCCTGATCCTGTTCCTGTTCTATCTGGGGTATATGGCCCTGTGGGAAGCGATCGAGAACCCCGATACCGCGGCCGACCTGACGGCGGTGCTGTGCATCGTCGGCTCGGTCTTTGCGCTGCTGTCGCGCTATGCGGTCAACTTCTGGAACCAGGGCCTGCATCAGGGCGCCTCGCTGTCGCTGGACAAGGAAGAGAACGTGTCGAACGTCTACTGGTTTCCGCTGCTGGTCTGCATCGTGGGCTTCGTGCTGTTCTTCGTGGCGCTGGTGCTGCTGCGCACCCG
>CAYTMV010000090.1:0-7241 GCA_964439015.1 uncultured Gemmobacter sp.
TCTGGTCGGCCCATGCCTATCCCGGCTGGCATCCCGGCACCGATGCAACCGACCCCGCCGCGGTGCGGGTGGCGTTGCAGGCAGCCTATGCCCCGGTGCTGGCCGATGACATCCTGTTGACCGAAACCAACCTCTTTGGCGCGAACATCAACTATTTCACCACCGCCCCCAGCGCCGTCTCGGCCTTTGCGCGGGTGCAGGAATGGTGGACCGAACAGGGCATCGGCATCACCTGGTCGCCCGGCGCGCAGGCCGGCGGGTCCAGCCTTGTCACCGTCGATCCGGGCGCGCAACTGCGCTTTCTGCACCAGCATTCCTACGCTTTTGCCATGAATGCCTTTTCGCTGGACGATCGCGACCCGGCCCATGCCGGTGACGAGACGCTGCACGCCAAGGTCATCGCTGGCCGCCTGCGCAACGA
The DNA here is from genome assembly GCA_964439015.1 of uncultured Gemmobacter sp. Taxonomy (GTDB): domain Bacteria; phylum Pseudomonadota; class Alphaproteobacteria; order Rhodobacterales; family Rhodobacteraceae; genus Gemmobacter. Next base: position 422 of record CAYTMV010000090.1, read on the forward strand.
AGAGACCGACCCCGATTACAACCCCGCCGCCCGCTTCGATCCCGTCAACGGTTTGGGAACCGCCTTCGGCCATGATGGCAACGACACGCTGTCGGGGGCAGATATGGCGAACAACTTTCTCTATGGCGGCCGCGGCATGGACCTGCTGCGCGGCGCCGCGGCCGAGGACTTTCTGTTCGGCCAATATGGCAATGACATCCTGCTTGGCCATGCCGGGGCGGACCTGCTGTTCGGCGGCGTGGGGGCCGACCTGTTGCGCGGCGGGACAGGCGCCGACACGCTGGAGGGGGGCGCGGGCGCTGACCGATTTGACGCCCGGGCCGGCAATGACGTGATCACGGATTTCGGCCCCGGCGACCTGCTGCATCTGGGGCGCGGTTATACCGGCTGGCAGCAGGTCGCGGCCCGCATCACCCTGGCGGCGGTCAATGGACCGGCCATCAATGATGTGGTGATCCGCCATGCCGATGGCAGCCGCACCACCCTGATCGACGCCAAGGGGCTGATCGGCGCGGCGCAACTGGTCTTTGCGGGTCAGGCCGATTGGGTCGAAGGCACGGCGCAGGCCGATACCATCGGCTCTGGCTGGCAGGATTTTGACGGACAGTCGGTCGGTCAGGTGCGGCGCATCTCGGCCGCGGGCGGCAATGATGTGGTGGCGGGCACGACCGCAGCCGACACGCTGGACGGCGGCACCGGCCATGACCGGCTGGATGCGGGCACCGGGCGCGACCTGCTGTTAGGCGGGGCGGGCAATGACCTGCTGCGCGCGGGCGATCATGCCGATACCCTGATGGGGGGATGGGGCGATGACCGGTTGTTCGGCGGTGCGGGCCACGATGTGCTGAATGCGGGGGCCGGCCGCGACACGCTTTTCGGTGAGGATGGCGATGATAGCCTGACCCTTGGCGCGGGCGGCGGGCTGGCATCCGGGGGCCTCGGCAATGACCGGCTGCACGCCGGCAGTGGGGCGGCAACGCTTTGGGGCGGTGCGGGCGACGATCTGCTGATCGCCAACCTGTCGCAGACCGGGCACCGGCTGGCCGGCCATGGCGGCGCGGATACCTTTGTGCTGCATTCTGCCGCCAGCGGTGGCCGCAGCCTGACCGTGATCGAGGACTTTGGCAGGGCCGACCGGCTGATCTTCGAGGGCCAGCGGCTGCTGCCGGACAGCGCCTCGGGCGCCCGTTCGGGCAATGATCTGGTGATGGTGCTGGAGCCCGGCCACCGCCTGCTGCTGGAGGACTGGTTTGCCTGAAACCGCCCCTCTGGCGCGCGCCCGCGACGGAAAGGCACTGCATCGCGCCGCAAACAGCCATTGCCCCCGCCGCCCGGCAGCCTAGAAAGGGCGCAGGCGAACAGGCGAGGATGCAACATGGATGTGGCGAGCAACTCTGGCGAGACGGCGCTGGTGATTTTCACCCCGTCGGGCAAGCGCGGTCGTTTTCCGCTGGGCACCCCGGTGCTGACGGCTGCGCGGCAGTTGGGGGTCGATCTCGATTCGGTCTGTGGCGGGCGCGGCATCTGTTCCAAATGCCAGGTGGCCCCCTCGTTCGGCAGCTTCCCGAAATTCGGGGTTGAATCGGCCGAGGACTCGCTGTCCGACTGGAACGCCGTCGAAGAACGCTACAAGCAAAAGCGCGGCATGGCGCCGGGGCGGCGGCTGGGCTGCCAGACCAAGGTGATGGGCGATTGCGTGATCGACGTGCCGGCGGAAAGCCAGGTCCACCGTCAGGTGATCCGCAAATCCGCAGGCGACCGGGTGATGGAGATGGACCCGGCCACCCATCTGCGGCTGGTCGAGGTCGCCCAACCTGACATGCACGAGCCGTCCGGCGACTTCGAGCGGCTGGCGCAGGCTTTGGCCGAGCAATGGGGCATTGTCGGCGCCCGCCCTGCCCCGGGCCTGCTGCCGCGGCTGCAACCCGCGCTGCGCAAGGGCGACTGGAAGGTGACGGTGGCAGTGCATCAGGGCCACCGCGACACCCATCCGCGCATCACCGGCATCTGGCCCGGCTATCACGAGGGGCTTTACGGTCTGGCGATCGACCTCGGCTCGACCACCATCGCGGCCCATCTGTGTGACCTGACCGACGGGCGGGTGCTGGCCTCCTCGGGGTTGATGAACCCGCAGATCCGCTTTGGCGAGGATCTGATGAGCCGGGTATCCTATGCGATGATGAACCCCGGCGGCGATGCCGAGATGACCCGCGCGGTGCGCGAGGGGATCAACCATCTGATCACGGCGCTGGCCGCCGAGGCCAGCGTGGCGCTGGATACGGTGCAAGAGGTGGTGATCGTCTGCAACCCGGTGATGCACCACCTGCTGTTGGGCATCGACCCGGTTGAACTGGGTCAGGCCCCCTTCGCCTTGGCCACCGGCGGCAGTCTGGACCTTGAGGCCCGCGATCTGGACCTGTCGGCGCTGCTGCCGTCGGCGGCGGTCTATCTGCTGCCCTGCATCGCCGGCCATGTGGGCGCCGATGCCGCCGCGGTGGCGCTGGCCGAGGCACCGGAAAAGCGCGACGACCTGTCGCTGATCGTCGATGTGGGCACCAATGCCGAGATCCTGCTGGGCAACAGCACGCGGGTGCTGGCTTGCTCCAGCCCCACAGGGCCGGCGTTCGAGGGCGCGCAGATCAGCTCGGGCCAGCGCGCCGCCCCCGGCGCGATCGAGCGGGTCGAGATCGACCCCGTGACCAAGGAGCCGCGCTTCCGCGTGATCGGCTGCGACCTGTGGTCGGATGATCCGGGCTTTGACGCTGCCACCCGGCAGAGCGGCATCACCGGCATCTGCGGATCGGGCATCATCGAGGCGGTGGCCGAGATGCGGCTGGCGGGGGTTCTGGATGTCTCGGGCCTGATCGGCTCGGCCGAACAGACCGGCACCCCGCGCTGCGAGCCCGAGGGGCGGACCCATTCCTACCTGCTTTATGATGGCAGCGCGACCGGCGGGCCGCGCATCAGCGTGACACAGGGCGACATCCGCGCGATCCAGCTGGCGAAATCGGCGCTTTATGCCGGCTCGCGGCTGCTGATGGACACGATGGGCGTCGACAAGGTGGATCGCGTGGTGCTGGCCGGGGCCTTTGGCGCCCATATCAGCCCCAAACACGCGATGGTGCTGGGGATGATCCCCGACGTGCCACTGGATCACGTCGTCTCGGCCGGCAATGCCGCGGGCACCGGCGCGCGGATGGCGCTGTGTTCGCGCGCGGCGCGGCGGCAGATCGAAGAGACGGTGCGCCATATCCACAAGATCGAGACGGCGATCGAGCCTCGCTTTCAGGAGCATTTCGTGGCCGCCAACGCGATCCCGCATGCCACCGATCCCTTCCCCGCATTGCGCGCCATCGTCACCCTGCCCGATGTCAGCTTCAACACCGGGGGCAGCGGCGAGGGGGGCGGGCGCCGCCGCCGCCGCGGCTGAGGAAGCCCACAACCCACGCGGCATCACGCGCGATCACAGGGGCGCGAGGCAGCAAATCCATCTCGCGCCCCTTGCCGTATCCGGTTCATGCGACGGGGACAGGCCCCGCGCCCGAACCGGAGGACACCGATGAAATTCCTTGCCCCCCTTGCCTTTGCGCTGACCGCCACCGCCGGCATGGCCCTGGCCGACAATCACGCCAAGACCGTGGCCGACATCGCCATCGGCTCGACTGACCATACCACGCTGGTGGCCGCCGTGCAGGCCGCCGGTCTGGTCGAGACGCTGCAGGGCGAAGGCCCCTTCACCGTGTTCGCCCCCACCAATGCCGCCTTTGAAAAGCTGCCCGCAGGCACCGTCGACGGCCTGCTGAAGCCCGAGGCCAAGGACCAGCTGACCAAGATCCTGACCTGCCATGTGGTGCCCGCCAAGGCGATGGCTGCCGATGTGGCCAAGATGATCGCCGACGGCTCGGGCTCGGCCAAGATTGCCACCGTAGGAGGCTGTGAATTCACCGCGAAGGCCGAAGGTGACAAGGTGATGATCGAGGACGGTCAGGGCAACATGGCGACCGTGACCGCCGTGGACCTGGCGGCCGGCAATGGTGTCGTGCATGTGATCGACACGGTGCTGCTGCCGGCCAACTGATCCCGGCCGTTTTCGATCATGCTCGGGGGCACCGCCGCTGCGGTGCCCCCTTGACGTCTGCGGGGGCTTGGCATACCTCAGTTCGCGTGCGGGTGTAGCTCAATGGTAGAGCCGCAGCTTCCCAAGCTGATGACGAGGGTTCGATTCCCTTCACCCGCTCCAATCTCTCCTTACCGCCCGGCGTCCTGTGCAACCTTTCCCTTGCGGGTCACGCCCATCCCTGCCAAATGCAGGACGACCACCCCGCAGGACCGCCATGGACAAGCCGATCTATCTGACCCCCGAAAGCAACGCGACGGTGCTGAACCGGTTGCTGGCGCCGCTGTTTCCGCGCTATCGGGTGCTGCTCGATCTGGAGCGCGAGCCCGCACATCTGCGGGTGCCGCTGCGCAACCTGATCCTCAGCCATGACCGGCGGTTTCTGTTTTTACGCAACCAGAAATGCGCCTGCACCCAGACCACACAGCTGTTGCATGCCTATGGCAATGCCGGCGAAACCTATCGCGGCAATGTCCACCGCGCCGATCGCGGGATTTACGCGGCGCGCTATCGCTGGCTGGATATCAAGCCGGTCTTCGAGGCGCATATGGCCTATCTGTTCACCTTTGTGCGCCACCCGGAAAAACGCGCGGTCTCGGCCTTTCGCAACTTCTTTGTCGATCAGACCAACATCGCCCGCAGCAAGCATCTGCAACCGATGCTGGCGCGCGGCTATGACCCGAAGGGCGAGGTGGGGCGGAATTTCGACGTGTTTCTGGACTATGTGACCGACAGCTTTGCCCGCGACCGGCTGCGCACCGATACCCATTGGCGGTTGCAGGTGGACAATATCGCCTTTCACGACATCCGCTTTGACCGGATCGGCCGGGTGGAAACCTATGAGGCCGATATCCGCGCGATCTTTGCCGAAGGCGGCGCGCCGGGCTTTCCGCCCGATCATTTGCTGGCGCGCAAGCACAATGCCTCGCGCCCGGTCGATTTCACCGTGAGCCCTGCCCAGCGGGCGCGGATCGAGGCGCTTTGGGCGCCCGATTATGAAGCCTTCAACTACTGACAGGAGAGACCATGTCCATCAAACGCATCGGCACCGGCGCCCGCATGAGCGAGGCAGTGATATATAACGGCATCGTCTGGCTGGCGGGCCAGGTGGGCAACCCCGGCGACAGTGTGGCGGATCAGACCCGCACCTGTCTGGCCGAGGTGGATCGTCTGCTGGCCGAGGCCGGCACCGACAAGACCAAAATCCTGTCGACCCAGATCTGGCTGGCCGATATCGCCGATTTCGCCGAGATGAATGCGGTCTGGGATGCCTGGGTGCCGCAGGGCCATACCCCCGCCCGCGCCACCGGCGAGGCCAAGCTGGCAACACCTGCCTACAAGGTCGAAGTGATCGTCACCGCCGCCGTCTGAGGCGGCCAAGGCCGGGGGGCGCTGCCCCCCAGTCCCTGCGGGACTCCCCCCGGGGTATTTTTGTCATGATGAAGACAGGCGCCGCTGAAGACAGGCGGTGATGCAGACGGGCTGCGGTTCAGACGGGCGGCGCGGGTCAGCGCGTCAGCCAGCCCACCAGTTGCTGCGTTGAGGCATCCTTGGTCGCGGCGCTTTCGCGGCCTTCGAGGATGGGTTGAAGGGCCAGCGCCAGTTCCTTGCCCAACTCTACCCCCCATTGGTCGAAGCTGTTGAGCCCGAGGATCACCCCTTCGACGAACACGCGATGTTCGTAGAGCGCGAGGATCTGACCCAGCGTGAAGGGCGTGAGTTTGGGGATCGCCAGCGTGGTCGAGGGGCGGTTGCCGGGAAAGACCCGGTGGCGGGCCTGACGCTCAAGCTCGGCCCCGGTCAGGCCCTTGGCCACCATCAGCGCGCGCGCCTGATCGAGGCTGCGGCCGCGCATCAGCGCCTCGGATTGTGCCAGGCAATTGGCGACCAGCAGGCGGTGCTGATGCGCAAGCTCGGGCTCGTGCCCCTCGCGGGCGACGATGAACTCGCAGGGGATGACGCGGGTGCCCTGGTGGATCAGCTGGTAGAAGGCGTGCTGACCGTTGGTGCCCGGCTCGCCCCAGACCACCGGGCCGGAATGGCGCGGCAGGTCGCTGCCATCCATGGCGACGCGCTTGCCGTTCGATTCCATCTCGAGCTGTTGGAGATAGGCGGGCAGCCGCGCGAGGCGCTGGTCATAGGGCAGCACCGCGCGGGTGGCATGGCCGCAGATCTGGTTGTGCCAGATGCCGACCAGTGCCAGCAGCACCGGCAGGTTCTGGTCAAGCGGCGCGGTCTGGAAGTGGCGGTCCATCGCCGCGGCGCCGGCGAGAAAGTCGTCGAAACGGTCAGGGCCAATGGCGATCATCAGCGCAAGTCCGATCGGCCCCCAGACCGAGTAGCGCCCGCCGACCCAATCCTCGAAGCCGAAGACGCGGTCGGCCGGGATGCCGAACGCGGCGGTCTTGTCCACCGCGGTCGAGACGGCGGCGAATTGCGCGGCCGCGTCGCCGACCCGCGCCGCCATCCAGCGGCGGACGGTTTCGGCATTGGTCATCGTCTCGATGGTGGTGAAGGTCTTGGAGGCGACGATCACCAGCGTCGTCTCCGGGTTCAGCCCGCGCAGCACATCGGTTGCATGCGCGCCATCGACGTTGGAGATGAAATGCGCGCGTGGCCCGTCGGCATAGGGGGACAGCGCGAGTGTGGCCATGGCCGGGCCAAGGTCAGAGCCGCCGATGCCGATATTGACCACATCGGTGA
>CAYTMV010000091.1:0-7239 GCA_964439015.1 uncultured Gemmobacter sp.
TAAATGGCTGCCTATCTGCTGCGACGCCTGCTGCTGGTGATCCCGACGCTGCTCGGGATCATGCTGATCAACTTCACCCTGACGCAATTTGTGCCCGGCGGCCCGATCGAGCAGGTGCTGGCCCGGATCGAGGGTGAGGGCGATGCCTTTGCCAATATCGCCGGTGGCGGGGCCGAGGTGGCGGCCGATTCATCCTATGTGGGCGCGCGGGGCCTGCCGCCCGAGTTCATCGCCGAGCTGGAGGTGCAGTTTGGCTTTGCGCGCATCGTCTGCGACCCGGGTTTTACCGGTACGCCATCGGTGGCCGCGCCTGAGTGTCGCAAGGAAGCCATCCCGATGATGGAGCGGTTTTTCCTGATGCTGGGCAATTACCTGACCTTCGATTTCGGCGAGAGCTATTTCCGCTCGATCGGCGTGGTCGATCTGGTGCTGGAAAAGATGCCGGTCTCGATCAGCCTTGGCCTGTGGTCGACGCTGATCGCCTATCTGATCTCGATCCCGCTGGGCATCCGCAAGGCGGTGCGGGACGGCTCGCCCTTCGACACCTGGACCTCGGGCGCGATCATCGTGGGCTATGCGATCCCCGGGTTTCTGTTCGCGATTTTGCTGCTGGTGGTCTTTGCCGGCGGCAGTTACCTGCGCTGGTTCCCGCTGCGCGGCCTGACCTCGGACAATTGGGAGCAACTCAGCCTGATCGGCAAGGTGCTGGATTACTTCTGGCACATGGCGCTGCCGATCCTGGCCTCGACCATCTCCAGCTTTGCCACGCTGACGCTGTTGACCAAGAACAGTTTCCTGGACGAGATCCGCAAGCAATACGTCATGACCGCCCGCGCCAAGGGCGTGAGCGAGGGGCGGGTGTTGTATGGCCATGTGTTTCGCAACGCGATGCTGATCGTCATCGCGGGTTTTCCGGCGATCTTCATCGGCGTGTTCTTCGGGGCATCGCTGATCATCGAGACGATCTTTTCGTTGGACGGGCTGGGGCGGCTGGGGTTCGAGGCGGCGGTCAGCCGGGATTATCCGGTGCTGTTCGGCACGCTCTATATCTTCGGCCTGATGGGGCTGGTGGTCGGTATCCTGTCGGACCTGATGTATGTCTGGATCGACCCGCGCATCGACTTTGGCCGGAGGGGTTGAGATGGCGCTGTCTCCGCTGAATGCCCGTCGCTGGCGCAACTTCAAGGCCAACCGCCGCGCCTTCTGGTCGCTGTGGGTGTTTCTGATCCTGTTCGGCCTGTCGCTGGGGGCCGAGCTGATCGCCAATGACAAGCCGCTGCTGGTCACCTATCGGGGCGAGCGGTTCACGCCGTTTCTGAATTTTTACCCCGAGACCGCCTTTGGCGGCGACTTTCAGACCGAGGCCGCCTATCGCGACCCCGAGGTTCAGTGTCTGATCCTGTCGGGCGGCATCCTGGACTGTTTCGACGACCCCGAGGGGATCATCGGCCAGATCAAGGCCGGCACCTATGCGGCCGAAGGGTTTCAGCAAGGCGCGATCCTGTGGGCGCCGATCCCGTTTTCCTACACCACAATCGTCGACAAGGGCGGCGTGGCGCCCGGTGCGCCGGACCGCATGAACTGGCTGGGCACCGACGACACCTCGCGCGATGTGCTGGCGCGGGTGATCTATGGCTTCCGCCTGTCGGTCAGCTTCGCGCTGATCGTGACGGCCGCCACGGCGGTGATCGGCATCGCGGCCGGCGCGGTGCAGGGTTATTTTGGCGGCTGGGTTGACCTGATCTTTCAGCGCATCATCGAAATCTGGTCCGCGACCCCCTCGCTTTACGTCATCATCATCGTGGCCGCGATCTGGAGCATGAGTTTCTGGTTGCTGCTGGCGCTGACCGTGGCCTTCGGCTGGACGGCGCTGGTCGGCGTGGTGCGGGCCGAGTTTCTGCGGGCCCGCAACTTCGAATATGTGCGGGCGGCGCGGGCGCTGGGGGTCTCGGACTGGGTGATCATCTTCCGTCATGTTCTGCCGAATGCCATGGTCGCCACCCTGACCATGACGCCGTTCCTTGTCACCGGTGCGATCGGCAGCCTGGCCGCGCTGGACTTTCTGGGCTTTGGCCTGCCGGCCGACGCGCCCTCGCTGGGAGAGCTGACGCGGCAGGCCAAGCAGAACCTGCAGGCGCCGTGGCTGGCCTTTACCGCCTTCACCACCTTCGCGCTGATGCTGTCGCTGCTGGTCTTCATCTTCGAAGGCGTGCGCGATGCCTTCGACCCGAGAAAGACCTTCAGATGAGCCTGCTTTCAGTCGAAAACCTGAACGTGCGCTTTCGCCAGGATGGCCGGGTGGTTCATGCCGTGCGCGATGTCTCCTTTGCGGTAGACCGCGGGGAAACCGTGGCGCTGGTGGGGGAAAGTGGCTCGGGCAAATCGGTGACGGCGCTGTCCACGGTGCACCTGCTGCCTGACAGCGCCGAAGTGACTGGCAAGATCAGCTGGCAGGGCCGCGATCTGTCAACCGCGACCGAGGCCGAGTTGCGCGCGATCCGCGGCAATGACATCAGCTTCATCTTTCAGGAGCCGATGACCTCGCTCAACCCGTTGCACACGATCGAGCAGCAACTGGGCGAAAGTCTTGCCCTGCATCAGGGGCTGGGCGGGGCTGCCGCGCGGGCGCGGATCATCGAACTGCTGGAAAAGGTCGGCATCCGCGACGCCGAAAGCCGCCTGTCCGCCTATCCGCACCAACTGTCCGGCGGGCAGAGGCAGCGGGTGATGATTGCGATGGCGCTGGCCAACGGGCCGGAACTGCTGATCGCGGATGAGCCGACGACGGCGCTGGACGTCTCGATCCAGGCGCAAATCCTTGAGTTGCTGGCCGATCTGAAGAAGATCGAAGGGCTGAGCATGTTGTTCATCACCCATGATCTGGGCATCGTGCGCCGCATCGCCGACCGGGTCTGCGTGATGAAGGATGGCGGCATTGTCGAACAGGGACCGGCGGCAGCGGTCTTTGCCGCCCCCGCCCATGACTACACCCGAAAGCTGCTGGCGGCCGAACCCAAGGGCCGCCCCGATCCCTTGCCCGAAACCGCGCCTGTGGTGCTGACCGTTCAGGATCTGCGGGTCTGGTTTCCGATCACGTCGGGGCTGATGCGCCGCGTGACAGGCCATGTTAAGGCGGTGAACGACGCCGATTTCACCCTGCGCGAGGGCGAGACGCTGGGGATCGTCGGTGAAAGCGGGTCGGGCAAGACGACAATGGCGCTGGCGATCATGCGGCTGATCGACAGCACGGGGCGGATCAACTGGCAGGGACAGGATATCCAGACGCTGCGCGGCCGCGCGATGCGTGGCCTGCGGCGCGACATGCAGATCGTATTCCAGGACCCCTTCGGCAGCCTGTCGCCGCGCATGACCGCCGAACAGATCATTGGCGAAGGCTTGGGCGTGCATGGGGTGCAACCCGGCCGTGACCGGCGGCAGATGGTGGCCGAGATCATGGAGGAGGTGGGCCTCGATCCCGCCGCCATGACGCGCTATCCGCACGAGTTTTCGGGCGGCCAGCGCCAGCGCATCGCGATCGCCCGCGCCATGATCCTGCGCCCGCGTTTGGTGGTGCTGGACGAGCCGACTTCGGCGCTGGACATGACGGTGCAGGTGCAGATCGTCGATCTGCTGCGCGACCTGCAACGCCGGCACGGGCTGGCCTATCTGTTCATCAGCCACGACCTGCGGGTGGTGCGCGCGATGTCGCATCAGGTGATCGTCATGAAGGCGGGCGAAGTGGTCGAGGCCGGACCCGCCCATCAGATCTTTGACGCCCCTAAAATGGAATACACCTCGCAGTTGCTTTCGGCGGCCTTCGGGCGCTAGGCTGTGGCCATGAAACTCCTGTTTGTGCATCAGAACTTTCCCGGCCAGTTCCTGCATCTGGCACCTGAAATGGCGCGGCGCGGGCATGAATGTCTGGCGCTGACCGATGTGGTAAATTCCCGCCCGTCGGAAATCCCGGTGGTGAAGTATCGCCACGAGGCGCAGAAGGTCGACCCGGTGGCCTGCCGACTGGGCCGCAATTACACGCAGATGAGCGATCGTGGCGTGACCGTGGCCCGCGCCTGCCTGCAGTTGCGCGAAAAGGGCTATGTGCCGGATGTGATCTTCGGCCATTCCGGCTGGGGCGAGACGCTGTTTCTCAAAGAGGTCTGGCCCGAGGCGAAGCTGATCGTCTATGCCGAGTTCTATTATCGGGGCCGCGGCGCCGATGTCGGCTTTGACCCTGAGTTCGACACGCCCAGCTTCGATCAGGTGATGATCTCGCAGGGGCGCACCGCGCATCTGGGGCAATCACTGCTGCATGCCGATGCCGGCCTGTCGCCGACGCGATGGCAGGCCAGCACCTATCCACCGATTTTGCGCGACCAGATCACGGTGATCCATGATGGGGTGAACACCGACCTGGTCCGCCCTGACCCGGCTGCGGCGGTGACCCTGCCCAATGGCCGGGTGGTGAAGGCCGGCGATGAGGTCCTGACCTTCATCAACCGCAACCTCGAGCCCTATCGCGGGTATCACATCTTCATGCGCGCCCTGCCGCAGATCATGGCCGAGCGTCCTGAGGCGCAGGTGGTGATCATCGGCGGCGATGATGTCAGCTATGGCCGTTCCGCGCCGGATGGCAAAAAGTGGAAAGAAGTGTTTCTGGGCGAGGTGGCGCATCGGCTGGACCTCTCGCGCCTGCATTTCATGGGCAAGGTGCCCTATTCGACCTTTGTCGGCCTGATGCAGGTCAGCCGGGTGCATGCCTATCTGACATATCCTTTCGTCCTCAGCTGGTCGATGCTGGAGGCGATGGCGGCAGGCTGTCTGGTGATCGGCTCGCGCACCGCGCCGGTGCAGGAGTTGATCAGCGATGGCGTCAACGGCCGGCTGGTCGATTTCTTCGATGTCGAGGGCTGGTCAAAGCTGGTCAGCCGTGCGCTGGCCAACCCTGGCCGCTTTGCCGATCTGCGGGTCAAGGCGCGCGAGACGATCGTGGACAATTACGACCTGCGCCGCATCTGCCTGCCGCGCATGGTCGATTTTGTGGAAAGCTTTGGCCCCAAGGCCTGACCCCGCCGCGTCAGATCGCGGCGGAGTGTTTGGCCTTGCTCTGGTCATAGGCGTCAAACGCCCGGGCGACCATCCGCGTCAGCGGACGGGCGGCCCTCGGAATGTGCAGACCCGTCGCATCCGCGTGGATCATCGCGCCAAAGGTTTCCAGCGCGGGGGCAAACAGGGCGTTGATCCGGGCGTCGTCCAGCCCGAAATCGCGGCGCAACTCGTCCCGGCTGATGCTGAAATCGCACATAAGCGCCTCGATGATCCGGCCGCGCAGCACGTCCTCTCCGGCAAAGACATGGCCGCGATGGGTGCTGAAGCGCCCCTCGCGCACCGCCTTGGTATAGGCCGAGGTCGCCGGCGCGTTCTGGGCAAAGCCCTGCGGAAACTTCGAGATGCTGGAGGCCCCAAGCCCCACCAGAACCGGGGCAAGATCATCCGTATAGCCCTGGAAGTTGCGGCGCAACTGGCCCGCGCGCTGGGCGGTGGCCAGCCCGTCGGTGGGTCGGGCGAAATGGTCGATGCCGATGGCCTGATAACCGTCCCATTCGAACAGCTCTGCCGCGGTCTCGAACAGCTTCAGCCGTTCCTGCGGGGTCGGGATCGCGTCCGACGGGATCATCTGCTGCCGGCGGCTCATCCACGGCACATGGGCGTAACCGTAAAGCGCCACCCGGTCGGGCGACAGCGTCAGCAGTTTTTGCACCGAGTCGCTGATCTTTGTCCGGGTCTGGTGGGGCAGGCCGTAAAGGATATCCGCGTTCAGGCTTTTCACGCCCCGCTCGCGGATCATCTCGGCCACCTGACGGGTCAACTCGTAGCTTTGCAGCCGGCCGATCACTTTCTGGATATCGGGGTCAAAGTCCTGCACGCCGATCGAGGCGCGGTTCATCCCCGATTCGGCCAGCGCATCCAGCCGCGGCCCGTCCACCTCGTCCGGGTCGATTTCGACCGAGAACTCTGCGCCTTCGCCCATCGGCACCGCCTCGAAGATGGTGGCCGCCAGATCGCGCATCAGGTCGGGGTTCAGCAGGGTCGGCGTGCCGCCGCCCCAATGCAGCCGGCTGAGATGCACGCCGGGCGCCAGATGCTGCTTCAGCAGCGCGATTTCCTGTTTCAGGACATCGACATAAGCGATCACCGGATCATCGCTGGAGGTGCCCTGCGTGCGGCAGGCGCAAAACCAGCACAGCCGCCGGCAAAACGGCACATGCAGATAAAGCGAGATGGCCGACCCGGCGGGGATTGCCTCGACCCATTCGGTGAACAGGGCAGGCGACACGCCATCCCCAAAGTGGGGTGCCGTCGGGTAGCTTGTATAGCGAGGGACGCGCGCGTCAAAAAGACCGAGCCGCGCAAGTTGCGATTCCGTTTCCATTGGGATACCCTTACCGAAAGACGACGCGAAAGCCTTGACACAAATCAAACAGGATATGCCGATGCCGCTGCACGACGTGCAACCCGCGCATCAGGAATGCTCGGATTGTCCCATCCGCCATCGTGCCGTGTGTGCGCGTTGCGAAAGTGACGAACTGGCGCAGCTGGAGCAGGTAAAATACTACCGCAGTTATCAGGCGGGCCAGACGGTGATCTGGTCGGGCGACCGGATGGATTTTGTGGCCTCGGTCGTGAACGGGATCGCCACGCTGACCCAGACGATGGAGGATGGCCGCCGTCAGATGGTCGGCCTGCTGCTGCCGTCAGACTTTGTGGGGCGGCCCGGGCGGGCTGTTGCCAGCTATGACGTCACTGCGACCACCGATCTGGTGATGTGCTGTTTCCGCCGCAAGCCGTTTGAAGAGATGATGGCGCGCACCCCGCACATCGCCCAGCGCCTGTTGGAAATGACGCTGGACGAACTGGACGCCGCGCGCGAATGGATGCTGCTGCTGGGCCGCAAGACGGCGCGGGAAAAGATCGCCTCGCTGCTGGCGATCATCGCGCGGCGGGACGCCTCGCTGAAGCTGCGGTCACCCAAGGGCGCGATCAGTTTTGAATTGCCGCTGACCCGCGAGGAGATGGCGGATTATCTGGGCCTGACGCTGGAGACGGTCAGCCGGCAGATGTCGGCCCTGAAGCGGGATGGCGTCATCAGCCTCGAAGGCAAGCGCCACGTCACCATTCCCGATTTCGACAGCCTGCTGGAACAGGCGGGCGACGACAATGATGGCGGGATGCCCGTCTGAA
>CAYTMV010000092.1:0-7235 GCA_964439015.1 uncultured Gemmobacter sp.
AGCAACAGCCCGGTCAGGGCGTTGCGCAAATGCGGCGCGCCAAGCCACTCGGCCATGCCCCGGAAGCTTCGGAACGTGTTCGCGTCGCATCCGAAATCGCCGGGCTTGACCGCAGCCTTGCCAGCGTCGCAATGGAAATCCCGCGTTCGTTCTATAGCCCCGGCGTCGAAGCTGGAATGCAAACCCGCGTCGAAGTTGACGCCACGCTTTCGACCGGGGAAGGCCAGTGACCGCCGCAGCCCAAATCGCCGCATGGCTTGCCGCTTCGTCACGCGACCGCACGTCGCCGAAGGGTGACCGTATTCCGGTCGGGCCATATGGTGAATTGGTCACGGTCGGGCTTGACGACGTGCCGCCGGAAGCGCCTGCGGGCTGTCTGCCCCTGTTCACCCTTGCGCCGGGCTATGTGCCCACATGGGCTGCGCCAGAGGGGCAACAACGGCTGTCTGACAGGGCGCAGCACGTCGCTTGGCTTTCAGGGGCAGGACGGCCCGATTTCCCCGCTGTTGCCTTGCTGCGGGTCGCCGCAGGGGCCACCATGCGCCAAGCCTGCACCGCAGCGGGTATCGACCCCGACGCGCCCCTTGTGGGCATCCCCGCAGCCGCCTTCTAACGATCTTCCACAGGGCCACTATGGAAGCTGCCTGACCCCCGTTGCCGCAAGGCTTCGGGGGTCTTTTTGCTTTCAGAACGTTCCGCGCCAAAAATCCGTCGTCGGCTTTGCTGCCGTGGAAGCGTTGATGTATTCAGCGAAAGCGGTTAGTTCGGCTTGAAGTTGCGCCGCGTCGAACCGTCCGCCCCGCCATTCGCGCCAAAGGTGTTCAAGTAGCCCTTCGATACCATCCGGCGGATAAATATGATCGTTCTTCATGGTTCTCATTAGCGGTTCGCCTTGCCAAGTCGGGTCGGCTGTTTCGCTCCAAATGGCTGCGCAACGTCTTGCGCCGTGCGCGATGGAAAGCCGCTCCATGCTAAACGTGAACGAATAGCGGTCGCTATGACCCCAACGCGGCGAATAAAAATCGGCGAAAACTTCAACAGGTTCCAATTTGCTCTCCTAGCACTTGCACTCGCGCAGTCGTACCATCACGCATGTAATTGAACAACTTGGGATAGCTGCGCAACGCACAACGGCGGGCTAGCTGCAAAGCTTCGGCGGCGTTTGTTCACGTTTGCGTGAGCGGTTCCGAGTGTCCTGCGGGGCGAAAGGTGCCCTGCGAAACTCTAGGCATTGCTTAGGCAGAGAAATCGCCTTGAGAAATTCTCTTGTAAAAACAATTACTTAAAATGATAAGTGGCAGCCCGTAGGGGAGTCGAACCCCTCTTCCCAGGTTGAAAACCTGGTGTCCTAACCGATAGACGAACGGGCCGCGGCAGGTGGAGGCTGGATAATCGCAGCCCGCGCGGGGCGCAAGGGGGTTTGTGCGGATTTCGTTCAGAAATCTGTCACGCCTCGGCGGCGTCTTCGAGTTTCAGTTGCACGCGCGTGCGACCGCCGAAGCTGTTCAGCTCCAGCCGGCCCGCCAGATGAAAGCGTTGGTGCGGCGCAGCCGTCAGCAGGCGCCCCAGCGGGCCTTCGGCGGCGCCAAAGGCAATCGCCTCGCCCCGGGCGCCAGAGGCATCCGAGAAATCGAGCTTCAGGTGGTTCTCGCCGATACGGCGCGCCCTGACCGCCTGTGCCGGAAAGGCAAACCGCGGCGCGGGGGCGGCTGCGCCAAACGGGCCGGCCGCCTCCAGCTCTTCGACCAGCGCGACCGATGCCGCGGCGGGCATCAGCAGCCCGTCGAGACGCAGATCCTCGGGGCCACCTGCGCCCGCGCCCTGACGGGCCAGCAATTCGGCCAGACGCGCCATGGCAGGGACCAGCTGATCCTCGGCTACCGTCAGGCCGGCGGCCATGCGGTGCCCGCCCCCCTTCAGCAACAATCCCTCGGCCGCGACACGCTGCACCGCCGCCCCCAGATCTACACCGGGGACCGAGCGGGCCGAGCCCTTGCCGATCCCTCCCTCCAGCCCGATCACCACGGCGGGGCGACCGGTGGCTTCCTTGAGGCGGGCCGCGACGATGCCGACCACGCCGGGGTGCCAGCCCTCGCCCGCCGCCCAGACCAGCGGCCCCTCGATGCCGCGCGATTCGGCCTGCGCGAGGGCCGCCAGCCGCACCTGAGTTTCGATCTCGCGGCGCTCTTCGTTCAGCCGGTCCAGGCGGGCCGCCAGCGCCGCCGCTTCGGCCTCGTCATCGGTTGCCAACAGCCGCGCCCCCAGATCGGCCGCGCCGATCCGGCCACCGGCATTGACCCGTGGGCCCAGCACATAGCCCAGCGCATAAGAGGTGGGCGCCTGATCCAGCCGCGCCACGTCGGCCAGGGCGCGCAGGCCCAGCCGGTCACGCCTTGCCATCACCTTCAACCCCTGCCGCACGAAGGCACGGTTGACCCCCGTCAGAGGGGCGACATCGGCCACGGTGGCCAGTGCCACCAGATCCAGCATCGCCATCAGGTCCGGCCCTTGCACACCCTCGGCGCGCAGCCGCCGGTTGGCCTCGACCAGCATCAGAAACACCACGCCCGCTGCGCACAGATGACCCAGCGCGCCATCCTCGTCCTGACGGTTGGGGTTCACCACAGCCAACGCGGGGGGCAAAACCTCGCCGCCCAGATGGTGATCCAGCACCACCACGTCGCAGCCCGCCGCCGCGATCGGCTCGTGCGAAAGCGTGCCGCAATCGACCGCAACGATCAGGTCATGCGCCGCCCCCAGCGCCTGCATTGCCGGCACGTTGGGGCCATAGCCCTCGTCTATACGGTCAGGGATATAGAGGGTGGCCGGGCGGCCCATCGCCCGCAGCCAGCAAATCAGCAGCGCGGCCGAAGATCCGCCGTCCACGTCATAATCGGCAAAGATCGCAATCCGCTGACGGGTGCGCACCGCGTGCAGAAAACGGTCGGCCGCCAGCCCCATGTCGCGCAGCAGCATCGGATCTGGCAGAAGGTCACGCAGCGCCGGGGCCAGAAATCCCGGCGCATCCGCCGCGGTGACCCCGCGGCGCACCAGCGTCAGGCACAAGGGCAGCGGCAGGTGCGTTTCCTGCGCCATTGCCTCGGCCAGCCGTGTGTCCTCGGGCGCGGGGCCGATCCAGCGGCGCCCGGTCAGCGAGGCGGAGACATCGAGAAAGGCGCGGCGTTGCTCGTGCATGGTGCGGTGATGCAACGCAACGCGCCGGCCTGCAAGGCCTCAGATCTCGGACACCTCGACCTGCGGCAGCAGGCCCAGCACATCGGCCGGGCGGCACAGATGGGTGGCATCGGTCATCACGGCGGCGGCCGATGCGGCAGCGGCAAGCCGCAACGCCTCGGCCGTGGTCTGCTGGCGCGCCATCGCCAGCACCAGGCCCGCCATGAAGCTGTCACCCGCACCGACCGGCGACTTCACCCGCACCAAAGGCGCATTCACAAAAAGCCGGCGCTGGGCCTCGGCCAGCACATTGCCGTCGGCACCGCGGGCCATGATCACCCGCTGGGCCACGCCACGCCGGACCAGCTCTTGCGCGAAATTGGCGGTGTCCGTCCGGGTTGCGAGTGGGCGCCCGGCTAGGGTCTCGGCCTCGATCCCATCCATCCGCAACACCTCAAGCCCGGGGATCGGATGGTTGACCGAGGCAAGCAACGCCGGGCCAGAGGTGTCCAGCACCACGCGGCTTCCGGCCATCGCCTGGGCCAGATGTGCCGGAAAATCGGGCGGCACCCCCGGTGGCTGACTGCCCGAAATCACCCCGATCCCGCCCGGACGGGCGGTGGCGCGCAGCAGGGTAAAGACACTGGCACGGTCAGCCTCGCCCCAGGTCGGGCCGGGCAGCATGAAGCGGAACTGCTGGTCCGATGCCTGATCCCGCACGGTCAGCGAGGTGCGGGTTTCGCCCGGACCCAACAAGGCCAGAAAGGCCAGCCCGTCTGCGCGGATCAATCCCCCCAATCGCTCGCCGGTCAGCCCCCCCAGCGCGACCAGCGCCAGACTGTCGCCGCCCAGCGCCTTGATCGCCCGACTGACGTTCAGCCCACCTCCGCCGGGGTCCAGCAACGGCTCTGAACATCGCAACTTCATGTCCGGCAACAGCATCGGAACCTCAGTCGACAGGTCCAGCGTGGGGTTCAGCGTCAGGGTCAGAATCGGCAGGGCTTGTGACATGAGCCACCTTTCCGGAGAACAGCCCCAGCGTGAACCAATCTGCGCGTCATGGCAAACGGGACACGAGGATCTCAACTGCGCCAATGCAACCAGGTTCCGCGCGCCCACGCACAGATCCTCCGCGACTTTGCTGTGTGGGGATAAGACGATTCTACCCTATGTTTGCAGAATGGAAACCCGACCGGAGGTTCAATCATGACTGCCGTGAAGCTTGCCGTGATCTTTTATTCCACCTATGGCACCAATCATCAGATGGCCGAAATCGCCGCCGAGGCCGGAAAGGCCGCGGGCGCCGAGGTCCGGCTGCTGCGGGTGGCCGAAACCGCGCCCCAATCGGTTGTGGACGGGCAAGCCGCCTGGAAGGCCCAGGCCGAGAAGATGCAGCACATCGCCGTCGCCTCGCCCGCGGATATGGAATGGGCCAATGCCTATCTGTTTCTGTCTCCGACCCGCTTTGGTCAGGCCGCCAGCCAGTTGCGCGCCTTCATCGACACGCTGGGCGGTGTGTGGTCCAAGGGGGCGATGGCGGGCAAGCCAGTCAGCGCCATGTCGTCGGCGCAAAACGCCCATGGCGGGCAGGAGCCAACGGTGCTTGGTCTTTACACATCCTTCCTGCATTGGGGTTCGGTGATCGTGGCGCCTGGCTACACAGACAGCGCGATCTCCGAGGCAGGGGGCAATCCCTATGGCTATGGCCATATTGCCGGCAAGGAGTTTGACGACAAAGCCCGCGCCGCGATCGCCCACCAGACGCGCCGTCTGGTCGAGATCGCAGCAAAACTCGCCTGAACGGACTGGCCTGAACATACGGCGCGCGGGGTATCCCCGCGCGCCCTGCCCCCCTTACAGCATCATCTGATAGCTGTGCGGCACGAAGCGAAAGCCGTCGCCCACAACTTCTACAAATCCCACACCCGGGAAAGGCATGTGATAGCCGATGAACGGCACGCGGTCGGTCGCCAGCATCCCCAACAGGCGGCGGCGCGTCTGAGCAGCCTGCGCCTTATCCATGTCATAGCGCACCTCCCAATCAGGATGGGCGAGGGACCAGACGTAATGGTTGGCCATGTCAGCGCCCAACAGCAGCCGCTGGCCCGCGCTTTCCAGTTGGAAGACCATATGGCCGGGGGTATGACCTGCGGCCAGCATGGCGGTGATGCCCGGCGCGACGGTGCCACCATCCTCCAGCATCGTGGTCCGGTCGGACAGCGGTTTGACCTTGGCCGCAAATCCCTCGTTGTCGGTGCCGGACCAGTGGTTATGCTCGGCAGCACCGGCGACATAACTGGCTTTGGCAAAAGTGGGGCCAGCCTCGCCCGCCAGCCCGCCGATATGGTCGCCATGCATATGCGTCAGCACAACCAGATCGACCTGATCGGGGGTATAACCCGCCGCAGCCAGCGCCGCGGTGATGCCCGCGGGATCAAGGCCCGTATCGAACAGGATCAGCTGCGCGCCGGTATTGACCAGCGTCGGTGTGAAAAAGTTCATCGCCTTGTCGCTGGGGATGAAGGCAGCGTCTGACGCCGCGGCAAAGGTGGCGTCATCGACATTCAGGCCAAAGATCTCACGCGGGGTGTCGTTCAGACGCGAGCCGGCCAGCAGGGTCGTCACCTCCATCTCGCCCAGCCGAAAACGGTGGAATGGCGCATTGCCGCCGGTCTGCATCGGCGCAGCCGCACGGGCGGGGGCCACAGGCAGGGCAAGCGCGGCGGGCATCGCGGCAACCGCCGTCAGCGCGGCGCGGCGGGTCAGGGTCGGCGTCGTCATCGAGGGGTCCTCCTACAAGCTGTAGGAACACAGGATAATGCGCCGCGGCCCCAGTCCCAATCACGCCCCGGTGAGGGGCTGCGCACCCGCGCACAGGAGGTTGTGCGTTACTCCCACCAAGGGTCGATCACGGCGATGTCGGCATCCGACCAGCCGAAGTGATGGGCAAACTCATGCACCACCACATGGGTCACCAATTCGGCCAGCGAGACATCGCCACGCCCTGCCCATTCATCGAGGATCGGCCGGCGAAACAGCCAGACCACATCCGGCTGCCAAGGCTGATCCATCACAGACCGCTCGGTCAGCGGGGTTCCCTCGTACAGCCCGGTCAACTCGAACGGGTCTTCGACGTCCATGGCGGCGCACACGTCTTCGGGAGGGAAATCCTCGACCCGCAACACCACGGCGGTGGCGGGGCTGCGCCATGGTTCGGGCAGGGCCAGAACCGCATCGCGGGCCAGCTGTTCGATCAACGCGAGGTCGGGGGCAAGCGCCGCAGGGTCCATCCGGGTCATGGCCCGAAGCCTATCCCCAACCCGCCCGCCGCACCAGAGCGCCAGTGGACAAATCCCCCGGCCCGTGCCAAGGGAAACGGTCTTCGGAGATATGCCCATGACCACTGTCACCCGCTTTGCCCCCTCGCCCACCGGTTTCATCCATGTGGGCAACCTGCGCACCGCGCTGATGAACTACCTGATCGCCCGCAAGACCGGCGGCCAGTTCATCCTGCGCCTTGACGATACCGATCAGGAACGCTCGCGACAGGAATATGCCGACGGGATCATGCAGGATCTGGAATGGCTGGGCCTGCATTGGGACCGGGTCGAGAAGCAGTCGCTGCGGCTGGACCGGTATCGCGAAGAGGCCGAGAACCTCAAGGCCAAGGGCCGGTTTTATGAAGTGTTCGAGACGCCGACCGAGCTGGACCTGAAGCGCAAGAAACAGCTGAACATGCACAAACCGCCGGTCTATGACCGCGCGGGCCTGAACCTCAGCGACGAGGACAAGGCCCGTCTGCGCGCCGAGGGGCGTGATGGCTATTGGCGTTTTCTGCTGAACCAGACCCGGATCGAGTGGAATGACGGCATCATCGGCCCGGTGTCGATCGACGCGGCCTCGGTCTCGGACCCGGTGCTGATCCGGGCGGATGGGCAGGTGCTGTATACCTTTGCGTCCTCGGTCGACGACATCGACATGGGCGTGACCCATATCGTGCGCGGTGCGGACCATGTGACCAATACCGCGACCCAGATCCAGATCATGGAGGCGATGGGCGG